>NZ_JBIROU010000012.1:243027-259903 GCF_044332325.1 Streptomyces sp. NPDC017095
GGGCGGCGGGCGGGCGGGGGGGGCGGGCCCCGGGCCTCGGCGGGGGCCCCCGGCGGGGGGGGGGGGCGGGGCCCCCGGGCGGGCCGGGGGGGGGGGGGGGGGGGCGGCCCGGCCCCCCCCGCACGCTCCTGGAGTTCCACTCGCCGCACGGCGTGGCCCTGCTGCTGTTCGAGGTCTCCGCCCTGCGCCGCTTCCTGCTGCGCACGTACGCGATGGTGCCCGGCGGCCGGGAGGACGTGACCGGAGTGGTCGAGCGGGGATTGAGCGCCCTGTTCGGCGGGGTGTGAGCGGGCCCGGCGACGGCCTCGACCGTGGCACCGCTCACCACCTGGTCAGGCGTTGTATGTGATCCGCCCCCATGTGATCCGCTCCCATGTGGCCGGCACCCGGTGTCGGCCACGTCCGGCAGAGCACCCGTGCGGGGAGCGCGGCCGTGAGGCGGCTCAGTACCGCAGCACGCAGGCGATGCCGTGCGCCTCGCCCAGCGTGCCGTCCGGGACGAAGCGGACGTCGGCGCCGGTCTCCAGGCACCGTTCGACGATCTCGTCCACGATGTCGTCCCGGGTGTCGAGGTCGCCCGACTCGGCCGGCACCAGATGATCACCGGTCTCGCGGACCGTCGTGCGGTAGTTCTCCTCGACGGCGAGGAGCCGGACCCGGCCGTCCCGGGCGCTCTGCCACAGCTCGTCCACGCCGGCCGCGTAGGCCCGGCGCCCGCGCGCCGCGGTGAGTTCCCGCACGACGGACGCGGCGTTCCTGCGGGTCTCCGCCTCCAGCACCGGACTGACCGCCTGCCACACGGCGTCCGGGCCGGCGTGGGCGAGACCGCCGTGCCGCACCCGCACGGCGGACCGCGCGGCACCGGTGCCGACCTCGTCCATCAGGGACAGGGCCGCCTGCTCGCCGGTGACGTACAGCGGGCGGGGGTCGGCGCGCAGGACCGCGCCCATGGCGGTGTCCGCCTCGCGCAGGAAGTGGCGCGTGCCCTCGTCACGGAACGTGCTCGGCTGGTCGCCGATCCGCATCTGCCGCTGGGCGTCGAAGTCCTCCCGCACGTGTGCCAGCGGGAAGCCGCCGGAGTGGTCCTCGACCACCCGGCCGGCGCCGCCGCTCCACAGCGTGGCGCGGTCGGCGGAGAGCGACAGCACCCAGAACGGCCGCTCGGCCGCGTGGGCCGAGACCAGATTGCGGGTGAGGAAGGTGTCGGACAGCACCACCCGTTCGGGGACGGTCCGAGCCAGGGACCACACCTGGTGCTCGCCCGGCGCGGCGAAGATCACCAGGCCGTCCTCGGCGTGGGTGAGGTCCACCTCGGCCAGGGCGCGGTCGAGCTGTGCCTCGACATCGGCGCGCCGCTCGCGGGTCACGGCGGGATCGGACTCCAGGCGGCGGCGCGCCTCGGTGAGCGCGTTGCGCAGCCGGACCGGGTCCTGGCCGCTGCCGCGTTCCCGGCGATGCGTCGGGGTCAGTACGGATACCGCCGGATAGGGGCGCGGGCGCCGCAGTTCGGCGAGGGTCGCGGGACTCAGTGCGTGCTCCATGAACAGCACGATAGGGCGGAATCACCTTTACGGCATTCGGGGTAATCCGGGCAGGTCGGTTTCGTTCCGCGGCCCGGAGGCGGAGGGTCGCGCGCCGTCACGGGTCCGCCGGGGCGCGAGGGTGGGTGTTTCTGATCGCGAATCTGTAACACGCCGTTTACTTGAGGAACTTTTTGCTTGTGGCCGGTTCCTGTCGCCTGATGTGCGAGAACGCGCGGCTCTGTGCATTTCGCTGAGGCAAAACGCGGCCGAAACCGGGGGGTGGACGGCTGTCCCGGGTTACCGCCACGTTGACTCGGCCGGATGCCTGACGGACGCTCGTAGATAGATGCTCGATACAACTGGTTTGTCGGGCGGCCGTCCGCCAGCTGGGAAATCCGCAGGTGAGCGTGGGCACGCCGACAGCCGGAGGTGAGGAGGTAGCGCATGTGCGGCATTACGGGATGGGTCTCTTACGACCGTGATCTGACCACCGAAGCCACCGCATTGGATGCGATGACCGAGACGATGGCCTGCCGGGGCCCGGACGACCGGGGCACCTGGACCGAGGGCCCCGCCGCCCTGGGTCACCGCCGGCTCGCCATCATCGACCTCCCCGGCGGCCGGCAGCCGATGACCCTGGCGACCCCCGCGGGCACCATCGCCCTGGTCTACTCCGGCGAGGCGTACAACTTCACCGAACTGCGCCGGGAACTGACCGACCGCGGCCACCGGTTCACCACCGACTCCGACACCGAGGTCGTGCTGCACGGCTACCTGGAGTGGGGTGACAAGGTCGCCGAACGCCTCAACGGCATGTACGCGTTCGCCGTCTGGGACGGCCGGCACGACAAGCTGGTGATGATCCGCGACCGCATGGGCATCAAGCCCTTCTACTACTACCCGACCGTCGACGGCGTCCTGTTCGGCTCCGAGCCCAAGGCGATCCTCGCCAACCCGCTGGCCCGGCGCCGCGTCACCCTGGACGGCCTGCGCGAGCTGTTCGTCATGGTCAAGACCCCGGGGCACGCCATCTGGGACGGCATGCGCGAGGTGGAGCCCGGCACCGTCGTCACCGTCGACCGCTCCGGTCTGTCCACCCGCGTGTACTGGCAGCTGGAGACCCGCCCGCACACCGACGACCGCGACACCACGATCGCCACCGTGCGCTCGCTGCTCGACGACATCGTGCGCCGCCAGCTCGTCGCCGACGTACCGCGCTGCACCCTGCTCTCCGGCGGCCTCGACTCCTCCGCCATGACCGCGCTCGCCGCCCGGCAACTCGGCGCCACCGGCGAGAAGGTGCGCAGCTTCGCCGTCGACTTCGTCGGCCAGTCCGAGAACTTCGTCGCCGACGAACTGCGCGGCACTCCCGACACGCCCTTCGTCCACGACGTGGCCCGGCTCGCCGGCACCGACCACCAGGACATCGTCCTCGACTCCGAGGCCCTCGCCGACCCCGCCGTGCGCGAGCTGGTGATCCGGGCCCGCGACCTGCCGGCCGGCCTCGGCGACATGGACAGCTCGCTGCTGCTGCTCTTCCGCGCGATCCGGCAGAAGTCCACGGTCGCCCTGTCCGGCGAGTCCGCCGACGAGGTCTTCGGCGGCTACCTCCAGTTCTTCGACGAGGAGGCGCGCCGCGCCGACACCTTCCCCTGGCTGGCGACCATGGGCCGGCACTTCGGCGAGGACGCCGACGTGGTGCGCAGCGACATCACCAAGTCCCTTGACCTCGAAGGCTATGTGGCCGACGGCTACCGCACGGCCGTGGCCGGCATCGACCGGCTGGAGGGCGAGAGCGACTTCGAGTTCCGGATGCGGCAGATCAGCCATCTGCACCTGACCCGCTTCGTGCGCATGCTGCTCGACCGCAAGGACCGGATGAGCATGGCCGTCGGCCTGGAGGTCCGGGTGCCGTTCTGCGACCACCGGCTGGTCGAGTACGTCTACAACACGCCCTGGGCCCTGAAGTCCTTCGACGGCCGGGAGAAGAGCCTGCTGCGGGAGGCGACGGCGGACGTCCTGCCGCGCTCGGTGTACGACCGGGTGAAGAGCCCGTACCCGTCCACCCAGGACCCGCGGTACGCCCGCGCCCTCCAGGAGCAGGTCAAGGAGCTGCTGTCCCGGCCCTCCCATCCGGTCTTCGACCTGGTCGACCGGGACCGCGTCCGGCAGGCCGCCGAACAGGACACGCCGGTCAGCACCCAGGCGGCCCGGCGCGGTCTGGAACGCGCCCTGGACCTGGCGGGCTGGCTCGACCTCTACGCGCCCGAGCTGGTGCTCAGCTGAGCCCGATCGCCCGGTCCGCCGCCGCGGCCGTCGGCTGCCACCAGGTCGTCACCGGCTCCCACACCAGCACCTGCCGCCCGGTGCCGAGCTCGGCCGCGGTGAACGAACGGCCCCAGTGCGCGGCCGACGCCGCCACCGTGACCGAGTCCGTCCGGCGGGCCTCCGGGTCCGCCGGGTCGACGATGGTGCGCACGCCGGCGTAGACGGTGCCGCCCGCCGCGAGCCGGTAGCTGCCGGTGCCGTCCGCCGGGACCGGCAGCGCGGCCCCGTCCAGGTCCCCGAAGGTCACCGTGGGCACACGGTCGACGGCACAGGCCCGGCCGCCGCGGTTGGTGACGGCGACCCGCAGCACGGTCGGGTCCCCGGCCGCGGCCTTCGCCCGGACCGTCAGCGACTGCTCCGTGCACCGGGCGGTCCGCTCGGGGCGCGCGGCGGCCTGGCTCTGCGGCGCGGTCAGCACCAGGGCCACCGCGGCGGCCGAGACGGCGGCGGGTACGGCGAGGGCGGCACGGAGGCGCATGAGGAGTCCCCTGTCGTGGTCGGGTACGGGAGGACGGCGGCCGGAGCCACCTGTCCGGTGGGACGCCCGGCGCGGCCGGGAGGTTGCCCCGGTGCCCCATCGTCACCCGGTCGTGTCACGTCTCGTCTCGGGTCCGGGCGACGGCGGGGGCGCGGGATCAGCCGGCGCCGTCCGGGGCGGCGCCCGCGCCGGCGGCGTTCGCCGGGCAGGAGCTGCCGCTCGCGGGCAGGGTGCCGTAGAGCAGGAAGTCGTCGACCTTGCGGTGCACGCACCGCGAGGAGGAGTAGCCGGTGTGGCCCTCGCCCTTGTTGTCCAGCACCACCGCGGAGGGGCCCAGCCGGCGGGCGGTCTCCACGGTCCACCGGTACGGCGTCGCCGGGTCGCCGCGCGTGCCCACGAGCAGCATCTTCGCCGAGTGCACGTCCTTGACCCGGTTCCGGATGAAGTCGGTGCCCCTGGGCCGGCCGTAGCACATCAGCACCTGGGTGAGCCGGTAGCGGCCGAAGACCGGCGACGCCTGGTCGTACGCGGCCCGCAGCCGCTTCAGGTCCGCGGTGAGCCGTGCCGCGTCGGGCCGGTCGGGGTCGTCCGCGCAGTTGATCGCGATCAGGGCGGCCGGCAGGTTGTCCGCGGGGACGTCCTCGGTGTCGACCAGCCCGCCGTCCGTCCGGGACCGGCCGGGCAGGCCGCCGTCCGTCCGGGGCCGGTCGCCGGACAGTCCGCCGTCCGCCGGGGGACGGCCGCCGGGCAGGCCGATGCCGCCCAGGGCGAAGGCCAGTACCCGCCGGGTGTCCCCGTCCTCCACCAGGGAGACCAGCGCGCGCTCCAGCGAGGGCCACAGGTCCTTGCTGTAGAGGGCCCGGCTGACGGCGCCCACCAGGTCCTGCCCGGTGAACGCGCCGCCGAAGTCCGTCGGCACCGGGTTCCGGTCGAGCGAGCGCACCAGCCGGACCACCTCGTCCCCGGCCGCACGCCGGTCCTGCCCGAACGGGCAGCCCAGATCCGTCGTGCACCAGTCCAGGAAGTCCTCCAGCGCCGTCTGCTGTCCCTCGGCGCCCGCCAGCGCCTCCTCGGCGGGCGGCTCGGTGAGCGTGTCCACGCCGTCCAGCGCCATCCGGCCGACCTTGCCCGGGAACTGCGCCGCGTACACCGCGCCGAGCCGGGTGCCGTAGGAGAAGCCCAGGTAGTTCAGTTTCCCGTCGCCGAGCGCCTGGCGGATGACGTCCAGGTCGCGGGAGGCGTTCACGGTGCCGATGTGCGCCAGCACCGGACCGGAGGCGCGCGCACACTGGTCGGCCGCCTGCCGCAACTGCCGGAACAACGCCTGCGGACGGGCCGGGTCGGCGCCCAGACCGGGCCCGGTGGAGGCCGCGCCGTCGCCCTCGCCGCACGAGACGGGAGAGGACCGGCCGACCCCGCGCGGATCGAAGGTGACCACGTCGTAACCGTCGGTCAGGTCCATGAACTGCCTGCCCTCGGTGGCCAGTTCGGGGATGCCCGCGCCGCCGGGGCCGCCGAAGTTCAGCAGCACCGAGCCGTGTGACGCCCCGGTGGCGCGGTAGCGCGCCAGCGCCACGTCGAGGGTGCCCGCGTCCGGCCGGGCGTAGTCGAGCGGGACGGTGACCTTCGCGCACTCCAGGTCCCCGGGCATGTCCGGGCCCCGGCAGGCGGCCCAGACCGGTTCCTGCCGGTAGAACCGGGCGAGGTCGGGCTGCGGCCGGCCGGCGGCGGCCGCGGGCAGCCCGGCGCCGAGCAGTGCCAGAGCGAGCGCCGAGGCACTCGCGCAGCGCCGCAGGGCGGGCCGTGTGGACAGCTTGACCAGCATCGATCGCCTCCCGGGGCGCCCGCCCGAGGACCGGGGGCCGCGCCCTCGGATCACCATAGACGGCCACCGGAAGGGCCGCCTCCGGACGGGCGGCCCGGCACCAGCCGCCGTATCCTGCGCACCCTCCGTGCCGGTGCCCGCACCCCGGACCGCAGGCACGCGGCACCCTCGACGGCAGGCACGGGTCACCCCGGCAGGACGGCGGCCCGTGGCGCGGCCTCCGGTGATCCGCGAGGATGCTGCGGGCGGACCGGCCGTCAGCCGGGCCGCACGACAGCCGACCCCGACGGAAAACGGAGCGCACCGATGACCTCTGCGGCCCACCACGACCTCGTCGTCACGCAGGCCACCCTCGCCGACTGGCCGGTGATCAGCGGGTGGGCGGCGGCGGAGGGCTGGAATCCGGGGCTGTCCGACGGGCCGGCGTTCTTCGCCCAGGATCCCGACGGGTTCTTCCTCGGCCGGATCGACGGGGAGCCGGTCTCCGCCGTCTCCGTGGTGAACCACGGTCCCGACTACGCCTTCCTCGGCTGCTATCTGGTCCGCCCCGGCCTGCGCGGTCAGGGACACGGCCTCACCACCTGGAAGACCGCCCTGGCGCACGCGGGCGGCCGGACCGTCGGCCTGGACGGAGTCGTCGCCCAGCAGGACAACTACCGGCAGTCCGGCTTCCGGCCCGCCTACCGCACCCTCCGCTTCACCGGTCCCGCCGCCGAGACCCGGCCGCCCGCCGGCGTCCGCCCGGCCGGACCTGCCGACCTGCCCGCGCTCACCGCCTACGACAGCGCCTGCCACCCCGCCGACCGCCCCCGGTTCCTCGCCGCGTGGCTCACCACCCCCGGCCACCGCGCCCTCGTCCGCGAGGACGGCGGGCGGCTGACCGGCTACGGCGTGATCCGGCCCGGCCACGACAGCCTGCGCATCGGCCCGCTCTTCGCGGACACCGCCGCCGACGCCCGGGCCCTGTTCGCCGCCCTCACCGCCGGCACGGCCGGGAGCGAGGTCGCCATCGACGTCCCCGAGCCCAACACGGCCGGCCTCGCCCTCGCCGAAGAGGCGGGACTGCGGCCCTCGTTCGAGACCGCGCGCATGTACACCGGCCCGGTCCGCGCCCACGCCCGGGAGCGGATCTTCGGCGTCACCACGCTCGAACTCGGCTGACTCCTAGCCCAGCCGGGCCGCGTGGCGGCGGCGGTGCAGGTCCCGTACCTCCTCCACCAGGGCGGGCACCGGCCCCTCCACCGCCACCCCGGGCGCGACGTCCCGCACCGGCAGGGTGCGCACGGGCGGCGCGGGCACGCCCAACTCACCGAGCAGAGCGGACAGTTGTTCAGAGGAGACGATGTACACGATCCGGCCGAGCCCCACCCAGGCGTGTGCCGCCGCGCACATCGGGCAGTGCTCGCCGGACGTGTAGACGGTCGCCGCCGCCCGCTGCCCGGGTGTCAGGTGCGCCGCCGACCAGCGGGCCAGTTCGAACTCCGGGTGCCGGGTGTGGTCCCCGCCCGCCACCCGGTTGCGGTCCTCCGCCAGCACGGTGCCGTCCCCGGCCACGAGCACCGACCCGAACGGCTCGTCACCGGCGTCCAGCGCCTCCTCGGCCAGCTCCACACAGCGGCGCAGATACCGCAGTTCACCGTCGCGCA
This sequence comes from Streptomyces sp. NPDC017095, assembly GCF_044332325.1. Taxonomy (NCBI): domain Bacteria; kingdom Bacillati; phylum Actinomycetota; class Actinomycetes; order Kitasatosporales; family Streptomycetaceae; genus Streptomyces; species Streptomyces sp. NPDC017095. Next base: position 250,828 of record NZ_JBIROU010000012.1, read on the forward strand.
CCATCGGCACTCCTCCGCACGTCATGATCTCCGGCCGGGCAGGTTACGCCCACCGCGCCCGGCTCGGCCAGCGACCCGCCCCCGGAGGCGGCGGCGCTCCGCACGGCCGGGAAGGCGTGCCGGCGGGCCAGCGCGACCGTCGTCAGCGCCAGCAGCACCGGCGGCAGCGCGGTCCACGGCAGCGCCCCGGCGCCCAGCGCGTCCAGCGCCAGACCGCCGGTGAGCGAACCGGCGGCGATGCCCGCGTTGTACACCGTGGTCTGCAACGCGGTCGCCACATCGGCGTCGGCGGGCCCCGCCGCGTCGACCAGCGCCGTCTGGACCAGCGTGGGCGCCCCGCCGAACGCCACGCCCCACAGCGCGACCGCGCCGGTCAGCGCCCCGGGCGTCCGGGCCGCCAGACCCAGGACCGCCAGCACGGCCGCGATCAGCGCGAGCGCCCCGAGCAGCGCGGGCCGCGGGCACCGGTCGACCAGCACCCCGGTGAGCCAGATGCCCGCCACCGTCGCGGTCCCGAACACCGCGAGCAGCACGCCGGTACGCCCGTACCCGGCCCGCGCGGCGAACGGGACGACGTAGGTGTACATCACCTGGTGGCCCAGCAGCAGACACAGCGTGACCGACAGCACCGGGCGGATGCCGGGGCGGACCGCGACCCGCGACAGCGGCACCCGCGCGTGGGCCGGCTCGCCCGGGAAGCCGGGCACCCGCAGCCGTATCCAGCCCACGAGCAGCACGGCGAGCAGGGCCAGGGCGGCGAACGCGGCCCGCCAGCCCAGCGCCCCGGCCAGCGCGGTACCGGCGGGCACCCCGCACGCCAGGGCCACGGTGATCCCGGCGAGGACCACCGCGATGGCCCGGCCGCGCCGCTCCGCGGGCACCATGCGGGCCGCGTAACCGGCGAGCATCGCCCACAGCGTGCCGCCCATCACCCCGGCGAGCAGCCGGGCCGCGACGGTGAGCGGGTACGACGACGACAGCGCGACCAGCGCATCGCTGACGGCGAAGCCCAGCAGCGCGCCGCACAGTACCGGCCGCCGGGGCAGCCCGCGCAGCGCCGCGGTGACCGGGACGGCGGCCACGAAGGAGGCGGCGGCGTACGCGGTGACGAGGAAGCCGATCCGGGACTCGGACACCCGCAGCGGGGCCGCCATGACGGGCAGCAGGCCCGCCGGGAGGAGTTCGGTCAGTACGGCGGTGAACGCGGCGCAGGACAGGGCGAGCAGCCCCGACCACGGCAGACGACCGCCCTTGACCTGGGAGGACTGGGTCATGCGAGCATGGTCGAACGCTCACATCAGTGGGAAGGTCAAGCTCGGGTCCGGGAGGCCGCATGCGGATCGGCGAACTGTCCCGGCGCATCGGCGTCCCCACCCGGCTGCTGCGCTACTACGAGGAGCAGCGCCTGCTCGACCCGGACCGCACCGGCAACGGCTACCGCAGCTATCCGGAGTCCGCGGTCGCGCGGGTGCGCCAGTTGCGGGGCCTGCTGGACTCGGGGCTCACCACCGAGATGATCCGCGCGATCCTGCCGTACCTGTGCGGGCCGGGCCATCTCGTGCCGTCCCCGGACACCGTGCCGGCGGAGACGGTCGCCCGGCTCCAGGAGCACGTCGACCGCATCCAGGCCCGCATCGACTGCCTGGCCCGCAACCGCGACCGGCTCACCGCCTACCTGGCGGCGGTACGGCCGGACAACGGCTGACGCACCTGCCGGGTACGGCGGGGCAGCGGCGGGCTCGCCCGCCGGCAGGGCCGGACCATGGCACACCCGCCGCCGGATACGGCCGGACAGTGGCGGACTCGCCCGCCGGATACGGCCGGACGCCGGCTGATTCGGCCCCCGGGCCCCGCTGTCCGCGTCCGGCCGGCGCGGGGGCGAAATCCCGTTGTCCGGACCCGGCCGCCCGTGCTGGAGTGGCGTCATGGATCCTGCCGCCTTGCTCGCCCGCTACGACCAGCTGATCCGCCGCGATGCCCGGCCCGACGGGCCCGGGGCCCGGATCGAGCGGACCGGCGGGGTGGTGCGGCAGGTCGCGGACGCCCCGGGCTGGAACGGCGTGCTCTGGTCCGGGCTGGACGCGGCGGGCGCGGACCGGGCGATACAGGACCAGATCGCCCGCTTCACCGGCCTCGGCCGGGGTTTCGAGTGGAAGCTGTACGCCCACGACGAGCCGGCGGATCTCGGTGACCGGCTGCTCGCCGCCGGGTTCCGGGCCGAGCCCGCGGAGACCCTGATGACCGGCGAGGCGGCCGGTCTCGCGCACGGCCCCGGCGCCCCGGCCGGCATCCGTTTCGCCCAGGTCACCGACCCGGCCGGGGTCGGGCTGGTGGCGGACGTCCACGACGAGGTGTTCGGCGCCGACGGAGGCCGGCTGCGGCGCCTGCTGCTCGCGAGCCTGGCGGCCGATCCCGGCGCGGTGGTCGCCGTGGTGGCGCTCGCCGACGGCGAACCCGTGGCCGCCGCCCGGCTGGAGCCGGTGCCCGGCACCCCGTTCGCGGGGCTGTGGGGCGGCGGGACCGTCGCGGCCTGGCGGGGCCGGGGCGTGTACCGCGCGCTGGTCGCCCACCGGGCCCGCGTCGCCGCCGCCCTCGGCTACCGCCACCTCCAGGTCGACGCCTCCGCCCAGAGCCGCCCGATCCTGGCCCGTCTGGGCTTCCAGGCGCTGAGCACCACCACGCCGTACCTCTACGGGAACTGACTCAGCGCCGGGCCCGGACCCGGTCCAGCGCGGCCACGCCCGCGGCCGCCAGCGCTATCTGGATCAGCCACTCGATCCAGTCGGGCCCGTCGGTGTCGGCGACCCCGAGTCCGGCGGCGATCGCCGAACCCACCAGCGCGGCCACGATGCCGACGGCGATGGTCCACAGGACACCGATGTGCTGCCGTCCGGGGACGACCAGCCGGCCCAGCACACCGATGACGATGCCGATCAGGATCGCGCTGACAATGCCCGAAATCTCCATGGTCTTCCCTCTTCGGCGTTCTCGCTCGCGTACCTTGCTGCTGTCGCATGTGCCCGCTGCAGGCGCGGTCACGCGGCTGCCCCGGGGAGCCTCTGTCCACCGGCCCGCCATGCCATGTACCTTTCAACCAAGCGACGTGTGGAAGACACCTCAAACAGGTTCTACGCGCGCAGACTTGGCGCCGCCCCGCCTCTTTCCCCGCCCCACAGGGAGGTTCGACGGATGCTCACATCCAGCAGATCCCGCCGTGGCCGCACCGCCGTCCTGGCCGGTTCGGCGCTGCTGTTCGGCACGGTCGCCGTCCAGACCGGCACCGGCACGCCCGCCCACGCGGCGGTCACGCACCGCGTCCTGTTCGACAACGCCCACGCCGAGACCGCCGGCAACGCCGACTGGATCGTCTCCACCAGCCAGCCCGACCCGCTCGGCCAGAACGCCACGCCGGCCGCCGAGACGGACTGGACCGGCGCCCTGTCCTCCTGGGGCGTCGCGCTCCAGAAGACCGGCGGCTACAGCCTGAAGACGCTCCCGGCCGGCTCCGCCCTCGGCTACGGCGGCACCTCCGCGACCGACCTCACCCGGTTCGACACACTGGTCCTGCCCGAACCCAACACGCCGTTCGCCAGCGCCGAAAAGACGGCGATCATGAACTTCGTCAAGAACGGCGGCGGACTGTTCATGATCTCCGACCACACCGGAGCCGACCGCAACAACGACGGCTACGACGCGGTCGAGATCTTCAACGACCTGATGACGAACAACAGCGTCGACTCCACCGACCCGTTCGGCTTCTCCGTCGACTCGCTGAGCATCTCCTCCGACCACCCGGCCGCGATCGGCGACAGCACCGACCCGGTCCTGCACGGCTCCTTCGGCACCGTCACCAAGAGCCTGATCGCCAGCGGCACGACGGCCACCCTCAAGCCCGCCGACAACCCCGCCGTCAAGGGCCTGCTCTACCGTACCGGTTACTCCGGCACCACCGGCGCCTTCTTCGCCACGAGCACCTTCGGCAGCGGCCGGGTGGCTTTCTGGGGCGACAGCTCCCCGGCCGACGACGGCACCGGCCAGTCCGGCAACACCCTCTACGACGGCTGGCACGACACCGGGGCCACCAACGCGGCCCTCGCGCTCAACGCCACCGAGTGGCTGTCCGGCGCGAGCGGCGGCAGCGGCGGCGGCCCGGCCACCTGCACCGCCGCCCAGCTCCTCGGCAACAGCGGCTTCGAGTCCGGGACCACCGCCTGGACCGCCACGAGCGGTGTCATCACCGACTCCACCGCCCGGACGCCCCGTACGGGCTCCTCCTACGCCTGGCTCGACGGCAACGGCACCGCCACCACCGACACGCTCGCCCAGTCGGTGACCATCCCGTCCGGCTGCTCCGCCCGGTTCGGCTTCCAGCTGCACGTGGACACCGCCGAGACCACCACCGCCACGGCCTACGACACCCTCAAGGTGCAGGTCCTCAACGGTTCCGGCACGGTCCTCGCCACCCTGGCGACCTACTCCAACCTGCACGCCGCCACCGGCTACACCCAGCGCTCCTTCGACCTCGGCGGCTACGCCGGGCAGACCGTCACGCTGAAGTTCACCGGCACCGAGGGCTCCAAGTACCAGACGTCGTTCGTCGTGGACGACACCGCGCTCGACGTGAGCTGAACCGGTACGGCGGGGGCGGGCCGCCGGGGCCCGCCCCCGCCGGTGTCACGCGGCCGGCACCGTCCGTTCCGGCGTGTTCCAGCCGGAGACCCGCACACCCGGCGCCGAACCGCGCAGACCGGCCGTGCGGTAGGTGGCGGTCAGCGTCACCGACTCGCCCGGCCACAGGCTCACCATGTTGTCCGACCAGCGCACCGGCAGCACCGGCCTGCCCTTCGCGTCCACGACGCGCACGTCCGTCAGCAGCGCGGGTGCCGTACCGCTCCCGCCGCGGCGCAGCGTCACCGTCGTGGTCGACCGGCCGCCCGCCGTCCGCGTGCGCGCCGTCGCCGCCACCGGGACCCGGTCCATCGAGGCGAGCGCCCGGAAGTCGGCGTAGCCGGTCGTGGGCGTGTAGTACCAGGTGGTGCGGCCCCAGTCCAGTTTGTCGGCCTCGGTGGAGAGCCAGTACACGTTCCGGCTCACCTCCGTGCCGTCCGGGTCGGTCAGCACCAGGCGGAGCAGGTGCGTGCGCGCCGGCCCGCCCACCGTGGACGGCAGGACGAGCGGCGTGGCGTGCGCGCCGCCGCCGTCCACCGTCACCCCGGCGACGGTCTCGTCGTACCTCCGGGTGCCGTCGGGGTCGAAGAGCGTGGCCCGCACGGTCAGGCCCCGCACGGCGCCGGGCCGGTTGTTCACCACCACGACCGAGCGGTCGTCGTAGGAGTACTGCGCGTGCAGCGGCTCGTTGGCCTTCTTCGCGCCGAAGTAGGCGCCGTTCTGGTCCAGGTAACGGTCCGTCAGCTGCCAGTGCAGCGAGGTCCAGCCGCTGTTGAACATCCAGTGGACGACCCCGGTGGCGGGCCGTTCGGCGTCGGCCGCGTTGCGCTGGTACGCCTCGAACTGGGCGCGGACGCTCTCGTACTGGGCGAGCTGGGCCTTGCGCACGTAGTCGGTGAGGCCGGTCGGGGCGCCGTAGCGGCCGGCGAGCGCCTTGTCGTAGATCGCGAGCGTGCCGAAGGTGGCGGACGGCGAGCGGTGGTACTGCCGGGCGTCCGGGTCCTTCCACAAGGTGTCCAGTTCGGCGGGCGTCATCATCCGGCGCAGCGTGTCGAGGGTCGGGATGCTCGGGCCCGCGCTGGTCTCGGAGTTGAAGCCGGTGGCCCCGCCCTCGCGTTTGGCGTACCAGTAGCCGGGCGGCACCCAGTCGTAGGGGCCGGTCATCTTCATGCCCGAGGCGCCGAGCCGCGGCGCGGACGCCCCGGACGCGGCGGGCACCACGGGAACGGGCCAGTCGGCCGCCTCCAGGGCGTCCAGGTAGCCCTTCTCGATCGTGGCGTCGGGCGCGGAGTCGCTGCCGATCAGGAAGGACAGCACGCTCGGATGACCGCGCAGGCGGGCGGCCTCGGCGGCCATCGAGGCCCGCGCCACCGCGTGGTCGGCGGCGCTCCACTTCTGCCCGGAACCGGTCGGGTTGACCTCGCCCTCCCACTTGTCGCAGCACTCCCAGCCCGGCAGGACGAGCACGCCGTGGCGGTCGGCGAGGGCGAAGAACTCGTCGGGCTCCAGGTGGCCTTCCAGCCGCAGGGTGTTCAGACCCAGGTCGACGGCGTACTTCAGCCGGTCCTCGGCATAGCGGCGGTCCCAGCGCAGGAACTCGTCCGGCGACCAGCCGCCGCCCTTGACCAGCAGCTTCCGGCCGTTGATCCAGTACTGCCGGGCGCCGTCGGCGTTCAGCGGGGCCCGCACGTCCCGGATGCCGAAGGTGTCGTGCACGGTGTCCGACACCGTGCCGGCCACGGTGGCGGTGAGAGCGAGGCCGTACAGCGGCTGCCCGCCCATCCCGGCCGGCCACCACACCCTCGGCGCGCTCAGGCGCAGACCGGGCACGTCGGCGGGGGAGAAGGTGACCGTCTTCGTCTCGTGGGCGGCGAGCGGCACCGCCCGGGAGAACGGCGTCCCGGCGGCCCGGCCGCCGACCCGCGCCGTGACCGCGCCGCCCGTGTCGTTGCGGACCCGGGCCCTGACCGTCAGGCCGGCGGTGGCGAGCGACGGCACGGCCAGCTCGGTCACCACGTGCGCGTCGCGCAGCGCGACCGGGCCGCCCCGGCGGACCAGGACGTCCCGGACCAGGCCCATGTTCCGGTCCGGCGGCGGCTGGAGCCAGTCGAGCCAGCCCATGGTCAGGTCCTTGTCCGGGTCGTTGGGCCGGACCAGGAAGGCGACCGTGTTGGCGCCCGGCCGCACCAGCGCGGTGATGTCCAGTTCATGGCGGGTGTAGGCGCCGGCGACCCGCGAAGCCGGTGCCACCAGGCGCCCGTTGACGTAGACGTCGGCCGCCGACACGACTCCGCTGAAGTCCAGGGAGGTGCGCCGCGCGGTGTCCGCGACGGTGAAGTCCGAGCGGTACCACCACGGCACCTGGAAGTCGGCCCGCGGGATCCCGCGCTGGGCGGTGGAGCGGAAGGGGTCGGCGTACACACCGTTCGCCAGCAGCGCGGCCAGCACCGTGGAGCGGGGACCCGCCGGGTACCAGTCCCGCGCCGGGTAGCCGGGCGAGGACACCTCCGCCGCCGCGTCGCGCACCTTCGCCGTGGACTGCACGGCGTAGCCGGACAGCGGGGTGGCGCTGCCGGCGGTCCCGGGGACGCGGGTGACCGGTGCCGTCCGGTGCTGCCCGCCCGGTTTCCCGGGGGCGGTCCAGGCGCCGGTGGCGAGGGAGCAGACCAGGGCGAGGAGCGCGACGGCCGAGGGGAGCCGGTGGGCGGGGCGAGGGAACAAGGCGGTCTCCAGCCCGTAAAGTTAGGAAACTTTACTAATCGCGGTCACGCTAGGTCGCCCCCGGGACCGTGTCAACGAGCCTCGCGGCCGGCGCCGGGCGTCCGCGCCACCCGCGTCAGGAGGCCCCATGTCCGGTAGTCCGCCACCCCCGGGTGGTCTCGTCCGCCGCGTCGGTCTGTTCCAGGCGACCGCGATCAACATGAGCCAGATGTGCGGCATCGGCCCGTTCGTGACAATCCCGCTGATGGTCGCCGCGTTCGGCGGCCCGCAGGCGGTTGTCGGGTTCGCCGCGGGGGCGGTCCTGGCCCTGTGCGACGGGCTGGTCTGGGCCGAGCTGGGCGCCGCCCTCCCCGGCTCCGGCGGCACGTACGTCTATCTGCGCCAGGCCTTCCGGTACCGCACCGGCCGGCTGATGCCGTTCCTGTTCGTGTGGACGGCGATGCTCTTCATCCCGCTGATCATGTCCACGGGCGTGGTCGGCTTCGTGCAGTACCTCGGCTATCTCGCGCCCGGCCTGGGGCGGACCGCAGGCGACCTGACCGGGCTCGGGGTGATCGCCCTGGTCGTGCTCCTGCTGTGGCGCGGCATCGAGCACATCGCCCGGATCACCGCCGTGTTGTGGACCGTGATGATCGCCTCCGTGCTGCTGGTGATCGCCGCCGCGGCCACCGACTTCAGCCCGCACCTGGCGTTCAGCTATCCGGCGGGCGCCTTCGACCTGGCCGGCGGACACGTCTGGCCGGGCTTCGCCGCGGGCCTGACCATCGGTGTCTACGACTACCTCGGCTACAACACGACCGCCTACATGGGCGCCGAGATCCGCGACCCCGGCCGCACGCTCCCGCGCTCCATCGTCCTGTCGGTCCTCGGCATCATGGTGATCTACCTGCTGCTCCAGATCGGCACGCTCGGCGTGGTCGACTGGCACCGGATGACCGACCCGCACGACATCGCCTCCACCTCGGTGGCCTCCGCGGTCCTGGAGGACACCTGGGGCAGGGGCGCCGCCGGCACGGTGACCGTGCTCATCCTGGTCACCGCGTTCGCCTCCGTCTTCACCGGCCTGCTCGGCGGCTCCCGGGTGCCCTACGACGCCGCCCGCGACCGGGTCTTCTTCCGCCCGTACGCGACTCTGCACCCGAGGCACCGCTTCCCGGTGCTCGGCCTCGCCACCATGGGCGTGATCACCGCCGTGGGTTTCCTGGTCGGCCGCCACACCGATCTGGTCACCCTGATCCAGCTGCTCACCACGGTCATGGTGATCGTGCAGGCGCTGGCCCAGATCGTCGCGCTGACGGTCCTGCGCAAGCGCCGGCCCGACCTGCCCCGCCCGTACCGCATGTGGCTCTACCCGCTGCCGGGCGCCGTCGCCTTCGCCGGCTGGTGCGTGATCTACGCCTGCGCCGACCGCAACGCCCCGGGCCGCCGTCCCGTCGAGTGGTCCCTGGCCTGGCTGGCCCTGGGCTGCGTGGCCTTCCTGCTCTGGGCCCGCCGGGAGCGGACCTGGCCGTTCGGCCCGAAGGAGACCGGCGAGGACACGGACGCCCGGCGTGACGCCCTGGAGCTGAACTAGGGCCTCTCGTTTGGATCAGGCCGGGCTCGCGGGCCCTGGTGCCGCACCTCGCGGCGTTGTCGTCGGTTGCCATGGCTCCGCCATGGCGCCCTCCTCCGCCTTGCGATGCACGGC
>NZ_JBIROU010000013.1:0-210296 GCF_044332325.1 Streptomyces sp. NPDC017095
CCTGGCCGACGAGGAACTCACAGGTGCCCGCGCCTTCGTAGCGGGCCTCCTTCAGGATGGCCTTCGACGCCCGGTACAGCTCCGCCACCTGCTCCTGGGTGAGGAACGGGGCGGGGGCCTCCTCCACGAGTTTCTGGTGGCGGCGCTGCAGGGAGCAGTCGCGGGTGGAGACCACGACGACGTTGCCGTGCTTGTCGGCCAGGCACTGCGTCTCCACATGCCGGGGCCGGTCGAGGTAGCGCTCCACGAAGCACTCGCCGCGGCCGAACGCGGCGACCGCCTCGCGCACCGCCGAGTCATACAGCTCGGGGACCTCCTCCAGGGTGCGGGCCACCTTCAGGCCGCGGCCGCCGCCGCCGAACGCGGCCTTGATCGCGATGGGCAGGCCGTGCTCCCGCGCGAACGCCACGACCTCCTCCGCACCCGCAACCGGGTCGGGGGTGCCCGCCACGAGGGGGGCGCCGGCGCGCTGGGCGATGTGCCGGGCGGCGACCTTGTCACCGAGGTCGCGGATGGCCTGCGGGGGCGGGCCGATCCAGATCAGGCCCGCGTCCAGCACGGCCTGGGCGAACTCGGCGTTCTCCGACAGGAAGCCGTACCCCGGATGCACGGCGTCCGCCCCCGACTCGCGGGCGGCGTTCAGGATCTTGTCGATGACGAGATAGCTGGTGGCCGGGGTGTCACCGCCCAGGGCGAACGCCTCATCCGCCGCGCGGACATGCGATGCGTCCCGGTCCGGGTCGGCGTAGACGGCCACGCTCGCGATCCCCGCGTCCCGGCAGGCCCGGGCCACGCGGACAGCGATTTCGCCACGATTGGCGATGAGCACCTTGCGCACGATTGAGGCTCCCTCCTTGAAACAAGCCGAGTTTAGGGACTGCCGACACGACACTTCGACCCGTCCCCACTGGTGAGCTTGCCCACACGGAGCGTGATACGTGGCTCGCTCGACCCGCAAAAGCCCATGTCGTACCGCGGTACGCAGGACTCCTGCGGAAAACCCTAGCCCCGTCATGTGGTCAAGGTCTCTGTGAGGGCGTGCTGCGGCCCACTCGGATTCTTTGTCGAGTCCCTACGAATGGCCCAATGATTCTTTGCTGCCGCCCGAACCCTTGTCCCCCGGTTTACCCGTGAGTAGCGTTCGCGCTGTCTCGAACGTACCTGAGGTAACAGGCTGTCGGCGTGAGAGTGGGTGGGGACCGGTGGTGCGCAGACCGGTGGCAGGGTCGGTGGCGGTCGTCCTCCTCGGGGAGGCGGTGTTCGTCACGGCGTTGAACTGGTTCCTCGGCATGGTCGTGGACCGGCAGAAGATGTCCCTGGCCGGCCTCGACCCGCACGTCATGTCGACGTCCTCGAAGGTCGCCGGGGTCCTCTTCGGGCTCTACTTCGCCCTGTGCGCGCTGGTGGCCGCGCTCGTCGCCGTACGCGACCGCGCCCCGGCCGGTTTCGGCCGGGTCCTGCTGATCAGCGTGGCCGTCGTGCACGGCCTGCTCGGCGCGTTCGCCTGGGGCCTGGTCGGCTGGCCGGCGTTCGTCTTCATGCTCGTGGTCTGCGGCCTGATCGTCCTGGTCCTGATGACCAACGACCGCGCGGCCGGTCCGGAGGAGGGCGCGGGCGGCGGCGGCACGCCCGGCGGGGACGCCGGACCGGCCGCCCGGCCCGAGCCGGGCGCGGCGCCCGTCGACGCGGACGTGCCGGCGAGCCGTACGGACGGACCGCGGGACGGCGCCGGCGGGCCGCAGGACTCCGTGCCCGGCCAGGTCAGCTCCGGGGCGCCCACAACTCCGTGATGCCCACTCCCAGTTCCGCCAGCAGCCGGCGCACCAAGGGCAGGCTGATGCCGATCACATTGCCGTGGTCGCCCTCGATGCCCTCCACGAACGGCGCCGAACGGCCGTCCAGAGTGAAGGCACCGGCGACGTGGAGGGGCTCTCCGGAGGCCACGTAGGCGGCGATCTCGGCGTCGCTCGGCTCGCCGAACCGGACGACGGTGGAGGCGGTGGCCGACACGTACCGACCGGCCTCCGTGTCCCATACGCAGTGCCCCGTCTGGAGTACCCCGGCCCGCCCGCGCATGGCCTTCCAGCGGGCGGTGGCCTCCTCGGCGTCGGCCGGCTTGCCGAGCGCCCGCCCGTCCAGCTCCAGCACCGAGTCGCAGCCGATCACCAGGGCGCCGCGCACCTGGGGCCGCGCCGCGACCACCGACGCCTTCGCCTCGGCCAGGGCGAGCGCCAGCTCGGCCGGGGTGGGCGCGGTGACGGCGTCCTCGTCGACGCCGCTGACGATGACCTCGGGGTCGAGTCCGGCCTGCCGGAGCAGGCCCAGCCGGGCGGGGGACTGGGAGGCGAGCACGAGCCGCCTGCGGGGAGTGGCAGTCATGCGGCCAGGTTAGGGCCTGCCCGGCAGGTCCCGTCCGCGGCCCCGCGGGCGACGGCGCGCAGGGCGGACAGGGCCCGGCGGGCGACGGCGCGCAGGGCCGGACAAGGCCTGGCCGGACCGCGCCGCCGGGCTCACCTCAGGCCGATCACGATCATCGCCAGGACCATCGCGAGGGCCATGAGGAGGCCGAGCCGCCGCAGCATGGCCTGCGCGTCACGCAGTTCCTTCGGCGGCTCGTCCTCCGGGTCTGACCACAGCATCCCTCCAGCGTGCGGCCTGGCGGAAGCGTGCGCCTGAGTACCGGTACTCAATTGGCGCCCCGCGCCGCGCCACTCCGCGCCGCCCCGCGTGGTCCGGAGGTCAGCCGGGCCAGTAGGTGCGGGACCAGGACGCCTGCCCGGGGCTCGGGACGCGGGCCGCCGCGATCCTGGCCGGGTCGGACCACGCGTCCCTCGGGCCGCGCGCGCCCTCCGCCGCGCCCGGCGCCGCCGCTGCCGCCGCGGCGCGGGCACGGACCACCGCCAGGGCGGCGGCCAGCTCCTCGGGGGTCGGGTTGCCCCGTACGACTCTGATCGTCACAGCGGCTCCTTAGAGGGGGATGTTTCCGTGCTTCTTCGGAGGCAGGGATTCCCGTTTGGTGCGCAGTTGACGCAGACCGCGGACGATGTGGGCGCGGGTGTCGGACGGCATGATCACCGCGTCGACGTAGCCGCGCTCGGCGGCGACGTAGGGGTTGAGGAGGGTGTCCTCGTACTCCCGGATGAGGCGGGCCCGGACCGCCTCGACGCTTTCGGCGTTCTCCCCGTTCGCCTCCGCCTCGGCGAGGGTGCGGCGGTGCAGGATGTTGACCGCGCCCTGGGCGCCCATGACGGCGATCTGGGCGGTGGGCCAGGCGAGGTTGAGGTCGGCGCCCAGGTGCTTGGAGCCCATCACGTCGTAGGCGCCGCCGAAGGCCTTGCGGGTGATGACGGTGATCAGCGGGACGGTGGCCTCGGCGTAGGCGTAGATCAGCTTGGCGCCGCGCCGGATGATGCCCTCGTGTTCCTGGCCGACGCCGGGGAGGAACCCGGGCACGTCCACGAAGGTGAGCACCGGGACGTTGAAGGCGTCGCAGGTGCGCACGAAGCGCGCGGCCTTCTCGGAGGCGTCGATGTCGAGGCAGCCGGCGAACTGCATCGGCTGGTTGGCGACGACCCCGACCGGGCGGCCCTCGACCCGGCCGAAGCCGGTGAGGATGTTCGGCGCGAACAGGGCCTGCGTCTCGAAGAACTCGGCGTCGTCCAGGACGTGTTCGATGACCGTGCGCATCTCGTACGGCTGGTTCGCGCTGTCCGGTACGACGGTGTCCAGCTCGCGGTCCTCGTCGGTGACGGCGAGATCCGCCTCCTCGGGGAAGACGGGGGGCTCGGAGAGGTTGTTGGACGGCAGGTACGACAGCAGCTGCTTGACGTACTCGATGGCGTCCTTCTCGTCGCCGGCCATGTGGTGGGCCACGCCGGAGGCGGTGTTGTGGGTGCGGGCGCCGCCCAGCTCCTCGAAGCCGACGTCCTCGCCGGTGACCGTCTTGATGACGTCCGGGCCGGTGATGAACATGTGCGAGGTCTGGTCGACCATGACCGTGAAGTCGGTGATGGCCGGGGAGTAGACCGCGCCGCCGGCGCACGGGCCGACGACCAGGCTGATCTGCGGGATGACGCCGGAGGCGTGGGTGTTGCGGCGGAAGATCTCGCCGTACGCGCCGAGGGAGGCGACGCCCTCCTGGATGCGGGCGCCGCCGGAGTCGTTGATGCCGATGACCGGGCAGCCGGTCTTCAGCGCGAAGTCCATCACCTTGGCGATCTTCTGGCCGTAGACCTCGCCGAGGGCGCCGCCGAAGACGGTGAAGTCCTGGGAGAAGACGGCGACCGGGCGGCCGTCGACCGTGCCGTACCCGGTGACGACGCCGTCGCCGTACGGGCGGTTCTTCTCCAGTCCGAAGTGGGTGGAGCGGTGCTGGGCGAACTCGTCCAGCTCGACGAAGGAACCCTCGTCGAGGAGGAGTTCGATCCGCTCACGGGCCGTCAGCTTGCCCTTGGCGTGCTGCTTCTCGACGGCGCGCTCCGAGCCGGCGTGCGTCGCCTCGTGGATGCGCCGCTGGAGATCCGCGAGCTTCCCCGCGGTCGTGTGGATGTCGATCTCTTGGATCTCGTGACGCTCTTCCGGCTCGGACATCGGGATGCGGCTCCCTGCCTGCTCAAAAGGGGGGACGGTTACTCATTCGTAGAGTAGTGGCGGGCTCACCGATCAGCAGTGCGTCGTTTACCACACCTAGGGTGGCTTGCATGACGCCCCAGAATCCCTCAGACGACAGCCGCTGGTCCGACCTCGACCGTCCGCCCCTGAACGCCGTGTCCCTGCGGCGCGGGCTGGTGCGGGAGGGGAGCCTGTACCGGGAGATCGAGGTGGTGCGGCGGACCGGTTCCACCAACTCCGACCTCGCCGCGCGGGCCGCCGCCGGGGAGGCCGGGGAGGGGGTGGTGCTGGTCGCGGAGGAGCAGACGGCCGGCCGGGGCCGGCTGGACCGGAGCTGGACCGCGCCGCCGCGCTCGGGGCTGTTCTTCTCCGTCCTGCTCGAACCGGGCGAGGTGCCGGTGGCACGGTGGGGCTGGCTGCCGCTGCTGACGGGCGTGGCGGTGGCGACGGGGCTGGCGCGGGCGGCGGGCGTCGATACAGCGCTGAAGTGGCCGAACGATCTGCTGGTGACCGTCGGCGGACAGGAGCGCAAGGCCGGCGGCATCCTGGCCGAGCGGGCCGGCGCGGACGGCGTCGTCGTCGGCGTCGGGATCAACGTCACCCTGCGGGCGGACGAGCTGCCGGTGCCGCAGGCGGGGTCGCTGGCGCTGGCCGGTGCGGTGAGCACGGACCGGGATCCGCTGCTGCGGGCGGTGCTGCGGTCGCTGGAGGACTGGTACGGGCGCTGGCGCGCGGCGGGCGGCGACGCCTCGGCGAGCGGCCTCCTGGAGGCGTACACGGCGGGCTGCGCGACCCTGGGCCGCGAGGTACGGGCGGAACTCCCCGGCGACCGGGCGCTGGTGGGCGAGGCGGTGGCCCTGGACGGGGACGGCCGGCTGGTCATCGCCACCAAGGAGGGCGTGCAGGAGCCGGTGGGAGCGGGGGACATCGTGCATGTGCGTCCCGCTTAGGAGGCGGCTGCGCGCCTGGGGGCGGCGCGGGGGGACGCCGGTGCGGCGGCCCTGGCGGGGGCGTCCGTCGTGGGGACGGCGCGGGACCGGGCACGAGCAAAGGGGCCGGTGCCGCTACGCCGGTTGCCGCGGGCGGCACCACACGGCGCGGGTGCCGTATCGCCTGCCGCGGGCGGACATCCGCCGGGGCGGGCGCCGCGTCTACGGCCGCGGGTGGTCGCCTCCCGGCGTGGACGTTGCGCCGACGGCCGTGGGTGGGCGCCTCCCGCCACGGCTGCCGCGCTGGGTGCTGTGGGTGGTCGCCTTCCGGCGCGGGCGCCGTGTCGGCTGCCGCAGGCGGACATCCGGTGGCGCGGGTGCCGCGTCTACGGCCGAAGGTGGTCGCCTCCCGGCGTGGACGTTGCGTCTACGGCCGTGGGTGGGCGCCTCCCGTCACGGCCGTCGCGCTGGCTGCTGTGGATGGTCGCCTTCCGGCGCGGGTGCCGTGTCGGCTGCTGTGGGTGGTCGCCTCCCGGTGGGGCGCTGTGTCGGCTGCCGCAGGCGGACATCCGCCGGGGCGGGCGCCGCGTCTACGGCCGCGGGTGGTCGCCTCCCGGCGCGGGCGCTGTGTCGACGTCCGCGGGCGGACGCCCCCCGGCGCGGCCCCTTCCCGCCGTACGCGACCGTGGCACCGACAGCCCTGCCGTCGACCGTCCTGCCGCCGCCCCGCCCGGGGGCGTCGGCCGCTCGTGGTGTCGGCCGGGTTCGGGGCGCCGGTGCCCACCGGGCGCCCGGGAAGCGCGGGGCAGCCAGCGCGGGATTGCCTTGGACCTGCTTCGATGCGGGGGACGGGGGTGTGGCCCCGGAGCGGTGGCGGGGGTCCGGGAGGGACCCGTCGGCCCGGCCCGACGGAGTGAGCTGGCGCACACCTGCCGTAGAGTTGAGGCCGGTCGAAACCTGACCGCGGCAGATCGGAAGGGCAGCAGGCGTGACCGTCGACGACACGGGCTCCGGCGCTGGCGGGGACGGCGACCGGGTGGATCCCCACGCCCCCGACACCGGCGAGGACCCGCTGGCCCTGCGGCTCGAACAGCTCATCCTGGGCGCCGAGCGCCGCTACACCCCGTTCCAGGCCGCCCGCAGCGCCGGTGTCTCCATGGAGCTGGCGTCCCGGTTCTGGCGGGCCATGGGCTTCGCGGACATCGGCCAGGCCAAGGCCCTCACGGAGGCCGACGTGCTGGCGCTGCGCCGGCTCGCCGGTCTGGTGGAGGCCGGGCTGCTGAGCGAGGCGATGGCGGTGCAGGTGGCCCGGTCCACCGGGCAGACCACCGCCCGGCTGGCCGAGTGGCAGATCGACTCGTTCCTGGAGGGCCTGACCGAGCCGCCGGAGCCGGGGATGACCCGCACCGAGGTGACGTACCCGATCGTCGAGCTGCTCCTGCCCGAGCTGGAGGAGTTCCTCGTCTACGTCTGGCGCCGCCAGCTCGCCGCCTCCGCCGGCCGGGTCGTGCAGGTCGCCGACGACGAGGAGATGGTGGACCGGCGGCTCGCCGTCGCCTTCGCCGATCTCGTCGGCTTCACCCGGCTCACCCGCCGGATGGAGGAGGAGGAGCTCGGCGAGCTGGTCGAGGCGTTCGAGACGACCGCCGCCGACCTGGTGGCCGCGCGCGGCGGCCGGCTGATCAAGACCCTCGGCGACGAGGTGCTGTACGCGGCGGACGACGCCGGTACGGCCGCGGACATCGCGCTGCGGCTGGTGGAGACGCTGGCGAACGACGAGACGATGCCCGCGCTGCGGGTCGGCATGGCGTTCGGCACGGTGACCACCCGGATGGGCGATGTGTTCGGTACGACGGTCAACCTGGCCTCCCGGCTGACGTCCATAGCCCCCCGGGACGCCGTCCTGGTCGACAGCGCCTTCGCGGAGGAGCTGATCCGCACCGGCGAGGCGCCGGTCTCCGAGGCGGAGGCGGCGGAGGCCGCGGCGGCGGCCGAGAAGGAGGGCGAGGAGCCGCCGGTGTACCGCTTCGCGCTCCAGCCGATGTGGCAGCGCCCGGTGCGCGGGCTCGGCGTGGTCGAGCCCTGGCTGCTCACCCGGCGCGACGCCCAGTCGTAGCCGGTCACCGTCCGTCCCGGCTGAGCACCCGCGACGGCCGGCCCCAGCCGGTCACCGTCCGTCCCGGTCGCCGAGTACGTCCACGCACAGGCCGATCACCGGCAGGCAGACCCCGTCCGGTCCGGGCCGGTCCGGACCGGGTCCCGCCGGGCCGGTGGCGGGCGGGGTGGAGCGGGTGGCCAGGAGGGACGGCGCGGGGGTGGCCGGCGGGCGCGGTGCGCGGGGCTGCTCCGGTCGGTGCGGACGGTCCGGGTACGGCGCGTCCGAGGGGCTCGCGGGCGTGCGGAGGGGGGTGCGGCTCGCGCCGGTCACGGGCGCGGGCGCCGGCGGTGGCGTGGCGGCCCGGGTGCTCGCCGCGGGGCGCGGGGAGCGGTCGGCCGGGCGGGGGACCGCGTCCGTCGTGGCGGGTGCGCCCGTGCCCGGTGCCGGGGCGGTCCGGAGCACGGCGAGCACGGCCGCGGCCAGGATCAGCGCGCCGGCCGTCAGCAGCCACGTGCGGGAGCGGGGCTTGCGGTGCCGTCCGCGGCGTACGCCCGGCGCACTTTGCGGTGCCGCCCTCGGTGTCATGGGTTTTCCTCCCCGGCGCGCGCCATGAAGGAGCGCACGTTATGCGCCACGGTGGGCGAGGTGCCGGGATACGGCCGGGTTGTCACTCGAACGGGCGTAGGGCCCTGGTCTTTTCCGGATCGGTCGCGGCTGCGATGATCGGACGTGTAGGAAGTTAACCCGCGTTAACCGGAGGGCGTCATGAGCGAGGAGCGGTTCGGGGAGTTCGTGCTGGTGCGGCGGCACGGGCCGGTCGTGGAGCTGGTGCTGGACCGGCCCAAGGCGATGAACGCCGTCTCCACGGAGATGGCCCGCTCCCTCGCCGGCGCGTGCGCCGCGCTCGCCGGTGACCGCGAGGCCCGGGTGGTCGTGCTGACCTCGTCGCACGAACGGGCGTTCTGCGTCGGGGCGGACCTGAAGGAGCGGAACTCCTTCACCGACGCCGAACTGGTGCGCCAGCGCCCGGTGGCGCGCGGGGCGTACACCGGGGTGCTGGAGCTGCCGATGCCGACGATCGCGGCGGTGCACGGCTTCGCGCTGGGCGGTGGTTTCGAGCTGGCCCTGGCCTGCGACCTGATCGTGGCGGACCGTACGGCGGTGGTGGGACTGCCGGAGGTGTCCGTGGGAGTGATCCCGGGCGGCGGCGGCACGCAGCTGCTGCCCCGGCGGGTCGGTGCCGCGCGCGCCGCCGAGCTGATCTTCACGGCGCGGCGGGTGGAGGCGGCGGAGGCGGCCGGGCTGGGGCTGGTCGACCAGGTGGTGGAGGAGGGGCGGGACCGGGAGGAGGCGCTGGCCCTCGGCGCCCGGATCGCCGCGAACTCGCCGGTGGGGCTGCGGGCCGCCAAGCGGGCGCTGCGGCTGGGGCACGGGCTGGATCTGCGGGCGGGCCTGGAGGTCGAGGACGCGGCGTGGCGGGCGGTGGCGTTCTCCGGGGACCGGGCCGAGGGTGTGGCGGCCTTCAACGACAAGCGCGAGCCGCAGTGGCCGGGCGAGTAGGCCCGGTCCCGGGCCGGGCCGCGCGGTTCGTCTGATCAGCTTCCCGGCACCCCGGAAGGGGGCAGCCGGGGCCGCGTGGCCCACCTGATCGCCTCCCCGGCATCCCGGAAGGGGACAGCCGGGGCCTCGCCGTCCATCTGCTCGCCTTCACCGGCGTCCCGGAAGGGGCGGCCTGGTCCGCGTGCTCCACCTGATCGCCCTCCCGACATCCCGGAAGGGAACATTCCTCCCTAATCTGGAGTAATGGGTGAGGACGAGCGGCTGGCCGCGGTCGTGGCGCTGGCCCAGGGCATGGCGGCGGCGCACACCCCCCGGGAGTCCTGGCGGGCCGCCGCCCTCGGCGCCTGCCACGCGCTGGACGGCGGCTTCGCCGCGCTGTCGGTGTGGGAGCGCGAGCTGGGCCGGCTCCGGGTCCTCGCGAACGTGGGGGACCGCACGCCGGACGAGGAGGAGTTCCCGGAGTCCGAGACGTATCCGGTGCACCAGTTCCCGGAGATCACCGAGTTCCTGCACGAGCGCTGGGCCGGCGGCGGCGGCCCGCACGCGTGGGTGGAGACCGCCGCCGGCGCGGCCGCCGGCACCCCCGGGTACCTCCACCAGCGGGTCGCGGCCCTGCGCCGCAGGGGCCGCGGCTGCTGTGTGGTCGCCCCCGTCGTCCTGCACGGCCGCGCCTGGGGGGAGCTGTACGTGGCCCGCCCGGTCGGGGCGCCGCTGTTCGCGCGGGCCGACGCCGACTTCGCCACCGTGCTGGCCGCCGTCGTCGCCGCGGGCATGGCGCAGACCGAGCGGCTGGAGGAGGCCCGCCGGCTCGCGTACACCGACCCGCTGACCGGTCTCGCCAACCGCCGGGCCGTGGACGTGCGCCTGGAGGAGGCCGTGGACCGGCACCGGGTGGAGGGCGTGACCGTCAGCCTCGTCGTCTGCGACCTCAACGGGCTCAAGCGGGTCAACGACACCCTCGGGCACGCCGTCGGCGACCGGCTCCTCGAACGCTTCGGCTCGGTGCTGTCGCTGTGCGGCGCGATGGTGCCGGGCGCGCTGGTCGCGCGGCTCGGCGGGGACGAGTTCTGCCTGCTCGCGGTCGGGCCGCCGGCCGGCGAGGTGGTGCGGGCGGCGGACGAAGTGTGCCGCAGGGCGGGGGAGTTGCAGCTGGGCGAGGGCGTCGCGTGCGGGGTCGCCTCGACCGAGGAGGCGATCGGCGAGGTGCGGGACGCCCGGCGGCTGTTCCGGCTCGCGGACGCCGCCCAGTACCGGGCCAAGGCGCTGCGGCTGAGCCGGCCGGTGGTGGCCGGCCGGGAGGGGCCCGAGGACCCGGTCGTACGGCTGGCCGACGAACCGCCGCCGCCGCGCGCCGAGCGGCGCCGGTTCCGCGGGCGCCGGCCGTGAGGCGAAGCCCACACCGCGCGGTAAGGGGTGACTCCGCCTTCCACTAGTGACACCGTCGCATTCAATGCGTACGCTCCTGAATATGGATATGCACACTGTGGTGGTGGGGACGTCCGGTGTCACGGCGTCCGACGTTCTCGCCGTGGCGCGCGGGGGTGCCCGCGTCGAGCTGTCGGCACAGGCGGTGGCGGCCCTCGCGGCGGCCCGGGAGATCGTGGACGCGCTGGCGGCCAAGCCCGACCCGGTCTACGGCGTCTCCACCGGCTTCGGCGCGCTGGCGACCCGGCACATCAGCCCCGAGCTGCGCGCCCAGCTACAGCGCAACATCGTCCGCTCGCACGCCGCCGGCATGGGCCCCCGGGTCGAGCGCGAGGTCGTCCGCGCCCTGATGTTCCTGCGGCTGAAGACCGTCTGCTCGGGACACACCGGAGTGCGGCCCGAGGTCGCGCAGACCATGGCCGACGTGCTGAACGCCGGCATCACCCCGGTCGTGCACGAGTACGGCTCCCTCGGCTGCTCCGGCGACCTGGCCCCGCTCTCCCACTGCGCCCTCACCCTGATGGGCGAGGGTGACGCCGAGGGCCCCGACGGCACCGTACGGCCCGCCGGCGAACTGCTCGCCGCGCACGGGATCCGGCCCGTCGAACTGCGCGAGAAGGAGGGCCTGGCTCTCCTGAACGGCACCGACGGCATGCTCGGCATGCTGATCATGGCCCTCGCCGACCTGGACACCCTGTACAAGTCCGCCGACGTCACCGCGGCCCTCACCCTGGAGGCGCTGCTCGGCACCGACAGGGTCCTCGCGCCCGAACTGCACGCCATCCGGCCGCACCCGGGACAGGCCGCCAGCGCCGCCAACATGCTCGCCGTGCTGAAGGGTTCCGGGCTCACCGGGCACCACCAGGACGACGCTCCGCGCGTGCAGGACGCCTACTCCGTGCGCTGCGCCCCGCAGGTCGCCGGCGCCGGCCGCGACACCCTCGCGCACGCCCGCCTGGTCGCCGAACGCGAACTGGCCGCCGCCGTGGACAACCCGGTCGTCCTGCCCGGTGCTCCCGGCTCCGGCGAGGACGGGCGGGTGGAGTCCAACGGCAACTTCCACGGCGCGCCCGTCGCCTATGTGCTGGACTTCCTCGCCATCGCGGTCGCCGACCTCGGCTCCATCGCCGAGCGCCGCACCGACCGGCTGCTGGACAAGAACCGCAGCCACGGCCTGCCGCCGTTCCTCGCCGACGACGCCGGTGTCGACTCCGGTCTGATGATCGCCCAGTACACGCAGGCCGCGCTGGTCAGCGAGTTGAAGCGGCTCGCCGTACCGGCCTCCGCCGACTCCATCCCGTCCTCCGCCATGCAGGAGGACCACGTCTCCATGGGCTGGTCGGCCGCGCGCAAGCTGCGCACCGCCGTGGACAACCTGACCCGGGTCATCGCCATCGAGCTGTACGCGGCCACCCGCGCCGTCGAACTGCGCGAGGGCCTCACCCCGGCGCCCGCCACCCGGGCGGTCATCGACGCCGCGCGCGCCGCGGGCGTCCAGGGGCCGGGCCCGGACCGGTTCCTCGCGCCCGACCTGGCCGCCGCCGACGCCTTCGTGCGCGGCGGTGACCTGGTCACGGCCGTGGAGAAGGTCACCGGCCCGCTCCAGTGAGCCACGGCTCCGGATGAACGCGAGGGGGCCCCGGCCATGGCCGGGGCCCCTTCCGCGTCATCGACGGAACGTCACCTCAGCTTGGCGGCCTGAGCCTTCACCACCGCGGCGGAGACCGTGTACGGCTTCTTGCTCATCATCGCGCCGATGTTGACCGTGGTGTACGTCGCGAGCGTGTTGCCGTGCCGCACCACCTCGGCGTGCAGCGGCAGCGCGCCGTCCTCGCCCGCCTCGTCGGTCGCCGTGAACGCCACCGACGCGTCACCCGTGCCGGCGGACTTCTCCTCGGCGACCTTGGTGAACTGGCCCTTCTCGCCGTCCTGCTCGCCGGCGAAGCCGTCCGCGCAGTTCTCGACCGCGTCCTGGACGGACTTCCAAGCCCGCTCGGCGCCGTCCCCGTCGTACGAGGCCAGGGTGACCACGGTGACGTCGAGGTCCATGGACTTGTTGACCGCGCCCTCGAACCTGCCGTCGGACAGGTCGTCCAGGGACGTGGCGCCGTCCGTGGGAGCCTTCTTGTCCTCGGTCGCCATACGGCTGGTGTGCGCCGCCGGGGTGCCGGGCGCGATGCCGGCGAAGGCCTGGAGCACCGGGACGCACCCGGCGTCGGCGGACGTGACCTTGCTCCGGTCGGGGACGCCGCCCTTGACCGGCCCCACCGTGTACCCGGGCACCTCGCCCTTGGCGATGATCAGCTTCTCCAGCTCGGCGGCGCTCGGCGTCCGCGCGGCCGGCTTCGCCCCGTCCCCGCCCGCGGTGCTCCCGGCGCCCGGGGACTTCTCGTCGCCACAGCCGGTGACGAGGGCGAGCGACAGCACGCTCACGACCGCGGCGGCGCACATCCGCCCGCCCGTTGATCTCTTCATGGGCGAACTATGTGCGGGCTGTCAAAGTTCAGTCAAGAAAAATCAAAACCCCAGGCGCTCGCGGCGCACCGAATACACCACGAATCCGGCGCCCACGGCGAGGAACAGGCTGCCGCCGACGACGTACGGCGTGGTGTCGAAGCTGCCGGTGTCGGCCAGTTCGGCCTTCTCCACCGCCGGCTCCGCGGTCCCGGCACTCTGCGCCGTGACCGCTCTGGCCTGCGTGACGTGCACGACCCGGGCCGGTGTCGAGACAGCCGCCGCATGACTCTCCGGGGCCTCCTGGGAGGCGTTCGCGGACGGGACGAACCACAGCGCGCACAGCAGGGTGCCGGCGGCGGTGGCGGTCAGCAGCGGGCGGCGAGCGGATGACACGGAATATCGATCCCCTTGTGACGCTGGCGAATTGGCCGTGTGAGGCGATGTTAGTGAAAGGCGCGGGTCACAGGAAAGTCACGGGAGGTTTCGGCCGTACGCTCGCGCCATGACCACAGAAGAGACCTCACGTTTTGTACGGCTTCGCGTCGAGCTGGTGCTGGAAGTGCACGACGAGGACGAGCTGACCAAGGCCGCGCTGCGCCGGCTGGCCGGGGACACCGAGCTGCCCCAGGCGGAGCGGCCCCAGGCCGAGGCCGCTGTGACGGAAGACACCGCGGAGGCCCTGGCGTATCTCGTGGACCCGTTCGACCTGGTCGGCGAGGTGCCCGGAGTGGAACTCCAGCAGGCGTCCTGGTCCAGCGAGGCGATCGACTACGACCCGGATTCGCCCGAGTGGGACCTGGACGAGGATGATAGGGAGGACGGCGAGGAAGAGGACGGCATCGGCTGAGCGTCCCGGGGCACCCAGGGCCCCGGACGGCGACCGCCGTCCGGGGTCTTCGTCGTCCCGGGGGAGCGCACGGACCACATCCCGCACCACCGGCGTCCCGCCGCGAGCCGCGGACGTGGGATGCCCCACAGCCTGAGGGGGTGGGGAACGGGACGAACCGTCCGTAGCGTTGAAGGTTCTCGACGGGGACTCTCGGGGTTATCGCGACTCGGCAACGATGGAGAAGCTTGTGATGACGGACAGTAAGCGGCGCAGGGGCCTGACGGCCGCGTCCGCTCTGCTCGGCGGTGTGCTGGTGCTCACGGCGTGTTCCGGCGCTGACGCCGATGCCTCCAGTGGCGGCAGCGGCGACACCTCGCAGGCCACGGTCGACGAGGCGGCGGCCAAGAAGTCCTCCGAGGCGCAGATCACGATCACGCCGAAGGACGGCTCGGACAACGCGTCGATCAACAACGCCGCCGGCGTCACGGTGCGCAAGGGCACCCTGACGGCCGTCACCATGACCAGCCGGGACGGCAAGACCGTCGCCGGTCAGCTGTCCGCGGACAAGAAGAGCTGGAAGCCCAGCGTCCAGCTGGAGCGGTCCACCACCTACAAGCTGGCCGCGGCGGCGAAGGACTCCGAGGGCCGCATAGCCCACGAGAACGCCTCCTTCACCACCGTCTCCCCGGCCAACAGCTTCATCGGCAGCTTCACCCCGGACAACGGCACCACCGTCGGTGTCGGCATGCCGGTGTCGATCAACTTCGACAAGGCGATCACCAACAAGGCGGCCGTGCAGAAGGGCATCACGGTCAGCTCCAGCAGCGGCCAGGAGGTCGCCTGCCACTGGTTCAGCGCCAACCGCATGGACTGCCGCCCGGAGCAGTACTGGAAGGAAGGCGCCACCGTCACCCTGAAGCTGGCGCTCGACGGCGTCGAGGGCGCCGCCGGCGTCTACGGCGTCCAGCAGAAGACGGTCACCTTCCACATCGGCCGCAACCAGGTCTCGTACGTCGACGCGCAGACCAAGCGGATGAAGATCACGCAGGACGGGAAGGTCGTCAAGACCATACCGATCTCCGCCGGCTCGCCCGACAACAAGACGTACGAGGGCCAGATGGTGGTCTCCGAGAAGTTCACGGAGACCCGGATGAACGGCGCGACGGTCGGCTTCACCGACGACGACGGCAAGGGCGAGTACGACATCAAGGACGTGCCGCACGCCATGCGCCTGACCACCTCCGGCACCTTCATCCACGGCAACTACTGGGGCGCGCCCTCGGTGTTCGGCAACGTGAACACCAGCCACGGCTGCGTCGGCCTCCAGGACAAGAAGGGCGCGAGCGACCCGAGCACGCCCGCGGCCTGGTTCTACGACCACACGCTGATCGGCGACGTGGTGGTCGTCCAGCACACCGGCGACAAGACGGTCTCGCCGGACAACGGCCTCAACGGCTGGAACATGGACTGGGCGCAGTGGAAGGCCGGTTCGGCCGTCTGACGCCCCCTCATCCCGTCCGCCGGTGCCGCCCCCAGGGGCGGCACCGGCTTTTTCACCTTCGGCCGCGGCCTTCTCATGCAGCTCTTATGGCGGCCTTATGGTGGCATCACGGTCCGTGCCTAGCTTGCGGCCATGTTCTTCACCTACCTGAGGCGCGAACTGCGCCGCCGCAGAAAGGCGGCCCTCGTCGTCGCCTCCGGCCTCGCGCTGGGCATCGCGCTCGTCATCGTCGTCGACTCCGTGTCGAACGGCATGGGGAAGGCGCAGGACAGGGTCCTCCAGTCGCTGTACGGGCTCGGCACGGACATGACGGTGACCAAGGCGGCGTCGGCGCCCACCGGCGACGCCCAGCGGCCCCGGTTCCGGTTCGACGCGCGCGGTGACGACGACAGTTCCGCCCAGAGCAGCGACCGCGTCATGGTGCAGGGCTTCCAGACGCTGTCCGCCGTCACGGTGGGCAAGGTCGGCGCGCAGCCCGGCGTCTCGGACGCGGTCGGCGGGCTGAGCCTCCAGGTCGTCAAGGTCAGCGGCCAGTTCACCCGGGGCAAGGTCCAGCAGGACGGCGGCGGCTTCCAGCGCGGCGGCGAAGGCGGCCCGGGCCAGGTGCAGGGCGGCGGCGCCGACTTCGACGTCAACAGCTACTCCGTCTACGGCACCGACGTCACCAAGCCCGGCCTCGGCCCGCTGACCTCCTCCAAGATCACCAGCGGCCGCGCCTTCCGGCCGGCGGAGTCGGACGCCGAGGTCGCCGTCGTGGACTCCGCCTACGCCCGGCAGAAGAAGTACAAGGCCGGCTCCACCGTCACCGTCAAGGGCGTCGCGTTCACGGTGATCGGCATCGCCACCGCCGACAGCGGTGACGCAGCCGCCGACCTGTACCTGCCGCTGAAGCGGGCCCAGGCCCTGGCCGGCGCCAAGGACAAGGTCACCACGGTCTACGTCGAGGCGACCGACTCCACGAAGATCGGCAGCGTCCGGTCCGCGATCCGGAAGAACGTCCCGGGTACGACGGTCACCACCTCCGCCGACCTCGCGGACACCGTCTCCGGCTCCCTGTCCACCGCCTCCTCGCTCGCCGCCGGCGTCGGCAGGTGGCTGTCCGCCGCCGTGCTGGCGGCCGCGTTCCTGGTGGCCGGCCTGCTCACCTCCTCCGCCGTCTCCCGGCGGGTCCGCGAGTTCGGCACGCTCAAGGCCCTGGGCTGGAAGTCCGGCCGGGTGACCGGCCAGGTGATCGGCGAGGCCGTGGTCAACGGCCTGGTCGGCGGCGTCCTCGGCATCGCCCTGGGCCTGGCGGGCGCGTACGCCGTCACCGCCGTCAGCCCCGGCCTCGAGGCCCAGCTCGGCGGCGGCGCGGGCGGCACCACCGGCGGCGGCTTCGGCGGACCGGGCCGGCAGCCGGCGAAGACGCTGGAGGTGGCGCTCACCGCCCCGGTCAGCGTCACCACGATCGTGCTGGCGGTGGGCCTGGCGGTGGCCGGCGGTCTGGTCGCGGGCGCGTTCGGCGGCTGGCGCGCGTCCCGGCTGCGCCCGGCGGACGCGCTGCGGCGGGTGGAATGACCCGGCTTTCCGACCCGTCCCGTAAACCACTCAGGAGCCATCCCGTGTACGAGCTGAAAAACGTCACCAAGCGCTACACCAGAGGCAAGGACACCGTCCACGCCCTCGACGGAATCGACCTCACCATCCCGGACGGCGACCGGCTCGTCATCCAAGGCCCCACCGGCGGCGGAAAATCCACCCTGCTGCAGATGCTCGGCGGCCTCGACCGCCCCACCTCCGGGGAAGTCCTCCTGGACGGCACCGACCTGGCGGGGCTCGGCGAGACGCGGCTGACCCGGCTCCGCAGCCAGAACATCGGCTTCGTTTTCCAGTCCTTCAACCTCATCCCGACGCTCACCGCCCAGGAGAACGTCGAGACCGCCCTCGTCCCCCTCGGCGTCAAGGCCGGGGAACGGCGCGAACGCGCCGCGCGGGCGCTGGAATCCGTCGGTCTGGGCGAGCGGCTCGGGCATCTGCCCGGCGAGATGTCCGGAGGTCAGCAGCAGCGTGTCGCCATCGCCCGCGCCGTGGTGAAGCAGCCCAAGGTGCTGCTGGCCGACGAGCCGACCGGCAATCTCGACGAGGGCATGCGCGACGAGATCATGGACGTGCTCGAACGCCTGTGGAAGGAACACGGGCTGACCTTCATCATGGTCACCCACGACTCCGCGCTGGCGAAAAAGGCGCCGCGACTGGCCACGCTGCGCAAGGGCAAGATCACGGTGAAGGAGAACGCCGACGCCTGACGGTCCATAACACCCTTTCCGGTAAAGGGACTTCGCGGTTGTGTAACGGTATCCGGGGCGACGTGTAACAGTTTCCGGTCGCTCTTTCTCACCGTCCTCTCATCTATTGAGCCGCGTGATCACCCCCCGGCATACTTCGTGATCCGGGGGGTTGGCGTGCAGATGTGCGAGTCCGCCCCCGGCCGGGCGAACGGGGAATTCGCCCGTTACCTCATCTCCAGGGGGAGAACTTGCGCAGACAAGTGAAGAACGCGGCCGCGGCCACCGTGGCGACGGCCGCGGCGGTCGCCCTCGCAGCGGGTATGACCAGCCCCGCGTCGGCGAAGCCGGGCCGCACCACGACCGCGGCCACCGCCGCCTCCAAGCTCACCGCCAAGCACCACGTCACCCTGATCACCGGTGACCGCGTCGCCCTCGACGCCAAGGGCCGCGTCGTCGGCCTGGAGCGGGCCAAGGGCCGCGAACACATACCCTTCCAGGTCCGCAAGACGTCCGGACACACACTGGTCATCCCCGCCGACGCGGCCCACCTGGTCGCCTCCGGCACGCTCGACCAGCGCCTCTTCGACGTCACCGAGCTGAACAAGGCCGTCACCCGCGCTTCGCAGAAGAACGGCCTGAAGGTCATCGTCGGCTACCGCGGCACCGCCACCGCCGCCAAGGCCGACGTCCGGGACGCGGGCACCCTGCGCCGCAGCCTGACGGCGCTCAACGCGGACGCCGTGCAGACCCCGGTCAAGGACACCGCCGGACTGTGGGACGCGCTCACCAACGGCGGCAAGACCGCCTCCGGTATCGCGCACGTCTGGCTCGACGGCGTCCGCAAGGCGAGCCTCGACAAGTCGGTCCCGCAGATCGGCGCCCCCACCGCGTGGAAGGCCGGTTACACCGGCAAGGGCGTCAAGGTCGCCATCCTGGACACCGGTGTGGACACCCGCCACGCGGACCTGAAGGACCAGGTGGCGCAGTCCAGGAACTTCACCACCGCCGCCGACGCCACCGACCACTTCGGGCACGGCACGCACGTCGCCTCCATCGTGGCGGGCACCGGCGCCAAGTCGGGCGGCAAGTACAAGGGTGTGGCCCCGGACGCCAAGCTGCTCAACGGCAAGGTCCTGGACGACGACGGCTACGGTGACGACTCCGGCATCCTCGCCGGCATGGAGTGGGCGGCCGACCAGGGCGCCGACGTCATCAACCTGAGCCTCGGCGGCTACGACACCCCCGAGATCGACCCGCTCGAGGCCGAGGTCAACAAGCTCTCCGCCGAGAAGGGCGTCCTGTTCGCGATCGCCGCGGGCAACGACGGCCCGCAGTCGATCGGCTCGCCGGGCAGCGCGGACGCCGCGCTCACCGTCGGCGCCGTCGACAAGAAGGACGTCCTGGCGGACTTCTCCTCCACCGGCCCGCGTGCCGGTGACGGCGCCATCAAGCCGGACGTCACCGCGCCGGGCGTCGACATCACCGCCGCCGCGGCCGAGGGCAGCGTCATCGACAAGGAGGTCGGGGAGAAGCCCGAGGGCTACCTGACCATCTCCGGCACCTCGATGGCCACCCCGCACGTCGCGGGCGCCGCCGCCATCCTGAAGCAGGAGCACCCCGACTGGGGCTACACCGAGCTGAAGGCCGCCCTCACCGGCTCCGCCAAGGGCGGCAAGTACACGCCGTTCCAGCAGGGCACGGGCCGCATCCAGGTCGACCAGGCCATCAAGCAGTCGGTCGTCGCCGAGCCGGTGTCGCTGAACTTCGGCGTGCAGCAGTGGCCGCACACCGACGACAAGGCCGTCACCAAGAAGCTGACGTACCGCAACCTCGGCGACAAGGACGTCACGCTCACCCTCACCAGCACCGCCACCAACCCCAAGGGCGCCGCCGCCCCGGCGGGCTTCTTCAAGCTGGGCGCGACCCAGGTGACCGTCCCGGCGCACGGCACGGCCGCGGTCGACCTCACCGCCGACACCAGGCTGGGCGGCACCGTCGACGGCGCCTACTCCGCGTACGTGACGGCGAAGGCCGACGGCCAGACGGTCCGCACCGCCGCCGCGGTCCAGCGCGAGGTCGAGTCCTACGACGTCACGCTGAAGTTCATCGGCCGCGACGGCAAGCCGGCCCCGTATTACGACGCCGACCTCAGCGGCGTGGCGGGCCTGGCCAACGGCACCTGGCTGAACCCGTACGACAAGTCCGGCACGGTGAAGGCGCGCGCGCCCAAGGGCACGTACATCCTCAACACCGCCGTCTACGGCGCCCTCGACAACCCCGCCAAGGGCATCGACTGGATCGCGCAGCCGAAGCTGACCATCGGCAAGAAGCAGACGATCACCATCGACGCGCGCAAGGCCAAGCCGGTGAACATCACCGTCCCGGCCTCGGGCGCCAAGTCCGAGTTCGTCTCGCCGGAGTTCGACGTCACCATCGGCGACGGCCAGTACGGCTACGGCTGGTTCCTGGACTCGTACAAGAACTTCCGCACCGCCCACCTGGGCGCGCAGCTGCCCGCCGGGACGCTGTGGCAGCAGTGGGACGGCCACTGGACCAAGGGCGCGACCGAGGAGTACTCCGTCGTGGGCGGCGCCCAGGTCAGGCAGCTCGCCACCGGCTACACCAAGCACTACAAGGCCGGTGACCTGGCCACGGTGAAGGTCCGCATGGGCGCCGCCGCACACGGCAAGAAGGGCTCCGTCGACGCGGTCGGCTGGCTGCCCGGCAGCACCAGCGGCAGCTCCATCAGCGTGCCGCAGAGCCTGCCCGGCACCCGCACCCTGCACCTGTCCGCCAAGGGCGGCGTCGGCTGGGAGCTGGAGTTCGGCCAGGAGGGCAAGCCGGACAAGGATGGCTTCCCGGCCTCCGACTCCGGCTACTCGCTCGGCCAGTTCGCCTTCAAGGCGGGCCAGAGCTACACCAAGACGGTCAACACCGCGGTGTTCGGCCCGCACCTCACCAAGGACTTCGGCCTCTTCCGCGACGGCAACGAGATCTACGGCATGCTGCCGCTGCTCGCCGACGGCGCGAAGCACGCCGGGTACTCGACGTACACCTCGGTGAAGACCACCCTGTACCGCAACGGCACCAAGGTCGGCTCCAACGCCGACCCGCTGTACGGCGACAAGACCTTCAAGGTCCCGGCCGGCGACGCGGCGTACAAGCTGACCACCTCGGTCAAGCGGTCCGCGGAGGTCTCCGAGGCCTCCACGCGGGTCGACGCGACGTGGACCTTCCGCTCGAAGAAGCCGTCGGGCGCCTCCGCCCAGCTGCCCGCCTCCGCCCTGCACTTCGGGGCCACCACGGGCCTGGACAGCCGCGTCGCGGCCGGCAAGAAGGTCACCTTCCCGGTCACCGTGGAGGGCGCCGCTGCCGGCGGCAACCTGAAGTCCCTCGCCGTCTACGTCTCCTACGACGGCAAGACCTTCACGAAGACCACCGTGAAGAACGGCAAGATCACCATCAAGAACCCGGCGAAGAACAAGGCCGTCTCGTTCCGCGCCAAGATCACCGACAAGAAGGGCAACACGTCGGAGATCACGATCTACCACGCGTACTACGGCAAGTGAGCCCTCACCGGCCCCGGTAACGCGTGAGGACGGCCCGCGGCAAGCGTCTGCTTGCCGCGGGCCGTCCGCCGTCCTGCCCCTCCCGCCCGGTGTCCCGGGACGACACCGCCCGGTGTCCTAGGACGAGACCGTCCGGGTCGCGTCCGCGCCCCAGCTCGCCAGCAGGCGCAGCGACTCGGCGGTGGGCGTGTCCGGCGCCGCGTGGTAGGTGATCAGGGACTGGTCCGAGCCGTCGGTCAGCCGGAAGCTCTCGAAGTGCAGCGCGAGCGCGCCCACCAGCGGATGGTGCAGCTCCTTGACGCCATGGCTCTTCTCCTTGACGTCGTGCGTGGCCCACAGCCGGCGGAACTCCTCGCTCTTCACCGACAGCTCGCCCACCAGCGCCGACAGCCGGGGATCGTCCGGATAGCAGCCCGCGTCCATGCGCAGCGCGCACACGATGTCGATCGCCTTCTGCTCCCAGTCGACGAACAGCTCCCGGTACTCCGGGCGCAGGAAGACCAGCCGCGCCCAGTTCCGCTCGGCCGGCACCAGCTCCGCCCAGTCGCCGAAGACGGCCGCCGCCATCCGGTTCCAGGCGAGGATCTCCGCCCGCCGGCCCACCACGTACGCCGGCACCCCGTCCATCGTCTCCAGGAGCTGCCGCAGCGCCCCGCGCACCTGCTGCTGGCGGGCCGCCGGCTTCTTCTTGTGCGCCGTCGGCTTGGCCAGATGCGTCAGGTGCGCGTGCTCGGCGTCCGTCAGCCGCAGCGCCCGGGCGATCGAGTCCAGCACCTCCGCCGACACGTTCCGGCCGTTGCCCTGCTCCAGCCGGGTGTAGTACGCCACCGACACCCCGGCGAGCTGCGCCAGCTCCTCCCGGCGCAGCCCCGGCACCCTGCGGTGCCGTCCGAAACCGGCCAGTCCCACGTCCTCCGGCTTCAGCCGGGCCCGCCGGCTGCGCAGGAACTCGCTCAGCTCCGCCCGCCGGTCCAGGGTCCGGCCGGTGGCCGTCGTCGCGTCCGGCTGCTCGTCCCTGCTCTCCATGCCCTCCAGTATTCCTGGTCCTACGCACCGGAGCCTGACACTGCTGGTGGTACGCACAGCGGTCGTACGTAAGACCGTGGTCTGGGTGAACGCCCGCCCACGCGGCAGGCTGGACGCCGTGCCCGGCGGAAGGCAGCCGGGCGCGAGACCCCCCTCGCTAGGAGATCCCCGGCATGACCACTGTTGCCGCGTACGCCGTGCCCGCCGCGAAGGCCCCGCTGGAGCGGACGACCATCGAGCGGCGCGCGGTCGGCGAGCACGACGTCCTGATCGACATCAAGTTCGCCGGCATCTGCCACTCCGACATCCACCAGGCACGGGAGGGCTGGGGTGAAGCCATCTTCCCGATGGTCCCCGGTCACGAGATCGCGGGCGTCGTCTCCGAGGTCGGCCCCGGCGTGACGAAGTTCAAGGCCGGCGACCGGGTGGGCGTCGGCTGCATGGTCGACTCCTGCCGCGAGTGCGAGAACTGCCTGCGCGGCGAGGAGCAGTACTGCCTGCGCGGCATGGTCGGCACCTACAACGCCGTCGGCAAGGACGGCCGGCCCACCTACGGCGGCTACTCCGAGAAGATCGTCGTCGACGAGAACTTCGTCCTGCGCATCCCCGACGGCCTCTCCCTGGACGTGGCCGCGCCGCTGCTGTGCGCGGGCATCACCACCTACTCCCCGCTGCACCACTGGAACGCGGGCCCCGGCAAGAAGGTCGCGGTCGTCGGCCTGGGCGGGCTCGGCCACATGGCCGTCAAGCTGGCGCACGCCATGGGCGCCGAGGTCACCGTCCTGTCCCAGTCCCTGCGCAAGAAGGACGACGGCCTGAAGCTGGGCGCCGACCACTACTACGCCACCAGCGACCCGAAGACCTTCGAGGACCTGGCCGGCACCTTCGACCTGATCGTCTCGACCGTGTCCGCCCCGATGGACTTCGGCGCGCTGCTGTCGCTGCTGAAGGTGGACGGCGCGCTGGTCAACGTGGGCGCCCCCGAGGAGCCGGTCGAGCTCAACCTGTTCTCCCTGATCGGCGGCCGCAAGACCCTCGCGGGCTCCATGATCGGCGGCATCCGCGAGACCCAGGAGATGCTGGACTTCTGCGCCGAGCACGGCATCGGCGCCGAGATCGAGCTGATCGACGCGGCGCAGGTCAACGAGGCGTACGAGCGGGTGCTGGCGAGCGACGTCCGCTACCGCTTCGTGATCGACACGGCGACGATCTGACGATCAGCCGTACGACCGTCCGGGGGCGGGACCGGGCACCCGCCCGGCCCCGCCCCCGGCGCACGACTCAGCCCTCGGCGCGCGCGAGCCCGATCGGGCAGGACACGCCGGTCCCGCCGAGGCCGCAGTATCCGCCCGGGTTCTTGGCGTCCGAAAGGTACTGCTGGTGATAAGCCTCCGCCGGGTAGAAGACGCGGCCCTCGGCGGGGAGGATCTCCGTGGTGATCGTGCCGTGGCCGGAGCCGGTCAGGACCTTCTGGTAGGCCTCGCGGGACGCCTCGGCCGCCGCGGCCTGCTCCGGGGTGTGGGTGTAGATCGCCGAACGGTACTGCGTGCCCACGTCGTTGCCCTGGCGGAAGCCCTGGGTCGGGTTGTGCGACTCCCAGAAGGTCTTCAGCAGCTGGTCGTACGAGATCAGCCGCTGGTCGTAGACCACCCGGACCGCTTCCGTGTGGCCGGTCAGGCCCGAGCAGACCTCCTCGTACGTCGGGTTCTCCGTGTAACCGCCCTGGTAGCCCACCAGGGTCGTGTACACACCCTCCGGAAGCTGCCAGAACGCGCGCTCCGCGCCCCAGAAGCAGCCCAGGCCGAAATCGGCGGTCTCCAGGCCCTCGGGGTACGGTCCGAGCAGCGGCGTACCGAGGACGGTGTGGCGGTCGGGGACCTCGTAGGCGAGTGCGGGGCGGCCCTTGAGCGCCTGCTCGGGGGTGGGCAGCTGGGGGGTGCGGCCGAAGAGCATCGGGTCTCCCTGTCGGTCGGGTAGGAGTGCCGGCCGCCTGCGCGGCGCCGACACCCTCACAACGTCCGGCGGACGCCGGGCATTCCGGTCCTGATCAGCCCGGCAGGCCCGCCGGGGTGCCGCCGTTGGCCTCGTAGCCGCCGACCGCCAGGGCGCGGTGGAGGGCGAAGGCGGCGGCCGGGTCGTCGGACAGGGTCCACGGCAGCGCGCCGACATGCCCGTCCACGTGGAGGAGCTGGTCCATGGCCTCCGCCCAGCGCTCGGCGCGGACCAGGAAGCAGACCAGCAGGTGCCGCACGTGCGGGAGCGTCGGGTCGTCGGGGAGGGCCGCGTGCGCCGCGTGCAGGGCGCCGTGGATCGCCTTGGTGACGACCTCGCTCTGGTAGAAGCTCCTGACCAGGTTCACCTCCGGGAGGTGCTCGAACACCGCGAACAGCGGCAGCGCGGCCAGCAGTGAACCCTCAGGAGCGCGGGCGGCGGCGGTCTCGGCGAAGGCGTACGCCTGCTCGCGGGAGCCGTGCCACTTCTCGCACCAGTGGTGCAGCGCCGCCAGATGCGCGCCCATGTGGTGCGGGGCGCGGTCGAGGATCTTCCGCCACAGCCGCTCGAACTCGTCCGGCGGATAGGCCAGCCCGCGCGCGACGGACAGTTCTATGACGTACGGCACCGGGTCGCCGGGGGCCAGCAGGGCGGCCTCGGCGCACAGCGTCCGGGCCTCCTCCATGATGATCCGGAACTCGTCCGTGCCCGGCGTCGCCGTCCGCCACGCCTGCTGGACCAGGAACTCCGCGTGCACGGCGGCGCCGCCCGCGTCCTTGGGCCGCTCGGCCCGCCACACCCGCAGCCACTGGCCGCCCGGCGTCTCGTGCACCCCGCCGGGCCGCTGCCGCAGCTCCAGGGCGGCGGCGCCGGCGAACGCCTGCACCCGCTGCCAGCGCAGTTCGCCCGCGGTCTCGGTGCCGGCCAGCAGCTGGGCCGCCGTCCGGTAGTCCTGGGTGCGCTGCACCAGGTCGAGGGCCTGGAGCAGGTCCTCGTCCGGGCCGGGCAGGCGCACGTCCAGGTCTTCCTGGCGCACGAAGCCGTAGGCCGCCGGGTCCGCGGCGTCCGGGTGTCCGGGGTGGACGCGCTCGATCACGCCGCGCCTGCGCCGCAGGAGCGGGAGCAGGACGAAGCCCAGCATGAGCAGTGCCGTCAGCAGCCAGAGAGTCGCCATGCCTCAAGCGAACCAGACCCCGCGGACAAATGGCGAACCCCGCCGCCCGCCTGTGGATAACTCCCGATCAGAGCTTGACGGCAAGCGGGCGGAACCCGGCGAGCCCCCTCTTGGCGTACGTCACGATCCGGCCGGGCGCATTAGGCTCGATGCACATGAGCGACAGGCATATCAGTGACCACTTCGAGACCCTGGCGATCCACGCGGGCAACACCGCGGATCCCCTCACCGGCGCGGTCGTCCCGCCGATCTACCAGGTCTCCACCTACAAGCAGGACGGCGTCGGCGGGCTGCGCGGCGGCTACGAGTACAGCCGCAGCGCCAATCCGACCCGGACCGCGCTGGAGGAGAACCTCGCCGCGCTGGAGGGCGGTCGCCGCGGCCTGGCCTTCGCGTCCGGCCTGGCCGCCGAGGACACACTGCTGCGTACGCTGCTCAGCCCCGGCGACCACGTGGTGATCCCGGACGACGCCTACGGCGGCACCTTCCGGCTGTTCGCCAAGGTGATCACCCGCTGGGGCGTGCAGTGGTCGGTCGCCGACACCAGCGACCCGGCCGCGGTCCGCGCCGCGATCACCCCGAAGACGAAGGCCGTCTGGGTGGAGACCCCGTCCAACCCGCTCCTCGGCATCACCGACATCGCCGCCGTCGCCCAGGTCGCCCACGACGCGGGTGCCAGGCTGGTCGTCGACAACACCTTCGCCACCCCCTACCTCCAGCAGCCGCTGTCGCTCGGGGCGGACGTCGTCGTGCACTCCCTGACGAAGTACATGGGCGGCCACTCGGACGTGGTCGGCGGTGCGCTGATCGTCGCCGACCAGGCGCTGGGCGAGGAGCTGGCCTACCACCAGAACGCGATGGGCGCCGTCGCCGGCCCCTTCGACTCCTGGCTGGTGCTGCGCGGCACGAAGACCCTCGCGGTGCGCATGGACCGGCACAGCGAGAACGCCACGAAGATCGCCGACATGCTGACCCGGCACCCGCGCGTGACCGCCGTCGCCTACCCGGGGCTGCCCGACCACCCCGGCCACGACGTCGCCGTCAAGCAGATGAGGGCGTTCGGCGGCATGGTGTCGTTCCGCGTCGCGGGCGGCGAGGAGGCCGCGCTCCAGGTGTGCGGCCGTACCGAGGTGTTCACCCTGGGCGAGTCCCTCGGCGGTGTCGAGTCCCTCATCGAGCACCCCGGCCGGATGACGCACGCCTCCGTGGCCGGCTCGCAGCTGGAGGTCCCGGACGATCTGGTGCGTCTGTCCGTCGGCATCGAGAACGTCGACGACCTGATCGAGGACCTCAAGCAGGCCCTCGGCTAGAGCCCGGCCTGCCGTTTCCCGTCCGGCCGTTCCCGTCCGCCTCCGGGCGACGGCGCGGTCGGCCGGCCGGGCCCTAGGGCTGCCAGCCGGTGACCGGTGGGGTCGTCCCCGAGGGCGGCTCCGCCCACGGGCGGGCGCCGGCCGCCCATACGGCGAACGCCACGGCCGCCGCGCACGCCAGCAGCCCCAGCATCCGGCGGACGAGCCGGCGGCGGCGCAGCAGCCGGTCGCCGTGGCGGACCGCGTCCGCGTGCAGCTCCGGCGGCACCGGCACGGCCGCCCGCTCCATGACCCGCCGTACCGCGGCCTCCCGTTCCCCCCGTTTCACCGCGCGCTCCGGTTCCGGCCGGGCGCGGGGACTGCCGCCCCGCCCGTCCCGCCGTCGCGCGCGAAGCGGCCGCGGGGTGCGCCGCGGGGCGGCCGTGACCGGGTCATGAGGGTGCCGCCGTCGGGGCCGCCGGATGGGGTGGTGTCCGCCGGGCGGGGTGCAGCACGGTGGCCGTCGCCCGGTCGCAGAGGGTGCGCACGCGTTCTGCGGGCAGCCCGAGCAGCGCCGCCGTCTGTTCCTCGGCCACCCCCTCGTACAGCCGCAGGACGAGCACCAGCCGCTCGCGCGGGGTGAGCGCGGCGAGCGGGCCGCGCGGCTCCGGCCGGGCGTGGCCGGGGACGGCGCAGCGGTGCCAGACGGTGCGCGCGAAGCGGGTGGCGAGGTGCTGGCGGGCGCGGTCGTACGGGTCCTCGCCGCGCAGCCGGTCCCAGTCGGCGTAGGTGTGGGCGAGCGCGAGGGTCAGCAGGCGCCGTGCGCGCGGGTTGGCGTCCGGCGGCTCCGCGGTGAGCAGCGTGGCCGTGTGCAGCAGCCGTCCGGCCGCGCCCGCGACGAACGCCTCGAACTCCCGGGCCCGGCGGTCACCGCGGGCCCGCTGCCGCTCACGCACCGCGCCTCCCCCCGACGGGGTCCTGTCCGGACCCGGTCTCATCATCAGGCCGGTGGCGGCCCCGGGGTCAAGACGTCGGACCTGCCCGGATACGCGCTCAGGAGGCCGGAGGCTGCTCCGCCGCCGGAACGGCCTGCACCGTCATCCGCGCGGAGAGCGCGTCGTTGAAGCGGGTCAGGAGCGCGCAGAACTGCTCGCGCTCCGCCGGCGCCCAGTCGTGCGTCAGCTCGTCCATGAGCCGGCGCCGGGACGAGCGCACCTCCTCCAGCCGGGCGGTGCCGCGCGGCGACAGCTGGAGCACCACCGCGCGCCCGTCCTCCGGGTGCGAGGTCCGCTTCACCAGCCCGCTGTCGACCAGCGGCGCCACCTGCCGGGTCACCGTGGAGGAGTCGATGCCCATGCTGGCCGCGAGTGCCTTGACCCCCATCGGGCCTTCCTTGTCCAGGCGGTTGAGCAGCAGGTAGGCGGCACGGTCCATGGAGTTGCGCACCTGCCCCACGCCGCCGAGCCGGGTCTGTTCGGCGCGGCGGGCGAACACCGCCACCTCGTGCTGGAGGGTATCGAGAAGACCGGTGTCACCGACGGTCGTCATGTCCATCGACATTTCTGGTGTTGTGGGCATGGCCGGAGGCTCACTTCATGAGGGCTGCTGGGTTGGGGGACAGGGTACGCGGCCCGGCGGCGGGCCGTACCGGCGCTGCGCAAACCCGGTCTCGCAGCTTGGGCACACCCGTCGCGCGCACGGGCGAACTGCGATGCTGGAGTCATGAGCTACCGCACGGCCTTCCTGTCCTCCGTCACCCTCGACGACGTGCGCGGCGCCCGGAAGATGCTCTCGGGCGTGGCTCGCGAGACCGCGCTGGAGAGCAGCCGGTACCTGTCCCGGACGGTCGGCGCGCCGGTGCACCTGAAGTGCGAGAACCTCCAGCGGACCGGCTCGTTCAAGCTGCGCGGCGCCTATGTGCGGATCGCCGGGCTGCTGCCGGAGGAGCGGGCGGCCGGAGTGGTGGCCGCGAGCGCGGGCAACCACGCGCAGGGCGTGGCGCTGGCCTCCTCGCTGCTGGGCGTGCACGCCACGGTGTTCATGCCGCGGGGCGCGCCGCTGCCGAAGGTCAGCGCCACCCGGGAGTACGGCGCGGAGGTGCGCCTGCACGGTCAGGTGGTCGACGAGACGCTGGCCGCGGCGCAGGAGTACGCGGCGGCGACCGGCGCGGTGTTCATCCACCCCTTCGACCACCCGGACGTGATCGCCGGCCAGGGCACGGTCGGGCTGGAGATCCTGGAGCAGTGCCCGGAGGTGCGCACGATCGTCGTCGGCATGGGCGGCGGCGGGCTCGCGGCCGGGATCGCGGTGGCGGTGAAGGCGCTGCGGCCGGACGTGCGGATCGTCGGTGTGCAGGCGGAGGGCGCCGCCTGTTACCCGCCCTCGCTGGCCGCCGGGCATCCGGTGTCGCTGGAGAGCCCGGCGACGATGGCCGACGGCATCCGGGTGGGCCGGCCGGGCGCGGTGCCGTTCGGGATCGTCGGCGAGCTGGTGGACGAGGTGCGGACGGTGAGCGAGGACCAGTTGTCCGCGGCGCTGCTGCTGTGCCTGGAGCGGGCCAAGCTGGTCGTGGAGCCGGCCGGGGCGAGTCCGGTCGCCGCGCTGCTGGCCGCGCCGGAACGTTTCGACGGCCCGGTCGTCGCGGTGCTGTCCGGCGGCAATGTCGACCCGGTGCTGATGCAGCGCGTGCTGCGGCACGGCATGGCCGCGCAGGGCCGGTATCTGGCGGTGCGGCTGCGGCTGACCGACCGGCCGGGCGCGCTGGCCACGCTGCTCGGGGTGCTGTCGGCGGTCGACGCCAACGTGCTCGACGTGAGCCACGTCCGCACCGATCCGCGGCTCGGGCTCACGGAGGCCGAGGTGGAGCTGCACCTGGAGACCGAGGGGCCGGAGCACTGCGCGGAGGTCGGCCGGGCGCTGCGGGACGCCGGTTACCCGGTCATCGCCTGACCCGTCCGGCCGGCCGCCTTCCGGTCGGGGCGCCGGGGGCCTGTGACGAAGCCCCCGGCCGCCCTGAGGGCGCCGGGGGCTTCGAAGCGGGCCGGGAGGCCGGCTCAGCTCGTGTAGGGCTCGGCCTTCAGGATCCGCACGGAGGCCTTCTTGCCGTTCGGCAGTTCGTACTGCGCGTCGTCGCCGACCTTGTGGCCGAGGACGCCCGAGCCCAGCGGGGACTGCGGGGAGTACGTCTCGATGTCGGAGCTCGCGTACTCGCGGGAGGCGAGCAGGAACGTCAGGGTGTCGTCCTCGTCACCGTCGAAGGCGATCGTGACGACCATGCCGGGCGCGACCACGCCGTCCGCGGCCGGCGCCTCGCCGACCTTGGCGTTCTCGAGGAGCTGGGTCAGCTGGCGCACACGCAGCTCTTGCTTGCCCTGCTCCTCCTTGGCCGCGTGGTACCCGCCGTTCTCGCGCAGGTCGCCCTCCTCGCGCGCGGCCGCGATCTTGGCGGCGATCTCCGTGCGCGCAGGACCAGTAAGGTACTCAAGCTCGTCCTTGAGCTTGTTGTACGCCTCCTGGGTCAGCCAGGTGACGTTCTCGCTGGTCTGGGTCACAGGGTGCTCCTCGTCGGTACTGGGAATACAAAGCATCGCCCTACCCAGAAGAATGTTCCCTCATGGATGGGCGAAACCACGAGCCTAACAATTCATGGGCGAAAGGGGGAGGACATAAGCCGTCAAAGTTACATCAACGCAGGTGAGGATGTACGTATTCCGGGTGAAACCGGGGAGTGTCCGGCAGTCGTCAGCCGGCGTGACAGCCCAGCAACTGGGCCGTGGTGCCCCGCGCGGTCGTACGGAGCGTGACCACCTTGTCGATCCGGGTGGCCGGCCCGGAGAAGCGGAAGTCGGCCCGGCCGACCTCGGCGCCGTCGCCCGACTGGGACCGCACCGTGCAGTAGCCGGCGGTGCCGGCGTCCTTGCGGACCTCCAGATGGATCGCGACCGCGTCGTCGGACGCCTGGAAGGTGATGACCTCGCCGCTG
Organism: Streptomyces sp. NPDC017095; assembly: GCF_044332325.1. NCBI lineage: Bacteria > Bacillati > Actinomycetota > Actinomycetes > Kitasatosporales > Streptomycetaceae > Streptomyces > Streptomyces sp. NPDC017095. The sequence continues at coordinate 30,710 of NZ_JBIROU010000013.1, forward strand.
ATCTCGTTCTGCGCGACGTAGTGGTAGGCGAAGTAGCCGACCAGTGCGAGCAGCGCCGCGCCCAGCACCGTACCGGCGATCTTGAGCTTGCGGTCGGCGCGCTCGTCCGAGGGGCGGCCGTAGCGGCCCTCGGGCAGCCGCGTGCTCGCGGTACTCATGATCGTCCTCTCCGCGGAATTATTAGCCCCCCGATTGGGTCACTATAGAAGCCTCCCGACCGCGACCCGACCGCCACCCCTCAGGGATGTCCCTTCGGGACGACACCAGTTTGATCGCGCCCGAAGCCACGGGGGCGCCGAGTTACCGAGGATTGAGTCTTGACTGACCAGTTGCGACTGATGGCCGTTCACGCGCACCCCGACGACGAGTCGAGCAAGGGCGCGGCCACCATGGCGAAGTACGTGTCCGAGGGGGTGGACGTGCTGGTGGTGACCTGCACCGGCGGCGAGCGCGGGTCCATCCTCAATCCCAAGCTGCAGGGCGACAGGTACATCGAGGAGCACATCCACGAGGTGCGCAAGAAGGAGATGGACGAGGCGCGCGAGATCCTCGGCGTCAAGCAGGACTGGCTCGGCTTCGTCGACTCCGGGCTGCCCGAGGGCGACCCGCTGCCGCCGCTGCCCGAGGGCTGCTTCGCCCTGGAGGACGTCGACCACGCGGCCGGCGAGCTGGTGCGCAGGATCCGTGCCTTCCGCCCGCAGGTGATCACCACCTACGACGAGAACGGCGGCTACCCGCACCCCGACCACATCATGACCCACAAGATCTCCATGGTGGCGTTCGAGGGCGCGGCGGACACCCTGAAGTACCCGGAGGAGGAGTTCGGGCCCGCCTGGCAGCCGCTGAAGCTCTACTACAACCAGGGCTTCAACCGCCCGCGCACCGAGGCGCTGCACCAGGCCATGGTCGACCGCGGCCTGGAGTCGCCGTACGGGGACTGGCTCAAGCGCTGGGACGAGGTGCAGCGCACCGAGCGCACGCTGACCACGCACGTCCCGTGCGCGGAGTTCTTCGAGATCCGTGACAAGGCGCTGATCGCCCACGCCACGCAGATCGACCCGGACGGCGGCTGGTTCAAGGTGCCGATGGAGATCCAGAAGGAGGTCTGGCCGACCGAGGAGTACGAGCTGGCGAAGTCTCTCGTCGATACCTCCCTCCCCGAGGACGACCTCTTCGCGGGCATCCGGGACAATGCCTGACATGAGCGCAAGCGTGAGCCTGGCAGTGACGCACCTGGTCCCCCTCGCCAAGGAGGTCGACCAGAACAAGGTCACCCCCGGCATCCTCGGCTTCATCGTCTTCGCGGTGATGGCCCTGGCCGTGTGGGGGCTGATGAAGTCCATGAGCAAGCACATGCGGAAGGTCGACTTCAAGGAGGCCCCGGAGGCCGGCGCGGAGCCGGCCGGCTCCGCGCCGCAGCGGGGCTGACCCGGGGGCCGGCGCCCCGCCGGTGCCGCCACACCCGTCACCGCACGGGCGTGGCGGTCCGCAGCCGTGCGCGGCCGCGCGGGCTTCCGGCGGTGGGGGCGCACGCCGGGACCCGGTCGTCCGACTCCTCGTCCCAAGGGCGCGCTGCCGACGGTGCGGCCACCCGCGCGGGGAGGCGCCGGCCGGGGCGCGGCCTGACAGCCGAGGCCGGCTTCGAGGGGCGATCCCGCGGAGGGCCGGCGCCCTCAAGGCCGAGCGGTACGTGGAAACGACCCTCAGGCCGCGCCCCGCCGGGTACCTCAGGTTGCGGAAGATTCCGTCGGCTCTCGGCGTCCTGCCCTCGCCGCCGTCGAGGGCTGCCCCGCAGGCACGGCGCTGAGCGCGCTACATGACCCCGAGATCGACCGTGACGGAGAAAGGCACAGTGGCTTTCACCGTGCCGGTGAACATCTCGCCTTCCCTGTAGGCCTTGGTGGCGGGATCGAGAACGTAGGTGTAAACGATCGGGACCCCTGTGGCGGCCTGCTCGACCCGCCAGTAGAAGGGGATGCCGGCCTTGGCGTACTGGTCCACCTTCACGATCCGGTCAGTGGTCTCCGAGCCGGGCGACACGACTTCGACGACCAGCAGTACATGCTCCGGGCGGGTAGGTGTGACGTCGATGGTCTCCGCCCGGTAGACGATGACGTCCGGACGGCGGTTGGTGAGGGGAACGTCCTGCAGGCGGACGTCGAAGCCGGTGTCCGCGTTCCAGTCGGGGCCTGCAGCGGCGTCCAGGGCATTGGCCAAGATCCGAGCGAGCCGGTTGTGCCGCTTGGAGGCGCTCGGACTCACGACGACCATCCCGTCCACGATCTCGATGCCGGCGCACTGCTCCTCGGACCAGGAGTCGTACTGCTCCGCGCTGATCTGCGTATGCATCCACGCGGGCGCCACCATCTCGGCGGTCATGGTGTACCTCCTTCGAGGAGCCTCGGCAGGTCCAGCGCCACTGCGCCCAGCCTACTGTTCCGAGGTGCCGGGTCGTCCGGTCCGCAGAGGGATGGAAGCACCCGCTACGTGAGGGCCCACAAGTGCAATGCGGCCAAGCGAGGCGGGCACGTGAGCGTTTCCCCGGTCGTGCCAGCCGCTGTGAGAGGCTGGGTCGTATGAACCGGCTGGCTGGTATGACCTCGCCTTATCTGCTACAGCATGCTGACAATCCGGTTGACTGGTGGCCCTGGGGTCCCGAGGCGTTCGAGGAAGCAAAACGGCGCGGTGTGCCCATCCTGCTCTCAGTCGGATACTCGGCGTGTCACTGGTGCCACGTCATGGCGCACGAGTCGTTCGAGGACCAGGCCACCGCGGACTACCTGAACGAGCATTTCGTCAGCGTCAAGGTCGACCGCGAGGAGCGGCCGGACGTGGACGCCGTCTACATGGAGGCCGTGCAGGCGGCCACCGGGCACGGTGGCTGGCCCATGACCGTCTTCCTCACGCCCGACGCCGAGCCGTTCTACTTCGGCACCTACTTCCCGCCCGTCCCACGGCACGGCTCGCCCTCCTTCCGGCAGGTGCTGGAGGGCGTCCGGCAGGCGTGGACCACCCGGCGCGACGAGGTCGGCGAGGTCGCCGGGAAGATCGTCCGCGATCTCGCCCAGCGCGAGATGGTCCGGCAGGCCGCCGAGGCGCCCGGCGAGCAGGAACTCGCCCAGGCCCTCCTCGGGCTCACCCGCGAGTACGACCCGCAGCGCGGCGGATTCGGCGGCGCGCCCAAGTTCCCGCCGTCCATGGTGCTGGAGTTCCTGCTGCGCCACCACGCGCGCACGGGCGCCGAGGGCGCGCTCGAGATGGCCCGGGACACCTGTGAGCGGATGGCGCGGGGCGGGATCTACGACCAGCTCGGCGGCGGCTTCGCCCGCTACTCCGTGGACCGCGACTGGACCGTGCCGCACTTCGAGAAGATGCTGTACGACAACGCCCTGCTGTGCCGGGTGTACGCGCATCTGTGGCGGGCCACCGGATCGGATCTGGCCCGGCGGGTCGCGCTGGAGACCGCCGACTTCCTCGTCCGCGAACTGCGCACCGAGCAGGGCGGGTTCGCCTCCGCCCTCGACGCCGACAGCGACGACGGCACCGGACGGCACGTGGAAGGGGCGTACTACGTCTGGACGCCCGGGCAGCTCGCCGACGTCCTCGGCGACGACGCCGCACTCGCCGCCCAGTACTTCGGCGTGACCGCGGAGGGCACCTTCGAGCACGGGCAGTCCGTCCTGCAGCTCCCGCAGACCGAGGGCGTGTTCGACGCCGACAAGGTCGCCTCCGTCCGGAGCCGGCTGCTCGACGCCCGGGCGCGGCGGCCCGCACCCGGCCGGGACGACAAGGTGGTCGCCGCCTGGAACGGCCTGGCCGTCGCCGCGCTCGCCGAGACCGGCGCCTACTTCGACCGGCCCGACCTGGTCGAGGCCGCGCTCGGCGCCGCCGATCTGCTCGTCCGCGTCCACCTGGACGAACACGCCCGGCTCGCCCGCACCAGCAAGGACGGCCGGGTCGGCCCCAACGCCGGCGTGCTGGAGGACTACGGCGATGTCGCCGAGGGCTTCCTCGCGCTCGCCGCCGTCACCGGGGAGGGCGTCTGGCTCGACTTCGCCGGACTGCTGCTCGACCACGTCCTGGCCCGGTTCACGGACCCGGCGACCGGCGCCCTGTACGACACCGCCTCCGACGCCGAGCAGCTCATCCGCCGGCCGCAGGACCCCACCGACAACGCCGCGCCCTCGGGCTGGACCGCCGCGGCCGGCGCGCTGCTCGGCTACGCCGCGCAGACCGGCTCCGAGCCGCACCGGGCCGCCGCCGAGCGGGCGCTCGGGATCGTGAAGACGCTCGGCCCGCGCGTGCCCCGGTTCGTCGGGTGGGGCCTGGCCGTCGCCGAGGCGCTGCTCGACGGGCCGCGCGAGGTGGCCGTCGTGGGCCCCGCGGGGGCCGACGAGCGGACGGCCGCCCTGCACCGTACGGCCCTGCTCGGCACCGCCCCGGGCGCGGTCGTCGCCTGTGGCGTCCCGGACGGCGAGGAGTTCCCGCTGCTGGCCGGCCGCACCCTCATCGACGGCGCACCGGCCGCCTACGTCTGCCGCGGCTTCGTCTGCGACCTGCCGGTGACGGACCCGGAGGCGCTGCGGGCGAGGCTGACGGCGCCCTGACCGGTCCCGGCCCGCCGGGCGGGCCGGGCGGCTCAGCGCTTTCCGAGGGCGCGTTCCACGATGGCCTGGAGCTGATCGTGGTGCGCGCCCTTCCAGTACGCGCGCCCGCAGTCCGCGCACTGGGCGAAGACGTCGTAGGAGCGCAGGGTGCCGCCCTCGATGCGGTCGGCCACCTCCTCCTTGGCGGCGTCCCTCAGCGGACCGTTGCAGGCGGTGCAGCGCGACCAGGGGCGCAGCTCGGGAGCGAAGCGGTCCAGGACGTCCTGGAGCTGGTCGTCGGGCCGGGTGCTGTAGACGAACGCGCCGGCCCACAGCTCCCGGCGGCGCAGCAGACCGCGGTCCCGGCTGAGCATGACCCGCTTCTCGGCGGCGGAGCGGGCGGCGAGCGCCGGGTCGCCGATGTCCGTCGACTCGTACGCCGTGTCCACGCCGAGCAGCCGCAGCCGGCGGGCCAGCGTGCCGAGGTGGACGTCGAGGAGGAAGCGCAGCGGCGCGCCGGGCACCCGCTGGGGCCGCTCCACCGGCCGGACGGCGACCCGCTCGGCCGGTCCGGGCACGTGCGAGGGCGGGACGGTACGGCCGTTCACGACGAGGGCGCCGACCTCGGTGAGCGGGACGCCGAGGGACTCGACGACGTGGCCGAGGGTCGAGACCCCGTCGGTGGCCAGCGCGGTGGCCGTGCCGCGGCGGGCGGCCGGCACGAACAGACTCAGTTCGGGGGCGACTTCGACGTGGATCTCGGGACCGTTCACTCCGTCAGGATCGCACGGCGCGCGGCGCGGGCCTCAGCGGTTCTCCCGGGGCAGCCCGTGCTCCAGGACGTCCAGGGTGCGGTCGACGAGGGCCGGCAGATCGTCCTGGTGGTCCCGCTCGGCCCAGTACAGGAAGGTCTCCAGCAGACCGCCGATCAGCGACATGGCGTAGACCCGCACCTCCAGGCCGTCCGGGTCGCGGCCGGTGCGCTCGGCGACGGCCTGGCAGAGCGTCCGGCCGGTGACCGACATGCTCTCCGTCATCCGCGAGCGCACCGCGGGCACCCGCACCATGAGGCGGGTGCGCAGCCGGACGGTCCGGGTGTCCTGCGCCATGCTCAGCCGGACGGCCCGCCGCAGCGCGTACCGCAGGGTCCGCGGCCAGGGCTCGTCCGCGGGCCGCCGCCGGATCTCCTCCAGGATCAGCGGGTCGTACTCGTGGGTGAGGACGATGTCCTCCTTGGTGGGGAAGTACCGGAAGACGGTCGACGGCGACACCTCGGCCCGCTCGGCGATCCGGTCGATCGTCGTGGCGTCGTAGCCCTGCTCCTCGACCAGCGCGTACATCGCCGCGCGGATCGCCTCCCGGGTCTTGGCCTTCTTGCGCTCCCGCAGGCCGGGACGGGGCCCGCCGGGCGGGGCGGCGGGGGCGGCGGGGGTGGCGGAGGAGGTGGGGGAGTGTACGGCCGTCATGCCGGTCATTGTCCGGCATCCGCCGTCCGCCGTGCCGGCGGTCACGGCCGGAACCCCTCTTCCGTGCCGTGCGCCGGGCGGACGGCGAACGGCCACGGCTCGCGGGGAGCCGTGGCCGTGCGTGCGGGCGGACCGGGGCTACGCGTGCTGGTACGCCACCAGCGAGATGCCGACGTAGTGGACGACGAACGCGGCGAGGGTGAAGGAGTGGAAGACCTCGTGGAAGCCGAACCAGCGCGGTGACGGGTTCGGGCGCTTGATGCCGTAGATCACCCCGCCGACGCTGTACAGCAGGCCGCCGACGACCACCAGGAGCAGGACGGCGACGCCGCCTGTGTGCAGGAAGTCCGGCAGGAAGAAGACGGCCGCCCAGCCCATCGCGATGTAGCAGGGCGTGTAGAGCCAGCGCGGGGCACCGACCCAGAAGACGCGGAAGACTATGCCGGCCGCCGCGGCGGCCCAGATGCTCCACAGCAGCCAGCGGCCCTTCGAGCCGGGCAGGAGGAGCAGGGTCAGCGGGGTGTAGGTGCCCGCGATGATCAGGAAGATGTTGGCGTGATCCAGGCGGCGCAGCACGCCGTCCATCCGGGGGCTCCAGTCGCCCCGGTGGTAGAGCGCGCTGACGCCGAAGAGGAGGCAGGCCGTCAGGGCGTAGACACCGCAGGCGATGCGGCCTCTGGGGGAGTCGGCGAGGGCGGTGAGCACGAGGCCCGCGATGAGTACGGCCGGGAACATGCCGAGATGCAGCCAGCCGCGCAGACGGGGCTTCACCGGGTGCGGCAACGAGAGCGGGACGGGACCGCGGCCGGCGGCCGGCGGGTCCGTGGGCACGTCGGGAACGGACGCAGTCATGTGCCGCATCGTACCGAGGCCGTCGTGAAGCGACCGTCAGTGCACCGGCATCCGGGCCGCCGTGCCCCGTCGGGCAAAAAATCCTTCAGATGTACTCCACGAGAACGCAAAGGACCGTGGAAGTGGTCGCAAAAGCCCGTGGACATCGTGGGATTCGTCACTCCGCTCACCTGTGATGCCCTCTGGACATATGGGCGCTAACCTCGGATGATCAAATGAGTGCGGTCGGCACCGGATGAGCGGCTACGAAGCATCCGGGTCGCGGCCCCCACGGGGCGAACCAACAAAAAACCCTCACTTAGGAGCAATCGTGGCGCGCGACAACGCGGCTCCCACCGTCGTCCCCACCCACCACCGGGAACTGGTCTCGTGGGTCAACGAGATCGCCGAACTGACGCAGCCGGACAGCGTGGTCTGGTGCGACGGCTCCGAGGCCGAGTACGAGCGGCTGTGCGAGGAACTGGTCGCCAGGGGAACGTTCAAGAAGCTGGACCCGGTCAAGCGCCCGCACTCCTACTACGCCGCCTCCGACCCGACCGACGTCGCGCGCGTCGAGGACCGCACCTTCATCTGCTCCGAGCGGGAGGAGGACGCGGGCCCGACCAACCACTGGAAGGCGCCCGCCGAGATGCGGGAGATCTTCACCGGCGACAACGGCCTGTTCCGGGGCTCGATGCGGGGCCGCACGATGTACGTCGTGCCCTTCTGCATGGGCCCGCTCGGCTCCCCGCTGTCCGCGCTCGGCGTGGAGATCACCGACTCCGCGTACGTGGCCGTCTCCATGCGCACCATGACCCGCATGGGCAGCGCCGTGCTCGAAGAGCTGGGCGAGGACGGCGAGTTCGTCAAGGCCGTGCACACCCTCGGCGCCCCGCTGGAGCCCGGCCAGGAGGACGTGCCCTGGCCCTGCAACCGGACCAAGTACATCTCGCACTTCCCGGAGGCCCGCGAGATCTGGTCCTTCGGCTCCGGCTACGGCGGCAACGCCCTGCTCGGCAAGAAGTGCTACGCCCTGCGCATCGCCTCCGTCATGGCCCGCGACGAGGGCTGGCTGGCCGAGCACATGCTCATCCTGAAGCTCACCCCGCCGCAGGGCGAGGCCAAGTACGTGGCCGCCGCCTTCCCCTCCGCCTGCGGCAAGACCAACCTCGCCATGCTGGAGCCCACGATCTCCGGCTGGACCGTGGAGACCGTCGGCGACGACATCGCCTGGATGCGCTTCGGCGAGGACGGCCGGCTCTACGCCATCAACCCCGAGGCCGGCTTCTTCGGCGTCGCGCCCGGCACCGGCGAGCACACCAACGCCAACGCGATGAAGACCCTGTGGGGCAACGCGGTCTTCACCAACGTCGCGCTCACCGACGACGGCGACGTGTGGTGGGAGGGCATGACCGAGGAGCCCCCGGCCCGGCTGACCGACTGGAAGGGCAACGACTGGACGCCGGCCTCCGCGACCCCGGCCGCCCACCCCAACGCCCGCTTCACCGTGCCGGCCGCGCAGTGCCCGACCATCGCGCCCGAGTGGGAGGACCCCAGGGGCGTGCCGATCTCGGCGATCCTCTTCGGCGGCCGGCGGGCCACGGCGGTGCCGCTGGTGACGGAGTCCTTCGACTGGAACCACGGCGTCTTCCTCGGTGCCAACGTGGCCTCCGAGAAGACCGCCGCGGCCGAGGGCAAGGTCGGCGAGCTGCGCCGCGACCCGTTCGCGATGCTGCCGTTCTGCGGCTACAACATGGGCGACTACATGGCCCACTGGATCGAGGTGGCCAAGGACCGGGACCGGTCGAAGCTGCCGAAGATCTACTACGTCAACTGGTTCCGGAAGAACGACGAGGGCGCGTTCGTCTGGCCGGGCTTCGGTGAGAACTCCCGCGTCCTGAAGTGGATCGTGGAGCGGCTGGAGGGCCGGGCCGAGGGCGTCGAGACCCCGATCGGCATCCTGCCGGCCAAGGAGGCGCTGGACACCGACGGGCTCGAACTGTCCGCGTCCGACCTGGACTTCCTGCTCACGGTCGACAAGGAGGTCTGGCGCGAGGAGGCCGCCCTGATCCCCGGGCACCTGAACACCTTCGGCGACCACACCCCGAAGGAGCTGTGGGACCAGTACCACGCGCTGGTGGAGCGCCTGGGCTGAGCCCGCGCCCGCGAGACTCCGCGGCCGGCCCGGATGTGCCCTGACCAGCGATCGTCACGGCCGGCCGCGGTGAACACCCGCCCGGGGCCCCGCACAACGGCGTGCGGGGCCCCGGGTTCTTGATGTGTGGCGCCCGGTCCGCGCGTCGCTGCGGGTGCACGCGGACCGGGGCCGTCGGAGGGACCCCGGGAGGGGTCGGCGGGCCGGGGCTGACCAGGCGCCTTCGGGCGGGGTCAGCCGGCCGGGGTGAGAGTCTTCGGGCCGGTGGGACCGGCCGGGCTGAGCGTCTTCGGGGCGGCGGGGGCGAGTCCCGTCGGGGCGGCGGGGCCGGCCGGGGCCAGGGCGGCGTCGTGGGCGTCCATCCGCTCGGCCGCGAGGATGGCCGCCGCCGTGTCCGCACGCGAGGCGGCGACCACGAGCGCCCGGCCCGCGAGCGCGTGCGCCCGCCGGTGCAGCGCGTCCGGATCGCCCGCCGCGGCCGGCGCCGCGCGCAGCGGTGCACGTCCCGCGCGCAGCCGGGCCACCTGGGCCGCCAGCCGCTGCGCGGCCGTGTCCAGGTCGGCGGACGGGGTCAGGGCGCGCAGCTCGTCGGTGACCGTGAGCAGCGCGGCGAGGTGCCCGGCGAGCTGGATGTCCAGCTCCTCCTCGCGCGACCGGTGGGGGAAGTCCGAGGGGGTGCCGGCCATCGTGCTGTGCACCGACTTGGTGCGGATCGGTTCGTACATGGGGATGGCCTCCTGTGCGCTGACAGGAAACCATCTTAGCTTAGATTTCGTCTAAAGTTGAGTCGGGTCACGGAAGGCGGTCCGGCGGCTACGCCCGGCCGTACCGGTCCAGGAACGCGCCGATCCGGGTGATCGCGTCCTTCAGGTCGCCGACCGTCGGCAGGGTCACCACCCGGAAGTGATCCGGTTCCGGCCAGTTGAAGCCCGTGCCCTGGACGACCATGATCTTCTCCTGGCGCAGCAGGTCCAGTACGAGCTGCCGGTCGTCCTTGACCTTGTAGACGCTCGGATCCAGCCGCGGGAAGAGGTACAGCGCCCCCTTGGGCCGTACGCAGGTGACGCCCGGGATCTGGGTGAGCAGGTCGTAGGCGACGTCCAGCTGCTCCTTCAGCCGGCCGCCGGGCAGCACCAGGTCGTTGATCGACTGGCGTCCGCCGAGTGCGGCGACCACGCCGTGCTGGCCCGGCATGTTGGCGCACAGCCGCATGTTCGCCAGGATCGTCAGGCCCTCGATGTAGGAGTCGGCGTGGGCGCGCGGGCCGGAGACCGCCATCCAGCCGACGCGGTAGCCGGCCACCCGGTACGCCTTCGACATGCCGTTGAAGGTGAGGGTCAGCAGATCGGGCGCGACCTTCGCGGTCGGGGTGTGCGTGGCGCCGTCGTAGAGGATCTTGTCGTAGATCTCGTCGGAGCAGACCAGCAGGTTGTGCCGGCGGGCGATGTCCGTCAGCCCGCGCAGCACCGTCTCGTCGTATACCGCGCCCGTGGGGTTGTTCGGGTTGATGACGACGATCGCCTTGGTGCGGTCGGTGACCTTGCGCTCGACGTCGGCGAGGTCGGGCATCCAGTCGGACTGCTCGTCGCAGCGGTAGTGCACGGCGGTGCCGCCGGACAGCGAGACGGCCGCCGTCCACAGCGGGTAGTCCGGGGCCGGGACCAGCACCTCGTCGCCGTCGTCCAGCAGGCCCTGCATCGCCATCACGATCAGCTCGGAGACGCCGTTGCCGATGAAGACGTGCTCGACGTCCGTCTCGATGCCGAGGGTCTGGTTGTGCATCACGACCGCGCGGCGGGCGGCCAGCAGGCCCTTGGCGTCACCGTAGCCGTGCGCGGTGGAGACGTTGCGGAGGATGTCCTCCAGGATCTCCGGGGGGCACTCGAAACCGAAGGCGGCCGGGTTGCCCGTGTTCAGCTTGAGGATGCGGTGGCCCGCCGCCTCAAGCCGCATGGCCTCTTCGAGAACCGGGCCCCGGATCTCGTAACAGACGTTGGCGAGCTTGGTCGACTGGATCACCTGCATGTCCGCGAGCTTACGGCCCGGTTACCCCTCATGGACGGTGTTTCCCGCCACGTGAGACACCGCGTCCCGCCGGAGCCGCCGCCCGGCCGCCGCGCCGCACAGGGAAACCCCTATGACCTGACGCTGCTTCTTGTCCCCGCCCCTTCGTGCTGCTGAGAATGCGCATGACAACCGAGTGGGGCGGCCGGAAGACCTCCGGTCGCCCCCGTCGTAAGGGGACCCCCACGTGAAGAAGCCTCTCCTTGCCGTCCTCACCGTCCTGGCGACAGCCGGACTGGGCGCCACGCCGGCGCTCGCCGCGCCGCACAGCGCAACCCCGCACAGCGCCGCCCAGGCCACCGCCGTCCAGGCCGCCGCCCCGCACGCCGCCAAGGCCGCCGCCGTCACCGTCGACTTCGCCGGCACCGTCTCGCTCAGCAACTGTTCCGGCTCGGTCATCCGCTTCCCCAACTCCGCCGACACCGACCCGGCCCTCGTGCTGACCAACGGCCACTGCCTGGAGACGGGCATGCCGGGCGCCGGCCAGGTGATCACCGGCCAGTCCTCCAGCCGGACCTTCGGCCTGCTGAACTCCGCCGGCACCAAGATCGCCACCCTCCGCGCCAACCAGGTCGTCTACTCGACCATGACGGACACGGACGTCACGATCTACCGCACCACCACGACGTACGCGGCCATCAAGAGCTCCTACGGCATCAGCCCGCTCACCGTGCAGAACACCCACCCGGTGGCCGGCACCGGCATCAAGGTGGTGTCCGGCTACTGGAAGCGGATCTACAGCTGCAACATAGACGGGTTCGTGTACCGGCTGAAGGAGGGCGACTGGACCTTCAAGGACTCGGTCCGCTACACCTCCGCCTGCGACACCATCGGCGGCACCTCGGGCTCGCCGGTGATCGACACCGCCACCGGCAAGGTCGTCGCCGTCAACAACACCGGCAACGAGGACGGCGAGCGCTGCACGGTGAACAACCCGTGCGAGGTCGACGCGAGCGGCAACGTCACCGTCCGCCAGGGCATCAACTACGCCCAGGAGATCTACAACATCCCGGCCTGCTTCACCACCGGCAACAAGCTCAACCTGAGCGCGGTCGGCTGCACCCTGCCCAAGCCGTGACCGCCGCCGGGCGGGCGGTCACACCGGAGTGCGGCGGACCGCCCGCCCGGCCAGGACGTCCGTGCGCCGGCCGTCCTCGATGACGAACCGGCCGTCGACCAGCACGTACGGGATGCCGGACGGCAGCGCCCGGGGCTCCGCGAAGGTGGCACCGGGCGCGACCGTCTCCGGGTCGAACAGGACCAGGTCGGCCCGGTACCCCTCGCGCACCAGCCCGCGGTCCGGCAGCCGCAGCCGCGCCGCGGGCCGGGAGGTGAGGTGGGCGACGCACTCCTCCAGCGTCAGCACCCCCAGCTCCCGTACGTAGTGCCCGAGGTAGCGCGGGAAGGTGCCGTACGCCCGCGGGTGCGGCTTGCTGCCGCGCAGGATGCCGTCGGAGCCGCCGGTGTGCGCGCGGTGGCGCATGATGGCGCGGACGTTCTCCTCGTGCCCGACGTGCTGGAGGACCGTCGTGCCGAGCCGGTCCCGCACCAGCAGGTGCCGGGCCGTGGCCCAGCAGGACTCGCCGCGCAGGCCGGCCGCCTCCCGCACGGTGCGGCCCACGAAGTCGCCGAACGCCGGATCGGCCACCCCGGAGATCTCGACGGTGTCCCAGTCCACGGGCACACCGTGGCAGCCGTCGGAGCCGGTGACCTCCAGGTCGTGCCGGATGCGCGCGGCCGTCGCCGGGTCGGCGAGCCGGGCCAGGATCTCCTTGGGGCCGCCCTCGCTCGCCCAGCTCGGCAGCAGCGCCGCCAGGGTGGTGCAGCCGGGCGTGTACGGATAGGTGTCCAGCGTGATGTCCGCGCCCGCCGCCAGGGCCCGGTCGAGCAGCGCCAGCAGGTCGGGCGCCCGGCCCTCGTTCACGCCGAAGTTCATCGTCGCGTGCGCGAGGTGCAGCGGGCAGTCCGCCTCCCGGGCGAGGGCGACCATCTCGGCGTACGCCTCCAGCGCGCCGGCGCCGTAGGAGCGGTGGTGCGGGCAGTAGTAGCCGCCGTAGGACGCCACCACCCGGCACAGCTCGGTCAGTTCGGCCTCCTCGGCGTACATGCCGGGCGTGTACGTCAGCCCCGACGACATGCCCACCGCGCCCTGCTCCAGCCCCTGGGCGACCAGCCGCCGCATCCGGTCCAGCTCCGCCGGGGTGGCTTCGCGGTCCTCCCAGCCGACCACCAGCGCCCGGACCGTGCCCTGCGGGACGAGGTAGGCCGCGTTCACGGCGATCCCGCGGTCCAGCCGGTCCAGGTACCCGCCGACGTCCCGCCAGTCGAAGTCGACGTCGTCGCCGTACCCGTTCCAGCCGGTGATCGCCCGCCGCACCTCCTGGAGCGTGCGGTCGTCCACCGGCGCGTACGACAGCCCGTCCTGCCCGAGCACCTCCAGCGTGACCCCCTGCGCGGCCTTCGCGCTGTGGTCGGGGTCGCGCAGCAGGGCCAGGTCGGAGTGGGCGTGCATGTCGATGAAGCCCGGGGAGAGGACCAGGCCCTCCGCGTCCAGCTCCCGTGTCGCGCCGGGCCGCTGGCAGCCCGCGGCGGCGGCCTCCTTGACGATTCTGACGATCCGGCCGCCGTCGAGGACCACGTCGGCGCGGTAGGAGTCCGCCCCGCTGCCGTCGACGACCTCGGCGTCCCGGATGACCAGGTCCTCCACGCGGGCCTCCTAGAAGAACGTACGGATGTAGTCGACCACCGTGCCGTCGGCCTCGGCGACCGGGATGAGCTGCCATTTGTCGAAGGACGTGCACGGGTGGGACAGGCCGAACCCGATCCAGTCGCCGACCTCGACGTCCGCCTCCGGGTCCGTGCGCAGCCAGGTGTGCTGGTCGGACAGGCCGGTGACGGTGACGCCGGTCGCCGGGCGTTCGACACCGTCCCGGCGTACCACCTGGGCGGCCGGCAGGTCCAGGTCGTGGGCGGCGTCCCGCTTGCCCGCGTTGGCGAACGCCTGCTCGCGGGTGGGCCGGGAGACGACCTGCGCCCACAGCCGGAAGGCAGGTTCCAGGGCGCCCTCCTCCGGGACCCGGGTGAACGGCGTGAGCCTGCGGTAGTGCCCGTCGTCGTGCGAGACGTACGCGCCCGAGCGCAGCAGCTTCAGCACCGGCCGGGACAGCGCGGGCAGCTCGGCGAAGACCTCGGCCACCGCGTCGAACCAGGCGCTGCCGCCCGCGCTCACCACGATCTCCTCGGTCCCGGCGAACCGTCCGGCGCCGTCCAGGGCGGCGGCCAGCGTCACCAGCCGCCGCAGATAGGCCCGTACGCGCTCCGGATCGGCCCCCGGCACCTCGCCCTCGTAGCCCGCCACCCCGGCCAGCCGCAGCGCCGCCGCGCCCGCCACCGCCGCCGCGACGGCCGCGCCCTCCGCCGCGTCGCGCACCCCGGTCCGCGCGCCCTCGCCCGCGCCCAGCTCCACGACCACGTCCACCGGGCGGACGGCGCCGCGCAGGGCCGCGTCCATCCGCTCCACCCCGGTCACGGAGTCGACGTAGCAGACGAAGCGGAACTCCGGGTCGGCGGCCAGCTCGGCGGCGATCCAGCGCAGCGCGGCGGCGTCCACCAGCTCGTTGGCGAGGAAGATCCGCCGGACGCCGAACGCCCGTGCCACCCGCACCTGGTGGGGCACCGCCAGCGTGATGCCCCAGGCGCCGCGCCGGAGCTGGCGGTGGAAGAGCTGCGGGGCCATGGAGGTCTTGCCGTGCGGGGCGAAGGCCAGGCCGTGCCGGGCGGTGTACGTCTCCATCAGCGCGAGGTTGTGCTCCAGGCGCTCGGCGGACAGGGCGAGGAGCGGCGTGGTGAAGCCGTCGGACTCCCGGAAGAGGTTGCGGCGCTGGGCGGCCAGATCGGCGACGGTCAGCCCGTCGGCGTCCGGCGGGAGGCCCTTGAAGCGGTGGTCGACCCGTTCCCCGGCCAGACGGGCGAGGCGGTCCGCGGCCTGCTGGGCGAGCGCTTCGGTGCTCATGGAGCCCCTCTCTCGGCTATTGCGCGGTGTGCAACGGCCATTGCATGCGGTGCTGAGTGGTGTCTAGCATCTCGCCGAACACCGGGTCAACGACGACCGTCAACCGGACCCCGGCGCCGTCACCCGCACGGGCCGCCACCCCCAGACCCCGGCGGCCGTCCTCCCGAACTGACAGGAGTCATCATCGACGACGCTGCTCACGCCTCGCCCGCCGTGCGCCCACCGGACGTCGTGGACGTGGCCGCGCTCGGCGAGTCCATGGTCACCTTCCTGCCCGGCCGCCCCGGCCGCCTCGCCGACGTGCCCTCCTTCGACCGGGCCATCGGCGGCGCCGAGTCCAACGTGGTCTGCGCCCTGGCCGCCTTCGGGCACCCGGTCCGCTGGATCAGCCGGGTCGGCGCGGACGGCTTCGGCGACCACCTGGTGGAACGGATCGCCGGACACGGGGTCGACGTGTCCGCGGTCGGCCGCGACCCGCGCCGCCCGACCGGCGTCTACTTCCGCACGGCCGGCGAACGCGGCACCGGCGCCCACGAGGTGGCGTACTACCGGGCCGGGTCGGCGGCGTCCGCGATGTCGGCGGACACCGTGGACCTGGCGGCGGCGGACGCGGCCCGGGTGCTGCACCTGACCGGGATCACGGCCGCTCTGTCCGAGCCGTGCCGGGAGCTGGCGCGCGCGCTGACCGCACCCCGCGCCGGACGCCCCCTGGTCTCCTTCGACGTCAACCACCGCCCCGGCCTGTGGCGGGACACCGACGGCGGCGCGATCCTGCTGGAACTGGCCCGGCGCGCCGACCTCGTGTTCGTGGGCGCGGACGAGGCCGCGCAGGCCTGGGGGGTCACCGGCGGCCCCGCCGCCGTCCGCCGGCTGCTGCCCCAGCCCCGCCTGCTGGTGGTGAAACAGGGAGCGCGCGGCGCCACGGCCTTCGCGCCCGGACACCCCGGCGGCGTCTTCCGGCCCGCCCTGCACACCGCCGTGGTGGCCGCCACCGGCGCCGGGGACGCCTTCGCCGCCGGCTTCCTCTCCGCCACCCTCCGCGGCCTGCCCCTCGCGGCCCGGCTGCGGCACGGCCACCTCTTCGCCGCCGCCGCCCTCACCGCGCCCGGCGACCTCGCGCCGCCCCCCGCCCGCGACCACGCCGACCGGCTCGCCGCCCTGGACGACGGCGCATGGGAGAGACTTCGACTCGGCCCCGGCTGGACGCAGGCCGAGCGGGCCCCCAAGGAGGCGAACATCCCATGAGTCAGACCGTCGACCGCGCCCTGAGCATCCTGCCGCTGCTCGCCGAGGGCCCAGCCGACCTCGGACAGGTCGCCGACCGGCTCGGCGTGCACAAGTCCACGGCCCTGCGCCTCCTGCGCACCCTGCACGAACACGGCCTGGTCTACCGCCAGTCCGACCAGCGCTACCGCCTCGGCGCCCGCCTCTTCGCCCTCGCCCAGGAGGCGATGGAGAACCTCGACATCCGCGAGATCGCCCACCCCCACCTCGTACGCCTCAACGAGAGCTGCGGACACACCGTCCACCTCGCCGTCTACGAGGAGAACGAGGTGCTCTACATCGACAAGGTGGAGAGCCGCTACCCGGTCCGCATGTACTCCCGGATCGGCAAGCCGGTGGCCATCACGGTCGCGGCCGTCGCCAAGCTGCTCCTGGCCGACCTGCCGGCGCCCGAGCGCCGCGCCCTCGCCGAGCGGCTCGACTACCCCCTGTACACGTCCCGTTCGACACCCCACGCCGAAGCGTTCCTGAAGGAGCTGGCCACGGTGCGCGAACAGGGCTGGGCCACCGACCTCGGCGGCCACGAGGAGTCCATCAACTGCGTCGCGGCGCCCGTCCGCGGCGCCGACGGCCGGGTGGTCGCCGCGATGTCGGTCTCCGCGCCGAACGTGGTCGTCACGGCCGAGGAACTCCTCACCCTGCTCCCGCTGGTCCGCCGCACCGCGGACGCCGTCAGCGGCGAGTACTCCGGAAGAACGCCAGTGAAGGGCACCCCCGCATGACCGAGAAGACCGCGCTCACCCCGAAGACCCACACCACCCCGCCCGCGCAGTTCTCGCACGGCGTGAAGAAGGGCAACATCCTCCAGGTCGCCGGCCAGGTCGGCTTCCTGCCCGCCGAGGAGGGCAAGCCCCCGACGCCCGCCGGCCCGGGCCTCGTCGAGCAGACCCTCCAGACCCTCGCCAACGTCCAGGCGATCCTGGAGGAGGGCGGTGCCACCTGGGACGACGTGATGATGATCCGCGTCTACCTCACGGACGTGGACCACTTCGCCGAGCTGAACCAGATCTACAACGCCTACTTCGAGGAGCAGGGCCTCACCCAGCCCCCCGCCGCCCGCACCACGGTCTACGTCGGCCTGCCGGCCGGCCTCCTCATCGAGATCGACGCGCTCGCCGTCCTCGGCTGACGTCCGCGCCGCACCCCGGCCGGCCCTGCCGGCCGGCCTCCGCACCGCACCCGCGCCTCCCGCACGGCACGGCACCCTCCGGGGCGCCGTGCCGCGATCCGCCCTGCCCGAAAGCAGTATGCGAGCCCCGAAGAGGACCCCGTCATGTCCCTCCCGCTCTCCGCCCCCGCCCCCGCGGCCCCACCGCACACCGGGGGTCTGCTCCTCCTGCTCGACGGCACGCCCGGCCTGCTCACGGTCGCCGGCCTCGGCATAGCCCTGCTGCTCTTCCTGATCATCAAGGTCCGGCTCCAGCCGTTCGTCGCCCTGCTCGCCGTCTCGGTGGCCGTCGGCCTGCTGGCCGGGCTGTCGGTGACCGAACTCTTCGGCACCGTCCAGCGCTCCGACGCCGTCTCCACCATCGAGTCCGGCATGGGCGGCATCCTCGGCCACGTCGCGATCATCATCGGCCTCGGTACGATGCTCGGCGCGATCCTGGAGGTCAGCGGCGGCGCCGAGGTGCTGGCCGCGCGCCTGCTGGCCCTGTTCGGCGAGCGCCGCGCCCCGCTCGCCATGGGCCTGACCGGACTGCTGTTCGGCATCCCGGTCTTCTTCGACGTGGGCATCTTCGTCCTGGCCCCGCTCGTCTACGCGGCGGCGAAACGATCCGGCAAGTCGGTGCTGCTCTACTGCCTCCCGCTCCTCGCCGGCCTGTCCATGACCCACGCCTTCCTGCCGCCCCACCCCGGCCCGGTCGCCGCCGCCGGCCTGCTGCACGTCCAGCTCGGCTGGGTCATCCTCATGGGCGCCGTCTGCGGGCTGCCCGCCGTACTGGCCGCCTGGGCCTACGCCGCCTGGATCGGCCGGCGGATCTTCGTCGCCGTACCGCAGGACATGGCCGAGGCGGCCCAGGAGGCCAGGCGCGCGGTGCTGGCGGAGCAGCGCGCCCAGGGCGTGGCGCCGGAGGAGCGGCCGGTGCCGCTCGGCGCGGTCCTCGCCATCATCGGTACGCCGCTGCTGCTGATCCTCGCCGCCACCTTCTCCTCGATCGCCCTGGACCCGTCCGGGGGCCGCTCGGTGCTGGAATTCCTCGGCAACCCGTTCGTCGCCCTGACCCTGGCCCTGTTCCTCGCCTACTACCTCCTCGGCATCCGCCGCGGCTGGTCCCGCGCCTCCCTGGAGAAGGTGTCGACCTCCTCCCTCAAGCCGGTCGGCAACATCCTGCTGGTGGTCGGCGCGGGCGGTGTCTTCGGTGCCGTGCTGAAGGCCTGCGGGGTCGCGCAGGCGCTGTCGGACACCTTCCACGGCGTCGGCCTGCCGGTGATCGTCCTCGCCTATCTGATCGCGCTCGTGCTGCGGGTCGCCCAGGGGTCGGCGACGGTGGCGATCGTGACGACGGCGGGCATCGTCGCTCCGCTGCTGACGGAAGGTCACCACTCGCAGGCGTACGGCGCGCTGGTCATCATGGCCATCTCGGCGGGCTCCATCTTCGCCTCGCACGTCAACGACGGCGGCTTCTGGATGGTGGCCAAGTACTTCGGCATCGGCGAGCGGGACACGCTGCGGACCTGGACGGTCCTGGAATCGGTGCTGTCACTGGCGGGGTTCGCGGTGGCCGCGGTGACCGGCGTGTTCGTGAGCTGACTGGTTCCGGCACAGGAAAGTCGTCCATACTGCCGCCGTGGAGCAGCGCATAGGAGCGAGCAGCAAGCCGTCCGAGGCCGAGCCGTCCGAGGCCGAAACGTCCGAGGCCGGAACGCCGAAGGCCGGACCCTCGAAGGCCCAGCCGTCGAAGGCCGCGCCGTCGAAGGCCGCGCCCTTGAAGGTCGACCTGGTGAAGGCCGAGCCCGTGCCGGGCGCCGTCCTGGACCCGGCGTTCATCCCGGGCATCACGCGTCCTGCGCCGGCCGCGGCGGTGACCGCGGAGCCGGCGGACGACACCGCGGCGGAGGAGCCGGCGGAACCCGGGCGGCAGGAGCCGGCCGGGGAACCGGAGCCCGGGGAACCCGCCGAGGACCGCGTGGACGCCGACGAGGCCGCCGAGGACGGTCCGGTCTTCGAGGCGGCCGACCGGCGGGCGCGGATCGTGGCCGACCGCCGGGGCGTCCGCCTCAGCCTGGACGAGGAGGCCTGCGACTTCCGCTGGGACGAGATCGCCGCGGTGGAGACGGAGGCGTCCCGCTTCGGCAAGCGCTTCACGATCACCGTGCACACCCCGGACCGCCGCTGGTTCCCGATCGAGATCGAGGCGACGGCCCGGGCGCGCTTCAAGGAGTGGGACGAGCGGCTGGACGCGGTGCTCGACGCCTACTTCGAGGAGGCGTAGCCGTCAGCCGCAGTACTGGGCGGCCTTGCCGATCGACCGGTACATGCAGTCGGCGTTCTCCAGGAGCTGCAGCACGGCGTCCTTGTTCCGGGAGGTCTCCCGCTCGATGACTTCGTCGGGCGGGTAGAAGCCGCCGCCGGAGGACGAGGCCGGGTACATCTCGAAGGTGTAGTCGAAGATCTTCTGCGTACCCCACAGATAGTCGTCGATCGAGCCGTCCGTGATGTACAGGTCGCTGGACTGCTCGGGCGTGTAGCCGTTGCTGGCGGCCATCTTCCGCCCCACGGCCTGGAACGCGGCGGCGTCGTCCGCGGTCATCCCGGTGGCCGTGTCCGCGGACGTGTACCCGAACGGCCACAGCACCAGCTCGCTGTAGGTGTGGAAGTCGATCCCGGCCTTGATCTGCTGCCTGCCGCCGACGACCCGGCCGCGCACGAAGTCGGCGACGACCTTCACCTCGGGCGCGGACTCGGCGGCGGACCCGCGGTAGGTCTCGGAGGACGCCGATCCGGAGGACCCGCCGCAGCAGCCCCACTTGTAGTTCCAGTTCCGGTTCAGATCAGTCCCGACGTAGGAGGAACCGGAGTTGGGCTGCCGGTTCTTCCGCCACGACCGGTACGACCCGCTGGCGATGTCGTACTCGCCCCCGTCCGGGTTCAGATCGGGCACGATCCAGATCTCCCGGCTGTTGACGATGTCCGTGATCCGGGGGTCGGTGCCGTAGCCGGCGCCGAGTTCGCGCAGCAGATACAGCGCCATCTCCACGGTCAGGTGCTCGCGCGCGTGCTGGTGGGCGGTGAACAGCACCTCGGGCTCGTTCTCGTCGGTGCCCACGTTGTCGCTGACCTTGACGGCGATGATGTCCCGGCCCTGGTACGACTTCCCGATCACCCGCTTGCTCATGATGCCCGGGTAGGCGGCGAGCCGCTGGTCGATCTCGGTGTTGGCCTCGGCGTAGTTGTGGTACTTCGCGTCGGCGCTGGGGAAGTCGTGCAGCCGGATCTCCGAGCGCTGCGGCGCCGCGCCCAACGGCCGCACGTCGTACCCCATCCGGCGCAGCTCGCCGATCTGCTCCGCCCGTCCCGAGACGACGACGCTCTCCTCGTCGGCCTCGTCCACGCTCACCCCGGCGGCCTGGATGGCCGTACGGGACACGGGGGTCGTCCGCTGCTGGATCTCGTACTGCCGGACGTCCTCGGCCGAGGGCGCCGCCCTGCGCGCGCTGTCGGCACCGGCCTGGCCGGCACCGGCCGAGACGGGGGCGGCGAGGGCGAGGGCCAGGAGGGCGCCGAGAGCGGCGGTACGTCTGCCGCGGATGCGAAGTCGCATGAACTCTCCTCGTGGGGGTGGGTGGAGACGGGATCATTCCCGTTGCGACGTGCTGGACACGGACCCACCGGGGGCCGTCGGCGGGGCTCCCTGTGAGCCGGCTGTGCGGGTCGGGGCTCATGCTGCGCGCCTGACATGATCAGGTCAAGCACACGTCACGGGGTCCGTCCGAAACCGGCCGGACGCCCCACACCCGACGACCCCTCCACTCACCGGAACGGGCGACAGAACAGAAGCCGCCGCTGACGTCCAGTCGTCCTCTCAGCCCAGCACGTCGGAGAGGGCGGCCCGGTAATCGTCCACTTCCTGCTGCACATAGGGTGAGAGATCCGTCAGCATGCGCACCGTCTCGTCAAGGTGGCGTGCGAGGTGAGGAGCATTCCGCCACACCTCTTCCTTGCGGGTCAGCACTGCGGAGAGCAGGTCATCGTCATACCAGCCCGTCTCCGCCTCTTGCGGCGCTGTTTCGCGCAGGAAGTCGAGGGCGACGGGCAGGAGCCAGCGAAGACCGACGTCCTGGGTGATCAGCCGGCGCAGGTCCTCCACGGACAGGTCCTTGATGGCCTGCCGCCTCAATGCGTGCACGCGTCGGACCAGATGGGTGCTGTCACCGGGAGGATCGGGCCATCGGCTTCCCTCCAGGTCCTCGATAGTGCTGTCCCGGTCGACGAACTCGGAGAGCATTCGGATTCCCATCCCTGACCGACCTATTTCCGATGTCCGATGGAATGCAGGAACCCGTTGAGGCGGTCAAGCTCCTCGATGACATGTTTGCGCTTCGTCACGAGTACGTCCAACCCTCGATCCGTCAGTGAATCCGGTGGGGTGCCGATCTCGCGTTCCAGTACTCGCCTCACTCGGTCCAAGCCGTCTCGCGCCTGTTGCAGTTCACTGATGTGGTCGAACGGTGTGCCGTCCGGCCTCATGGCCACGACCTCTCCATTCGCCTCTCGCCGGGCCGCGTCGTAGTGATTGTGGTTGGCCTGCGAGTTCACCTCACCCAGTGGGTCCTGCCTGATGTTCTCGAACTTCTCAATGGCTCGCTGTGCGGCCGGAGAAAGCCCCAACTTACGACATTCCTCCGGTGCGAGGCCCAGTGAATCGGTCGCGAGGTGCGGGTTGGGGACGTAGGTCGAGGGGTTGGGGGCGGGGGTCAGGCCCAGGGGGTCTGGGGTGAGGTAGCGGGCTGTTTGTGGGTCGTAGTGGCGGTAGTAGTTGTAGTGCAGGCCCGTTTCCGGGTCGTAGTACTGGCCGGGGAAGCGCAGGGGGGTGTACGTCGTGCTCGTCGTCGACCATGCCGTCGTGCCCCACAGGGTGCTGCGGGTGTGCCAGGCGATGTCCCCCTGTTCGTCGACCAGTTCGCTCGGGGTGCCCACCAGGTCCGTGACGATCGCGAAGAAGCGGGAGTCGATCTCCTGGCGGGGGTCGTGGGCCGTGGTGAGGCGTTCCGTCTGGGCGAGGGGCCGCAGGCCCTGGTGGTCCCAGGTGAGGGTGACCGGGTGGGGGAGGTCCGGGGACGTCGTGGTCTGCTCGCACAGTGTCGTGCCGTCCCAGGTGAACTCCACCCGCTCCGCCACCGTCTCGCCGTCCTCCGCCAGCCGGAGCTTCGCCGTGCGGCGGCCCAGGGCGTCGTACGTGTAGCGCCAGCGGGTGCCGTCCGGGGTGGTCACCGCGGTCAGGCGGTCCTCGGCGTCCCAGGTGTAGCGCCAGACGTCCGGCCCGCGGGACAGACGGGTCTTCCGGCGGAGCGTGACACGGCCCAGGGCGTCGTGCTCGTAACGGACGCCGCCCGCCCGGGTGATGCGGGTGCCGGCGTAGGCGCGGGACCCCGTGGCCTCGCCGCCCGGATGGTCCGGCGGCCAGGACGCCTCGGTCTGGTTGCCCGCCTCGTCGTAGGCGTACCGCTCCGTCCAGCCGGCCGCGTGGACCGCCGTCACCCGGCCCGTCGCGTCCAGGTCGAAGCGGCGGGAGCCGGACAGGTGGTCCTCGATGCCGGTCAGGTTGCCGTCGGCGCGGTAGGTGTACGCCCGGTGCTGGATCCTGCGGCCCCCGGCGCCGGTCACCGACTGGAGGGTCAGCCGGCCCACCGGGTCGAAGGCGTGTTCCAGGGCCACCGTCCCGCCGACGCGGCGGGTCAGTTCGCGGCCCGCGTCGTCGTACGTGAAGTCGATCGTCCGGCCCGACGCCACCATGCCCGTGCGGCGGCCCGCCGCGTCGTACGACCACGTCGTCACCGCCCCGGCCGGCGTCACGCGGCCCACGCGGCGGCCCAGGGCGTCGTACGCGTACGTCACCGTGCGGCCGTCCACCGTCTCCGCACGCAGGCGGCCGAGGCGGTCGCGGAGGAGCGTCAGGGTCGTGCCGTCCGGGGTCGTCGCCCGGGCGAGCCGGCCGGTCAGGTCGTAGGCGTAGGCCGTGGTCCCGTCCGCCGTGGTCTTGCGGAGCACCCGGCCGAGTGCGTCGCGCTCGAAGGCCGTCACCTCGCCGCGGGCGTTCCGCCGTGCGATGAGCCGGCCCGCCGCGTCGTAGGCGTAGGTGAGCGCGCGGTCGTCGAAGTCCTTCTCCCGCACCAGGCGGCCCGCCGCGTCGTACTCGTACGTCCACGTCAGGCCCTGCGGGTTCGTGACCTTCGTCAGGCGCAGTTCGCTGTCGTGGCCGAACTCGTAGCGGACGCCGTCCGGGCCGGTGCGGGCGGTCAGCAGGTCGAAGTCCGTGTACGCGAAGCGGGACACACCGCCGAGCGGGTCCGTGTGGCTCGTGC
Organism: Streptomyces sp. NPDC017095; assembly: GCF_044332325.1. Taxonomy (NCBI): domain Bacteria; kingdom Bacillati; phylum Actinomycetota; class Actinomycetes; order Kitasatosporales; family Streptomycetaceae; genus Streptomyces; species Streptomyces sp. NPDC017095. The sequence continues at coordinate 54,632 of NZ_JBIROU010000013.1, forward strand.
AGTTGCCCTCGCCGTCGTACGTCCACGTCTCCGTCGTGCCGTCGGGGGCCGTACGGCGGGTCAGCCGCCCTTCCACCGACCATTCCAGGCGGGTGGTGGCGCCGGTGGGATCCGTGACGGCCGTCGGACGGCCGAGGGCGTCCCGTTCGCAGCGGGTGACGGCGCCGAGCGGGTCGGTGATCTCCACGGGGAGGCCCGCGCGGTCGCAGACCACCCGCGTGGTGTGGCCCAGCGGGTCCGTCACCGACGCCGGGTGGCCGGCGTCGGTGTAGGTGACGCGGGTGGTCAGGCCCGCCGGGTCCGTGACCGACGTGCGGTTGCCCCGGTCGTCGTAGGTCTGGCGGATCACCGTGCCGTCCGGGCCGACGACCTTCACCGGGAGCCCGAGGGCGTCGTACTCGGCCGTCGACGCGCGGCCGTCCGGGCGGACCACCCGCACGAGGTTGCCCGCCTCGTCGTAGGCGAACGTCGTCGTGTGGCCCAGCGGGTCCGTCGTGGCCAGGAGCTGGTGGTGGCGGTCGCGGACGTGGCGGGTCGTCGCGCCCAGCGGGTCCGTCTCGGCGACGACCTGGAAGGTGTCGTTGACCAGGTAGCGGCGGGTGTGGCCCTCGGCCGTCGTGGCCGTCGTCGTCCGCAGGCCCGTGGCCGGGTCGGGGTCCTCGTAGGTCAGACGGAGGGTCATGTGGCCGGCCGTGCCGCCCTGCGCGACGCACCGGTCCCGGTCGTCGTACGCGTAGGTGTAGCCGCGGTCGTTCGTGTCCGTCCAGGAGGTGACGCGGCCCGCCTCGTCGTAGGTGAAGCGCAGCGGCAGGCCCGAGGAGCCGACGACCTCCGTCAGGTCGCCGTCCGTGTAGGCGAAGCGCTTCAGTTCCTCGCCGGTCTCCGCGAGGTGGTACGCCGTGACGCGGCCCGCCTCCGTGCGGACGCGGACGCCCTGTCCGGCGCTCGTGTGCACGCCCAGCGGGGTGCCGTCGGCGTCGTACTCGAAGGTGATCCAGTTGCCGTTGCGGTCGTCGATCTGTTCCAGGACGGCCAGCCCGGGGCCCCGGTCGGCGAAGTGCCGGGTGACGCGGGTCCGCGGGTCGGTGAGGGTGTAGCCGCCGTCGACCCGGTCCAGCGGGAGGCGGGGGCCGTGGCTGGCCAGGGTGGGCAGGCCGGGGGCCGGGTGCGGGTACGGCAGGAGCCGGCCGTCCTCCGTGACGTGGACGACTCCCTCCGCGTCGATCTCCAGGCGCTGGTCCAGCGTCGAGGACCAGGACGGGCCGAACCAGCGGCCCAGGCGGTAGCCGGACTCCACCCGGCGGGTCAGCAGCAGCGGCAGGACGCCGGGGAGGGCGACGTCCGTCTGCGGCAGGTACATCGCGCCGGTGGCCACGTCGACCGGGTCGCCGCACTTGGTGGTGCTGTCCTCGTCGTGCGAGTACCGCGGCGGTTCCCGGTCCACGGTGTCCCGGGCCGTCTTCCCGGCCGCGCCCTCGGCTCCCGCCCGCGCTTCCCGGCCCGCCGCCGTCCCGGCGGCCCGCCGGGCGAGTCCCGCTTCCGCGGCTTCCCTGGCCAGGCCCGCCTCCGCGCCGAGGCCCTTGGTGCCGAACAGCTCGGGCGTCATCCGCCCGCCGAACTCGGACGGGTCCCTGCGGAAGTCCTCCCACATGGTCTTCGCGGTCCGCTCGGGATGGGCGGCGGTGGAGACCAGGCCCGACAGCGTCAGGCTGACGTTCTGCAGGTAGGCGGCCGGGTGGGTGATGTTGTAGGGGTCCGAGGGGTTGAGACCGCGGACGAAGGTGACCAGGCCGGCGGTGCCCTTCAGGGCGCCGCCGACGACGTGGGTGAGTTCGGTGGCCGTCGCCTGGGCGTTGTCGCGGAGGTCGTCGCGGACGCGGTCCAGGGGCGGGGGCTCGGCCGGGGCGTGGGCCAGGGCTTCCCTCACCTTGCCCCGCGCCGCGGCGGCGGCGGTGTTGCGCTGCCTGCGGGCCTCGGCGAGTGTGTGGTGCGCGGCCTGGACCGCCGCCTTGCCCGGATCGTGGAAGGTTCCCGGCTCCGGACCGGGGTCCTCGCCCGCCTCCGCCTTCGCGTTGTAGGACTCGACTTTCCGGTTGTGGGCCTCCAGCGCGTCCTTGGACGCCTTCACGCCCTTCCGGTACAGCTCGACGGCTTCCTTGGCCTGCCCCTGCGCCCACGTCACCGTGTCGGCGTACGCCTCCAGGGCCTCCGCCGCCGTCTCGCACGCCGCGGCCGCCGCGGCCCACTTGGCCGGGTGCACCCCGAACTTCTCCCGGAAGGCGTCACCGCCCTCGCCCCGCCACCCCGAGGAGTCGACCTTCTTCAGACCCCGGCCGACCCTGTCGAACGCCCCGTGGAAGTCCCGCAGGTGCCGGGCGCTCGCCCGGATCCTCGCCGGGCTGCCGTGGACGAGTTCGTCCGCCTGCTCCGTCCGGCCGAGCCGCTGCTCGCCCGGGGTCGCCCCCAGGTCGGAGGCGACCCCGTCGCCCCAGTCCTCGACCACGTCGGCCCACCGGTGCGCCCCGAGGCGGTCCAGGCCGTCACCGATCTTGCCGGTGGTGTAGTCGACCCCCTCGCCGAGGAGCTTCTTGCCGCGGCCGAGAGCGTGCTCGCCCCCGCTGAGCACCGCGTTGGTGATGTCCCCCAGACCCATCAGCCCGCACCGCCCGGCTGCCGCTCGTCCGGCCGTTCGTCCGGCCCCTCGGCCGCCTCGCGCAGCCCGGCCACGCCCACCCCCGGCATCGGCCCGATCGTGTCCGACGTCATCACATCGTGCCCGGCGGTCTCCCAGCCCTCCTTGCCCGTGGCCCACGCCTGCTCGAAGGACTCGCCGCTGTAGTCCACGTCACCGCCGAACGCCCCGGAGCCGGCGATCCGTCCCCAGCTCTCCTTCTGCACCTCCTCCTCGGAGGCGTACGGATTGCCGATCACCGCGTTCGTCACGATCTTGAAGGTGCCCCCGATGTACTGGTCGGTCTCGTAGTAGGTGCCGGCCGCCAGACCCGTCTTCGAGGCGAACCCGTTGCCCTCGTCGACCAGCGCGCGCACGCCCCACTCCCAGCGCTCGCAGAACGACGTGAATTCTTCCGTCAGACCCTCGTGGCCCAGCTCCAGCCCCGACAGCGCGATCTCGGAGAAGCCGCGCCCGGCACCGGCCGCGCCGACCATGCCCAGCTCGTTCAGCTCGCCGAGCGCGTCGGTCAGCCCCTTCGCGATGAGTTCCAGACCCTCGGTCCGCAGATCCTCGCCGCTCCCGCTCACCGCTCGTCCCCCGTCCTGCCGTCGGTCACCGCTCGTCCCCCGTCCTGCCGTCGGTCACCGCTCGTCCCCCGTCCTGCCGTCGGTCACCGCTCGTCCCCCGTCCTGCCCCGGCTCACCGCTCGCGCCCGTCCCGCCGTCCGCGGCCACCGCCACCGCGTCCGGCACGATCCCGCGCACCGGCGGGAAGACCACGCCACGCCCGTCGTCCGCGCAGTCCAGCGCCACTCCGCTCGGCACCCCCGTCGCGGGCACCGCCGCGTCCAGCAGGCGGGCGCCCAGCCACCTTTGGTACGGCCACTCCCGGCCGCCCTCGCCGCGCGCGAGCGCGAAACGGGCCAGGGCCCCCTCGTCCGAGAAGGCGTAGAACCAGCGCACGCCGCCGAAGTCGGCGGTCAGCGGGGCGCCGTCCCCGTCCACCGGCACCAGCACCGGCGTACGCCGGAACTCGCCCAGTACGGCGGCGAACCCGCGGCGCCCGCGGATGTCACCGGCGGACGCCCCCGGCCCGCCAGGGTCAGCCGGGTCCGCGTAGTCGTACAGGCGTGACCTGCGGGCGCGCTCCCGCGCGCCGGCGTCTCCCCCGTGTTCGGCCATGCGCCGGATCATCACATCCGGCTGTCGGCGGGGCAACGCGGTACCCGGCCGACCGATCGAGTCCGGCCGCGCGCACGACGGCGCCCGGAGCACGAGGCTCCGGGCGCCGGGAATTGCCGTACGGACGGGTGTTACGGCAGGGCGTGCACGTGCGCGCCGACCGCGTTCGACCACGCGTTGCCCGAGGCCGCGTCCCAGTTGGTGGACCAGGTCATCGCGCCGCGCAGGTCGGGGTAGGTCTTGGACGGCTTGAAGGTGCCGCAGTTCACGGCCTTCGTCAGGCAGTCCAGGGCGTTGTTCACGACCGTGGGGGAGACGTAGCCGCCGCCCGCCGCCCTGGTGGACGCCGGCAGGCCGAGGCCGACCTGGGACGGGGCCAGCCCGCCCTCCAGCTGGATGCAGGCCAGCGCGGTGAGGAAGTCGACCGTGCCCTGGCTGTAGACCTTGCCGTCGCAGCCCAGCATGGAACCGCTGTTGTAGTACTGCATGTTGACGACCGTGAGGATGTCCTTGACGTTCAGGGCCGTCTGGAAGTAGGCGCCCGACGTGGACTGCATGTCGATCGTCTGCGGGGCCATCGTGATGATCAGCGACGGGCCGGCCTTGGCGGACAGGGCGCGCAGCGCCTGCGTCATGTAGGTCGCGTTCAGGCCGTTCTCCAGGTCGATGTCGACGCCGTCGAAGCCGTACGTCTGCATCAGCGAGTAGACGGAGTTCGCGAAGTTCGCGGCCGACGTGGCGTCGCCGACCGACACCGAGCCCTTCTCGCCGCCGACGGAGATGATGACCTTCTTGCCCGCCGCCTGCTTGGCCTTGATGTCGGCCTTGAACTGGTCGGCGGTGTAGCCGCCCAGGCCGGCGGAGTCCAGGGTGAAGGAGACGGCGCCCGGGGTGGACGTGGCGTCCGCGAAGGCCACCGCGATGATGTCGTAGGACGCGGGCACGTCGGACAGCTTCTGGACCGTGGCGCCGTTGTTGAAGTTCTGCCAGTAGCCGGTCACCGCGTGCTTGGGCAGGGAGCCGTTGCCCCCGCCGCCACCGCCCGTGCCGGAGGTCGTCGTGCCGGTCACCGTCGCCGACTTCGCCGACTCGCCCGCCGCGTTGGTCGCCGTCACCTGGAAGGAGTACGCCGTGGACGCCGTGAGGCCGCTCACCGTGGCCGAGGTGCCGGTGACCGCGGTGACCTTGGTGCCGTCGCGGTAGACGTTGTAGCCCGTCGCGCCGGACACCGCCGACCAGGACAGGGAGACGGACGAGGACGTCGTGCCGGCGACGGAGAGGCCGGCGGGGGCGGCCGGGACCGTCGGGGCCGGATTGCCGCCGCCCGAACCGCCGCCGTCGGGGCCGTAGAGGGAGACGTCGTCGGCGTAGTAGGCCGCCTGGCCGTACCAGCCGTGGGTGTAGACCGAGACCGAGGTGGTGGCGGAGCCGGTGGTGAACGTCGTCGTGAGCTGCTTCCACGACGGTGCGTCGGGCGACCAGGTGGAGACGTCGGTGGTGCCGGTGCCCGTCACGCCGAGGTAGGTGTAGCCGCCCTGCACCCATGCGCTCAGCGTGTAGGTGGAGTTGGGCTTGACCGCCACCTTCTGGGTGCACGTGGCGTTGTCCTGGCCGGCCGGGGTGGCCTTCAGCGCGCTGGTGCCGCCGTGCACCGGGGAGGAGACCGTCGCGCCGCTGCCGGCCGAACAGGTCCAGTCGGTCAGGCCGGACTCGAAGCCCGCGTTGCGCACGTTGTTGACGTCCGCGGCGGACGCGGGGCCGGCCGTGGCGAGGCCGGCGACCGAGAGGGCCAGGGCGGTGGCGGCGGACCATGTCGCCAGTCGTCGTCCGCGGGGTCTGGGTATGCCTGCTGCGCGGTCCACTGGAGCCTCCGGAGGGGAGTGGGCGGGGAGGGGAGCTGGGGACGGTGGCCACCGCTCGCCTCCAAGTTGGTCCAGACCAATCGGTGTGTCAAGAGGTCCAGACCAAAGCCGTTCCCGACGGACCGCTCAACCTGTCCAGGTTTGACGGGACTTGCCACGGGAGAGTTCCACACCGGCTTCACCAACGCTGTTCTCCGGCCATACGGCCGTGGATACAGTGCTCGGGTAGTCACGCAATGAAGTCGCCCTGGCGCACGGGAGTGACACCGGCGGGCCGGGCGGGTGTGAGGAGCGGGGAGCTGCGCGTGCCAACTGCCATTGCCGTGACCAGCGCCGACATGGCGCTGCCGGCGCAGGACGAACGGACCATGCCCGCCGTCGTGCTGACCGGCCTCGACGGCGGGACCCTCGACGAGGCGCTCACCGGGCTCCACACCCTCACCGAGCAGTACGGCCATGTCGTCGTCGTCTGTTCACCGGCCACCCCGGAACCGGTCGTCCGGCGGCTGTACACCCTGCGCGCGCTGCTGGAGAGCGACCGCGTCGCCGTGTTCCGGCCCGCCCTGCCGCCGCTCGGCGTCGCCGTCCTCGCCCGGCAGTTACGCCAGCTCGCCTCCTGCGACCTCGGCCCGGGCGTGCTCGCCTGCGCCGGCCGGCTGCTCACCCACTACCTGCACGCCGGCGCCGTCCTCGGCTCCGTCGCCCGGCTCGACCGGGTCCCGGTCGGACTGAAGGCGCACGCCAGGTCCTGGGTGCCCGGCAGCCAGTTCGCGGTCCTCGCCCACCCCGAACCCCAGCTCGTCAGGGTCGCGCCCGACACCACGCTCAAGGGCCCCGAGTTCAGCACCTGGATGCTGGTCGCCAAGGGGCAGACGCCGGGCGAGTGGGTCACCGGGCTCGGCACCCGGTGGGGCGTGCACGGGCTGCGCGAGGTCCCGCTGCCCGCCGAGTCCCCGGTGTGGTGGGGCACCCACCGCCTGGTCGAGTTCTGCGGCTACCTCGCCGACCTCTCGGTCCTCTACCAACTGGTCACCTCCGTACGGCAGACCACCTGCCACTGGTGCGGCATCGACGTCATCGGCGACCGCTGCGTCTTCTGCTCGGCCGCCCCGCCCGCCCCCGAACCGCCCGCGCCGCACGCGCCGGAGCAGCGCGCACCCGCCTGACCGGCCCGCACGGACCCGGCCCCGAAGCCCGCCCGCCCGATCCCCACGAGGTAGCACGGTCCATGAACTCCCGTCAGCGCCGCGGCGTGCTGCTCCTGATCCTGTCGGCCCTGTGCGCCCTGGGCGCGTTCGCCGGCGTGCTCTCCGTCGTCCACGACGCGAACTCCAAGGTCGGGCCCGAGGTCACCGCCTACCGGGTCAGGTCCGAGGTGAAGCCGTACACGACGCTCGGCGCGGACCAGTTCGAGAAGATAGAGATGCCCGAGCGGTGGCTGTCCGGCAACGCGGTCACCGATCTGCGGCAGATCCGCGGCAAGATCGCCGTGACCACCCTGCGCGCGGGCTCCCTGCTCCAGACCGACATGATCGTCGACCGGCCCGCCCTCCGGCCCGGCGAGCAGGAGGTCGCCATCATGATCGACGCGGCCACCGGCGTCGCCGGCAAGATCACGCCCGGCTCGCGCGTCAACGTCTACGCCACCTTCGAGGGCCGCAAGGAGGGCGACCCCGACCAGTCGAAGATCATCGTGACCAACGCCCGGGTCCTCGACGTCGGCCGGATCACCGCCCTCGAACCCGACGACGACAGCCGCCGACAGCCCGCCGAAGCCGTCCCCATCACCTTCGCGCTGTCCACGCTCGACGCCCAGCGCGTCACCTACGCCGAGTCCTTCGCCCAGCGCGTCCGGCTCGCGCTCGTGGCCCCCGGCAGCGCCACCGGCGTCCCCGACGAGGACCGCACCTACGAACTCGCGACGGACAAGTGAGAGGCGGCCCGCATGCCCACCAGGATCCTCCCGGCCGGCACGGACCCGGACGCCGTCCGCTCCCTCACCACCCTGCTCAGCCAGCTCCCCGACGCCGAGCCGCAGCCCCCGGTCACCGACTCCACCCAGCTGGTCGACACCCTCGCCCGGCTCGCCGCCGAATCGGTCGACGAACTCCCGGAGGTGGTCGTCGTCCACGAACGCATCGGCCCCGTCCCGGCCCTGGAGCTGATCCGCGAGGTCGCCCTGCGCTTCCCGGCCGTCGGCGTCGTCCTCGTCACCACCGACGCGAGCCCCGGCCTGTTCGCCGCCGCCATGGACTCCGGGGCGCGGGGTCTGGTCGGGCTCCCGCTGTCGTACGAGGAACTCGCCGGCCGCGTCCAGGCCGTCGCCCAGTGGTCCACGGGCGTACGACGGCACCTCGGGCACGGCGCGGAGGCGCCCGCCGGGGCCGGCGGCACCGTCGTCACGGTCAGCGGTGCCAAGGGAGGCGTGGGCGCCACCCTGACCGCCGTCCAGCTCGCCCTGGCCGCCCAGGCCTCCGGACGCGCCACCGCCCTGGTCGACCTCGACCTCCAGACCGGCGACATCGCCTCCTACCTGGACGTCCAGTTCCGCCGGTCCGTCGCCGACCTCGCCGCCATCACCGACATCTCGCCCCGGGTCCTCGCCGACGCCGTCTTCCGCCACGACACCGGCCTCGCCCTGCTCCTCGCGCCCGCCGAGGGGGAACGCGGCGAGGAGGTCACCGACCGGGCCGCCCGCCAGCTCGTCAGCGCCCTGCGCACCCGGTACGAGACCGTCGTCGTCGACTGCGGCGCCCAGCTGAGCGGCGCGGGCGCCGCCGCCGTGGAGATGGCCGACACGGCCCTGCTCGTCACCACCCCGGACGTGATCGCCGTACGCGCCGCCAAACGGACCGTACGGATGTGGGACCGGCTCCAGATCCGCAAGGCCGAGGAGACGACGGTGGTCGTCAACCGGCACACCCGCACCGCCGAGATCCAGCCCGCGCTGGTGGGACGCATCACCGGCACGGCGCTCGCCCGGACCGCCGTACCCGCCAACTTCAGGGAACTGCACGCCGTCGTCGACGCCGGACGGGTCCACGAACTCGACGCCAGGAGCACGGTCCGCCAGGCGCTGTGGGCCCTCGCGGCCGAACTGGGCCTGGCGAAACCGGCGGACGAGGGCGCCTCCCACCGGGGCGCCGGGCGCGGCCCGGCCGGCTTCCGGCGGCGGAAGGAGTGAGCGCCGCGATGAGCGGACCGGACGGGGACCGGGGCCAGGTCAGCGTCGAACTGCTCGGCATGACACCGCTGATCGTCCTGACGCTGGTGCTGATGTGGCAGGCCGTGCTCGTCGGATACACCTTCACGCTCGCCGGGAACGCCGCCGACGAGGCGGTGCGGGCCGGCACGGCGGCCCGGCCGGGACAGCGGGCCGCGGCCTGCCGGGAGGCCGCGCTGGCGCACCTGCCGGACGCCTGGCGGTCCGGCGCCGAGGTGCCGCCGTGCGGCGGATCCGGCTATGTGACGGCGGACGTCCGGCTGCGGGTCCCCGTCCTCTTCCCCGGCTTCGTCGATTTCCCGGTCACCGTGCCCGGCCACGCCGGCGCCGTCGAGGAGGCGAAACGCTGAGATGCCGTACCGCCGGACCCGCGACCGCGGCCAGGTCGCCATCGAATACCTGGGCTTCGTCCCCGTGCTGCTGATCGTCGGCCTGGCCGGCATCCAGCTCGGGGCCGTCGCCTACGCCGCCGAGCAGGCCGGCACGGCGGCCCGGGCCGGGGCGCGGGCGGCGTCCCTGCGGCAGTCCCCCGCCCAGGCCTGCGCCGGCGCCGTCGGCGGCGGACTCACCGTGACCTGCGCGTCCGCGGAGAACGGCGACTCGGTGACCGTCACCGCCACCGTCCCCATCCCCGCCATCGTCTGGGACCTCGGCGACGCCACCAAGTCCGCCACCATGCCCCTCGACCACTGACCGAGGAGAAGCGAACCCATGAGCCTGCGGGCACGCATCAGCACTCCGGAGGAGAACGGCGCCCGGGGCGAGGAGGGGCACCTGGTCGCCTCCTACCGGGCCAAGCTGCTCCAGGAGATCGACCTCGCGGAGATGAGCGCGCTGGCCGCCGCCGAGCGCCGGGCACGCCTGGAGCGGGTTCTCGGGCACATCATCAGCCGCGAGGGCCCGGTGCTGTCCACCGCCGAGCGCTCCCGGCTGATCCGCCGCGTGGTGGACGAGGCCCTCGGTCTCGGCATCCTGGAACCGCTGCTGGAGGACGCCTCCATCACCGAGATCATGGTCAACGGCCCCGACGCGATCTTCGTGGAACGCGGCGGCCGGGTCGAACAGCTCCCCCTGCGGTTCGTCTCCGCGGACCAGCTCATGCAGACCATCGAACGGATCGTGTCGACGGTCAACCGCCGCGTGGACGAGTCCAACCCGATGGTGGACGCCCGCCTGCCCTCCGGCGAGCGGGTCAACGTCATCATCCCGCCGCTGTCCCTGACCGGCCCGGTCCTCACCATCCGCCGCTTCCCGCGCTCCTTCACCCTCCAGGAGCTGGTCGGCTTCGGCTCGCTGGACGAGCACATGGTGTACCTGCTGGCCGGCCTGGTGCAGGCCAAGTTCAACATCATCGTCTCGGGCGCCACCGGCACCGGCAAGACGACCCTGCTGAACGCCCTGTCCGGGCTCATCCCGCCGCACGAGCGCATCATCACCATCGAGGACTCCGCCGAACTCCAGCTCCAGCAGACCCATGTGGTCCGCCTGGAGTCCCGCCCGCCGAACGTGGAGGGCAAGGGCCAGGTCACCATCCGCGACCTGGTCCGCAACTCGCTGCGCATGCGCCCCGACCGGATCGTCGTCGGCGAGGTGCGCGGCGGCGAGTCCCTGGACATGCTCCAGGCGATGTCCACCGGCCACGACGGCTCCCTCGCCACCGTGCACGCCAACAGCGCCGAGGACGCCCTCACCCGGCTCCAGACCCTCGCCTCGATGTCCGACGTCGAGGTGCCCTTCGTCGCCCTGCACGACCAGATCAACAGCGCCGTCGACGTCCTCGTCCAGCTCACCCGGTTCGCCGACGGCGCCCGCCGCATCACCGAGATCGCCCTGCTCGACAGCCACGGCGGCGAGCCCTACCGGCTGGCCACCGCCGCCCGCTTCGAGGCCCGGCCGATGACCCCGGACGGCCGCGTCCACGGCGCCTTCCGCTACTTCCCGCTGCCCCGCCGCAGTGCCGACCGCCTCTACATGGCGAGCCAGCCCGTCCCACAGGCGTTCGGCGTCGCCCGCACCGCCGACCAGCTCGCCACCCGAGAAGCCAGGTAGGACCCAGGCCCATGGAACTCCGCACCCTCGTCCAGCTCACCACCGGCGCCACCCTGCTGGCCTGCGTCCTGGCGGTGGCCGGCGTGCACGCCTACGCCTCGGGCCGGGCCCGGCGCGCCGCCCTCGTGGACCGGCTCGCGCTCGCCGGACCGCCGCCGGCCGCCGGCCGCAGACGCCGCTTCCCCGGCCTGGACCGGCGGCTGCGCCGCACCCGCCTCGGCCGCCGGCTGGAGCTGCGCCTCGCGGCGACCGGCCTGGACGTCACACCGGGCGAGTTCTTCGCCGCCCTGCTCGCCACGGTCGCCGCGCTCTGGCTGATCGGCCAGGCCACCCTGGCCCCGTTCTTCGGCCCGCTCGCCGGACTCCTCGGCGTCTGGGCGGCGGTGCAGTTCCTCAACTGGCAGCGGCACAAACGCATCGAGCGCTTCATCGGCCAGCTCCCCGAACTCGCCCGCATCCTGGCCAACGCCACCCAGGCCGGCCTCGCCCTGCGCACCGCGATCGGCATGGCGGCGGAGGAGCTGGAGGCCCCGGCCGGCGAGGAACTGTCCAAGGTCGCCGACCAGCTGGCCGTCGGCCACTCCCTGGACGACGCGCTCGGCGAGCTGGCCGACCGCCTGCCCTCCCGCGAACTCGTCGTCCTGGTCACCACCCTGGTCTTGTCCAACCGGGCGGGCGGCCAGGTGGTCTCCGCGCTGCGCAACCTCACCGAGACGCTGGAGGAACGCAAGGAGACCCGGCGCGAGATCCGCACCCAGCTCTCCCAGGTGACCATGACCTCGTACGCCGTGCCCGTTCTCGGGGTCGGCGCGTTGTTCCTGATGAACGGGGTGAAGGACGGCGCGCTCGACCGTATGACCGGTTCACCGGCCGGCCAGGCCAGCGTGGTCGTCGCGTTCGCCCTGTACGCCGTCGGGTTCGTCCTCATCCGCCGGCTCAGCCGGATCGACGTCTGAGGGAGGTGACCCGGTGGCATTCCTGCTCGCCCTGCTGACGGGCGCCGGCGTCTGGGGCGTCTTCGCCGGCCTCCGCCTGTACCGCGCGGACGCGAAACTCCCCGGCGACCTCGCCGTCGCCCTGGAGGTCGGCGCCACCCGCACCGGCGCGGTCGGCTCGGTCGTGGACCGCCTGGGCATGCGCTACGCGCCGCTGGTCCTGCGCCTGATGGGCCCCCGGCTCGTGGCCCGCTGCCGCCGCCGGATCGACCTCGCCGGCAACCCCGGCGGCCTGACCCTCGACCGCTACGCGGCCCGCCGCGCCGTCTACGGCGCCCTCGGCGGCGTCGGCTTCCTGGTCTTCCTGCTGCGCGGCCAGTGGTTCGTCGCCCTGCTCCTGCTCCTGTTCGGCGCGTTCTGGACGGAGGTCGGCCTCTGGTCGGCGATCCGGGTCCGCAAGGACGTCATCGAGCGCACCCTGCCCGACTTCCTGGACGTGCTGGCCGTGGTGGTCAGCGCGGGCCTCGGCTTCCGGCAGGCCCTGGACCGCGTCGCGTCCCGCTACGAGGGCCCGTGGGCCGACGAACTGCGCATCACCCTGCGCCAGATGGACCTCGGCATGAGCCGCCGCCAGGCCTTCGCCGAACTGCGCCGGCGCAACGACTCCGAGCAGGTCGCCATGTTCGTGACGGCCTTGCAGCAGGGCGAGGAACTGGGCGCGCCCATCGTGGACACGCTGGTCTCCCTGGCCAAGGACATGCGCCGCACCGACGCCCAGAACGCCCGCCGCAAGGCCGCGCGGGCGGTGCCCAAGGCCACGCTGATGATCACCACGTTCATGGTCCCGGCGACGATGCTCCTGCTGGGCGCGGGCCTGCTCCTCGGCTCGGGCGTGGACTTCGGCTCCCTGACGGGGAAGTGAGGACGAGGTGACGACGACGGGGCTGACGGGCCGAGGGGAGGGAAAAGCTCGCCGGAGACGCCGCCCGACACCGAGCGGCCACCCGGCACAGCGGCTCCGCGAAACGCCCGGCCGGCCGACCACGGGCCCCGCGGCCGCCAGTGGCCTCGCGGCGACGGGACGGGCGGTTGCACGCCGGGTCGCCTTACGGCTGACGGCGGTGTGCGGGGCGGTGGTACGGCTGGTGGGCGGGCACCGGTGGGCGGCGCGTCTGCCGGCCTGGCACCTGTCGGCTGTGCGCCGAGCGGCCGTTCGGCTGGTGGCGGCGCACCGGTGGGCGGCGCGTTCGCCGGCCTGGTTCCGGCCGACCGTGCGCCTGTCGGCCGTGCGCCTGTCGGCCGTGCGTCGGGTGGCCGTTCGGCTGGTGGGCGCGCTCAGGTGGGCGGCGCGTCTGCCGGCCGCGCGTCTGCCGGCCTGGCTCCGGCGGAGCGCGAGTCTGCCGGCCGCACGTCGGCTGGTGGCCGCGCCCGGGCAGGCCGTTGGTCCGTCGGCCGTGCGTCGGGTGGCCGTTCGGCTGGTGGGCGCGCTCCGGGGGGCCGTGCGCCTGGCCGCGCTGCGGCCGTCGGCCGTGGTGCGGGCGGTGGGACGGGTCGTCCTGCCGGCCGGGCCTTCCGAGAAGCTCCAGGTCCGCGCCTTGCAGGCGATGTGCCGCCAGGTCCTCGGCTTCCGGCTGGCGATGATCGTGGTCTCGGCCCCCGCCGCCCTCCTCAACGCGGCTCCCGGTCTGGGCGTCCGCCTGGTCGGCGCGGCCGTGGTCGTCACCGTCATGGTGTCCTACGTCCTCTTCCGCGACTGGGAACGCTTCGGCCCCCTCCTCCTGCGCCATCCCAGCCTGCTGGCCGCCGACACCCTCTTCGGCTCGTTCCTCCTCGTCTCGGCCGGCCCCGACACCACCCTCGCCTACGTCAGCGTCTGCACCCCGCTCCTGGCCGGCCTGGTCTACAGCTGGCGCGGCGCGGCCTGCTTCGCCTCCCTCCAGGCCCTGATCCTGCTCCTGGTGCATACCACCCTGAAGGCCGGCCGGCAGGCGTCCGTCGCCGAGGCCCTGCTCCTGCCCGGCCTGTGCGTCGTCGCCGGCGCCCTGGGCTCCACCCTGCGCAACCTGATGCTCCGCTTCGGCGCCGCGACCCAGGCGCTGACGGCGACCGAGGCACGCCTCGCGGCGGCGGAGGCGGTGAGCGCGGAACGCGCCCGGCTGGCCCGGGAGATGCACGACTCGCTGGCCAAGACCCTGTACGGCGTGGCCCTGGCGGCGGACGGCCTGGCGCTGACCGCCTCGGCCGACGCCCCGGATCCCGCCCGGATCCGGCAGCAGGCGGAACTGGTGTCCCGCTCGGCGCGCACCGCGGCGGCGGAGTCCCGGGAACTGCTGACGGACCTGCGCCGGGACCGCCCGGAGGAGCCGCAGCGGCCGCCGCTCTGGCAGGAACTCGCCGAACAGACCCGGGACTTCACCCGCCGCACGGGCCTGCCGGTCACCTGCCACTGGCCGGCGGACGATCCCGCCGTGCTCCCGGCCCTGCCGGCACCCGTCGCCCGGCATGTGCTCGCCATCGCCACGGAGGCGCTGGAGAACGCCCACCGGCACGCCTGTGCGACCCGCGTCGACGTACGGGCGGCGGTCGACGGCCGGCTGCTGCGCCTCACGATCCGCGACGACGGCACCGGCCTGCCGCCCGGTACCACCCTGGAGAACCTGCGCGACTCGGGCCACTTCGGCCTGCTCGGCATGGTGGAGCGGGCCGCGCAGGCGGGCGCCCGGATACGCGTCGGCAAGGGGACGCGGGAGCGGGGCACGGAAGTGCGCCTGGACCTCCCGCTGCCCCGCCCCGCTCCCCGGCCCTGACGTCCGACCCACTCACGACAGGAGGCACCATGCGGCCCTCACCCGGCTCTTCCCGGCCGGACTTCCCGCCGCCGGCCCCGGCGGACCCGCCGCTGCGGCTGCTGGTCGCCGACGACAACCCCGTGGTCCGCGCCGGTCTGACGGCGCTGCTCACGGCCTGTCCCGGCACCACGGTGGTGGCGGAGGCCGGGGACGGCCGCGAGGCGTACGAGGCGGCGCTGCGGCACCGGCCGGACGTGATCCTGCTCGACGTCCGCATGCCGGGAGTCGACGGAATCTCGGCGTTGCCGCACCTGGTGCGGCTGGCTCCCGTCATGATGCTCACCTACAGCCACGAGACGGAGACCGTGCGGGAGGCGCTGCGACTGGGGGCGGGGGGATATCTGGTGCACGGCGAGTTCACGACGGAGCAGCTGGTGCGGGCGGTACGGGACGTGCGGGAGGGCCGGCCGCATGTCACACCGGGCGCGGCGAAGGCGTTGCTGACCACGTTACGGTCCGATGCACCTGCACACGAAACCCCGAACACCCTCGACTCGGCGGGAAATTCAACCCCCTCACCTCTTTCGCAGTTGCAATCTCCTATGGGACAGTCGTTCCGGTCGCGGTTCCGGCTGAGTACCAGGGAGGCGGAGATCATGGACCTCATCGCGTCCGGCATGACCAACCAGCAGATCGCCGCCGCCTGCTTCATCAGCGAGAAGACGGTCAAGAACCACATCAACCGCATCTTCGCCAAGCTGCACACCACCACCCGGTCCCAGGCGACGGCGAAGTGGCTGGGGGTGGCCTGACATGCCGTCCCGGAACACCGAATGGGCCCGGGGTTGGGCCCTGGGGCCCTCAGGGGGCGGGAGGGTCGGGCCGTACGGTGCCCGGACCGGAGGCGAAGCTGGAGGGGAAGACCGTGAGCAAATGGTTCAACACCACCGTCGCGTACCTGCGATCCCGTGCCGCTCGCGGCGACAAGGGGCAGACCGCGGTGGAGTACCTCGGCATCATCGCGGTGGTCGTGGCGATCGTCCTGGCGATCACCGGCACGAGCATCGGCCAGTCGATCTACGACGCGATCACGAACAAGATCGCCGAGGTCACCGGCGGCTGATTCCTCCCCACCGAGACACAGGGCAGGCCTTCCCCATCTACCTCACGGTGGTGGCGGGCCTGCTCTTTCTCGCATTGGCCTACCTGGCCGTGGGCCAGGCGGCGGTGAACCGGAGCGGCGCCCAGACGGCGGCGGACGCGGCGGCGCTGGCGGCGGCCCAGCAGACCCGTGACCAGCTCGCGGCCCTGTGGCTGGAGGACTTACGCGACCCGGCCAAGTGGCAGGCCATCTTCGAGGGCGCGGGAGCCGACGACTTCTGCTGGCGTGCCGACCAGCTCGCCGCCCAGAACGACGCGACGGTGCGGTGCTCGTTCCAGCCGCCGCTGCGCTACGCGGTCGACGCCCGGACGAACAAGTCCGTGGGTGACTCCGTCGTGCCGGGCACGGAGAACGTACACGCCACGGCGCACGCGACCGCCGTCATCGAACCCCTCTGCCTCCCGCCGTCCGACGCGCGGACCCGGGCGGACGAGAAGGACGACAAGGACGACAAGGACGGGAAGGGCGAAGGGGACACACTGCCCCAGCTCACCTGCGCGGACAAGGTCTGGCATCCGAAGCCGGGCGACACCACCGGGCTGCCGGGTCCCGAGGACCTCTTCGACGTCCACCTGGCCGACTCACCAGCGAACGACCGATGACGAAGGAAGCGGAGCGATGAGCATGCGGTTCACTGCGAAGGCCCGCAGGGGGATGGTCGCCTTCGGCGTTGCGGCCGGACTGGCCGTCGGTGCGGCCGGTTGCGGAGGCGGCGGCGACGACGGGAAGCCGGACACCTCCGCGTCCGCCACCGGGACGGACGACTCCGGCCCCAGCGCGCAGGAAGGGCAGTCGGACCGACCGCTGGCGGAGTTGCGGGGATCGGACGGCCTGCTGCTCCAGATCACCTCCGCGCGACGCGACACGGGCGGCTTCGTCACGGTCGACGGCACCCTGAAGAACGACGGGGCACGGACCGCCGTCATCCCCTCCGCGCTGAGCGGGAACGAGACCGAGATCATCAAGAACGGCAGATCCCTGGGCGGGGCCACGCTGGTCGACACACAGGGCAAGAAGCGGTACTACGTACTGCGGGACACCGAGGGACGGCCGCTGACGACCACCGGCTTCTCGACCCTCAGATCCGGCGCCACCCTGGCCGTCTTCATGCAGTTCCCGGCACCTCCGGCGAGCGTGACCGAGGTGGACTTCCAACTGCCGACGTTCTCCTCCGCCGGCATCGAGATCTCCGGGTGAGCGCCCAGTGACCACCGTGCCCCGTCTCGCCCTCTTCGGAGCCGTGCTTCTGATCGTCACGTCTCTGCCCGCCACCGCCGTCGCCGGCGGCGCCGGGCCCAGCGAACCGCCCGGCACCGAGCCCTCCGCCACCGCGCCCGTGGCGGTCGACCCCGCCGACCCCGACCTCAAGCTGCCGGAAGGCGCCACGCTCGCCCAGGCCAAGGTGCTGGACATCAAGTCGGTCGTGGAGGACCAGAGCGGGGACGAGCGGCGCGAGGACACGAACGCCGATGTGACCTTCGCCCTCCAGGCCGAGGTGCTGTTCGGCAAGGACAGCGCCCGCATCGGCGCCGACGCGAAGACCCGTATCGCGACCATCGCCGAGGAGATCGCGAAGCAGCAGGCGACCCGCGTCCGCGTCTTCGGCTTCACCGACGACCTCGGCTCCTCCGCCCACGGCGACACCCTCTCCAGGCAGCGCGCCAACGCCGTACAGGCAGTCCTGGACCAGGACCTGAACAGCCCGTCCGTCACCTTCGACGTCCGCGGCTACGGCGAGCAGTACCCGATCGCCGACAACGCCACCGAGGAGGGCCGGCGCAAGAACCGCCGGGTGGAGGTCTCCTTCCCGCGCACCCGGCCCTGACCCCGCGGGCGACCGGGCCGCCCACCGGGAGTCAACCCGCCGTCTCCGCCGTCTCCGAGACCTCCATCCGCGCTCCCGCCCGCACCCCCCACCCCGCCATCGCCCCGGCCGCCGCCTCCAGCACGTGGCGTGCCCGCAGGCGGGGCCGCCCCAGCCGGCCCGGCGGCATCGTGCGGACGGCGACGACCCGCAGCCGGCGGTCCAGGTAGGCCACGTCGATCGGCATCCGCATCCCGAACGTGTGCACCCCGCTCGCCGGCGACAGCAGCAGCGCCCCGTCGACCGAGTCCCGGCCCAGCAGCCCCTTGGTCCGGGCCCGGTAGGACGCCGCGATCTCCAGCGGGACCGGCGCGGTGAGCGCCTCCCCGGTGGCCGTCCGCACCGTCAGCCGCCCGCGTCCGTCCCGCCAGCGCCCCATGCCCGCCCTCCCCTTCCACGGCCGGCACCCCGCCCGCCGCGCCCGTAAATGCGTTGTCCTTTCCCGTTCTCCCCACTAGGAAGGAGCGCTATGACCCAACTCGGCGCCGTATTCCGCCCCCAGCTCCCGCCCGAACGGCTCCGGTCCGTCGCCCGCCTCGCGGACGACACCGGCCTGGACGAACTGTGGCTGTGGGAGGACTGCTTCCTGGAAGGCGGGATCTCCACGGCCGCCGCCGCGCTCGCCTGGACCGAGCGGGTACGGGTCGGCATCGGGCTGCTGCCCGTGCCGCTCCGGAACGTCGCCGTCACCGCGATGGAGGCCGCCTCGCTGGACCGCATGTTCCCCGGCCGGGCCATCCTGACCGTGGGCCACGGCGTGCAGGACTGGATGGGCCAGGTCGGCGCCCGCGCCGCCTCGCCGCTCGGTCTGCTCGGCGAGCACCTCGACGCCCTGCGCGCCCTGCTGCGCGGGGAACGGCTCAGCGTGCAGGGGCGGTACGTCCGGCTGGACGACGTCGCCCTGGACTGGCCGCCGCAGCGCCCGGTCGAGGTCCTCGCGGGCGCCACCGGACCCCGGACGCTCCGCCTCGCCGGCGAGAAGGCCGACGGCACGCTCCTGACCTGCGCCACACCGGCGGACGGCGTACGGCGGGCCCGGCAGCTCGCCGAGGAGGGGCGGCGGGCGGCCGGACGCGGCGGCCCGCACCGGATCGTCGTCTACCTCCTGACCGCCACGGGCCCCGGCGCCGGGGCCCGGCTGCGCGCCGAGCTCGCCGCGGAGAAACTGGAGTCGGTGCCGGGCGTGGGGGTCGCCGGGGACGCGGGCGCGGTGGCGGCGGCGGTACGGCGGCTGGCCGAGGCCGGCGCGGACACCGTCGTCCTCCAGCCGACCGCGGACGAACCCGACCCGGAGGGCTTCGTACGCTTCGCCGCACAGGAGGTCCGCCCCTTGGTCCCGTGAGACCGACAGCGGCGCCGCCCGCCCGCCCGGGACGGAGACACGGCCGGCCCGCCACCGGCTGCCGTACCGGTGGCCGGACCGGACTGCCGTACCGGGCGGCCGCACCGCAGCCCGCGGGGGCCGGTCCCCGCCCGCCTGGGAGCATGGACAGATGACGACGCACCGTTCCTTCGAGGACCTCGTGGCCGAGGGCGCCGCCGTGCCCACCGAGGGCTGGGACTTCTCGTGGTTCGAGGGCCGGGCCAGTGAGGCGCGGCCCTCGTGGGGGTACGCCCGGTCGGCGGGGGAGCGGCTGGCCGGGGCCGGGGCCGCGCTCGACATCCAGACCGGCGGCGGGGAGGTGCTGGACTTCGTGCTGCGGCGGGCGGAGCCGGCCCGGCCGCTGCTGGTGGCGGCGACCGAGGGCTGGCCGCCGAACGTGGCGAAGGCCACCGCCCTGCTGCGGCCCCGCGGCGCCGTCGTGGTCGCCGCACCGGACGACGCGCCGCTGCCGTTCGCGGACGAGGCGTTCGACCTCGTGCTCAGCCGGCACCCGGTGCGCCCGCACTGGACCGAGATCGCCCGGGTGCTGCGGCCCGGCGGCACCTACTTCGCCCAGCACGTGGGGCCCGCCAGCGTCTTCGAGCTGGTCGAGTACTTCCTCGGACCGCAGCCGCCGCAGGTGCGCCGGGCCCGTGACCCGCGGCGGGAGCGGGCCGAGGCCGAGGCGGCGGGCTTGGAGGTGGCCGGGCTGCGGGCGGAACGGCTGCGGATGGAGTTCCACGACATCGCCGCCGTCGTGCACTTCCTGCGCAAGGTCGTCTGGATGGTCCCGGGGTTCACGGTGGAGGCGTACGAGGGGCGACTGCGCGCGCTGCACGAGCGGATCGAGCGGGAGGGACCGTTCGTCGCGCACAGCGCGCGGCACCTGTTCGACGTGCGCAAACCGGCCAGGTGACGGAAATGAGCCGGGAGCCCCGCGCTCTTTCCCCCGGGGCGTCGGCCGTGCGGAGCAAGCCGGTGCTCCCCGCGCCGTAGCGGAGGGGTCAAGTCCGCCGTACACCGGTGGCGTAGCCCGTCGGGGGGACCCGGGGACGACTCGCCGAAGTGACGCAAGACGGCCTAATCCTTGTGATTCCCTGCCCACTCGCCGGGAATCTCCTGTGATTCCACGGTGAATCCGGTGGGAGAGGTCATGGAATCCTGCCCGCTCCGGCCAGCGAGGCGTCGCCGGACGATTCCGGAGAGTAGTTGTGGCACGCCGATGCACCCACCATCCCTTACGAAGGGTTATGGTGGAAACCCCCCCTCGGGCCGGTCCGTCTCCCCCCCACGGACCGGCCCGTTTTCTGTCCGGGCGCCGGGCCGCCCCGCCGGCAGCGCCCGGAGCGCCCCGGCCCCGGGCAAGCCCCCGGCCGGGACCAGGCCCGAACAGCGGTAGGCTCAACGGCTCCGGCATCCCGTACCCCGCGCCCAACCCCCGGAGGGTCACGTGAACCTGCGCGACAAGCTGCGCGGTCTGCTCGTCAGGCTCTACGCACGCCGGGTGGAAGGCCACCTGGACCACGCTCAGGTGCCCAAGCACATCGGCGTCATCATGGACGGCAACCGCCGCTGGGCGAAGGCGTCCGGCTCCAGCGCCGTCCACGGGCACCGGGCCGGTGCCGACAAGATCGAGGAGTTCCTCGGCTGGTGCACCGAGACCGATGTCGAGGTCGTCACGCTGTGGCTGCTGTCCACCGACAACTTCGACCGGCCGCAGGAGGAACTCGTCCCGCTGCTCGGCATCATCGAGGGCGTCGTGCGCACCCTCGCCGCCGACGGCCGCTGGCGAGTGCACCACGTCGGCACGATGGACCTGCTGCCCACCGGTATGCAGCACACGCTGAAGGAGGCCGAGGAGGCCACCGCCCACGTCGACGGCATAGTGGTCAACGTGGCCATCGGCTACGGCGGCCGGCAGGAGATCGCCGACGCCGTGCGCTCCATGCTGCACGACGCGCACGGCAAGGGCGTGTCGCTGGAGGACCTCGCCGAGTCCGTCGACATCGACATGATCGGCCGTCACCTCTACACCGGCGACCAGCCCGACCCGGACCTGGTGATCCGCACCAGCGGGGAACAGCGGCTGTCCGGATTCATGCTCTGGCAGACCGCTCACTCCGAGTACCACTTCTGCGACGTCTTCTGGCCGGCCTTCCGCAAGGTCGACTTCCTGCGCGCCCTGCGCGACTACGCCGCACGTCACCGCCGCTTCGGCGGCTGACCGCCCGTCCCCGCCCCGTCACCGCCCGGTGACGGGGCGTCGTCGTGCCGCCCGGCCGGCGGGGATGTCACGAGGAGTTCACCGGCGCGCCGATGGCCGCATTCGCATGGCCGCGCGTGTTCGAGGGCATAACCCCAACAGGTCGACACCCGAACCACGGGCGTCGGTTCTCAGCGGGCGGCTCGGGGCCGTCCGCCCGGGAGGCCCTTTGCACCAGCCCGACCATGCGGTCACGGCACGGAAGCAGCCGCGGAGGGCCGGTTCACGGCTCGCCGTCCGCGGGGGCCCGACACCGGTCCAGCATCTCTTCGTCGCTCCCCGACCTCATCCGAGGGGGTACGTCCTTCCGTGGTGACCAGCACAAAGCGCTCCAAGCCCGACCGGCGCACGTATGTTCTCGACACCAGCGTCCTGCTGGCCGACCCGAACGCCCTGACCCGCTTCGACGAGCACGAGGTCGTGCTGCCCGTCGTGGTGGTCACGGAGCTGGAGGCCAAGCGGCACCATCCCGAACTCGGCTACTTCGCCCGCCAGGCGCTGCGCCTGCTGGACGACTACCGGGTGAGGTACGGCCGCCTCGACGCGCCCGTCCCGACCGGCGAACTCGGCGGGACGCTCCGGGTGGAACTGAACCACTCGGACCCCAGCGTGCTGCCCTCGGGCTACCGCCTGGGGGACAACGACTCCCGCATCCTCGCGGTGGCCCGCAATCTGCAGGCCGAGGGGTTCGACGTCACCGTCGTGTCGAAGGACCTGCCGCTGAGGATCAAGGCGTCCTCGGTCGGCCTCCTCGCCGAGGAGTACCGGGCCGAACTCGCCATCACGGAGAACTCCGGCTGGACGGGCATGTCGGAACTCACCCTGCCGGGCGAGCAGGTCGACATCCTCTACGAGGAAGGACACGTCTCTGTCCCGGAGGCGGCCGGCCTTCCCGTGCACACCGGCCTGACCATCCAGTCCGAGCGCGGCAAGGCGCTCGGCCGGGTCACCGCCGAGGGCGGCGTCCGCCTGGTGCGCGGCGACCGGGAGGTGTTCGGCATCAAGGGCCGCAGTGCCGAGCAGCGCATCGCGCTCGACCTGCTGCTGGACCCGGACATCGGGATCGTCTCCATGGGCGGCCGGGCCGGCACCGGCAAGTCGGCGCTGGCGCTGTGCGCGGGCCTGGAGGCGGTCCTGGAGCGCCGCCAGCACCAGAAGGTGATGGTCTTCCGTCCGCTGTACGCGGTCGGCGGCCAGGAACTGGGCTATCTGCCGGGCACCGAGGCGGAGAAGATGAGCCCCTGGGCGCAGGCCGTCTTCGACACCCTCTCGGCGGTCACCAGCCGCGAGGTCATCGAGGAGGTGACCGCGCGCGGGATGCTGGAGGTGCTCCCGCTGACCCATATCCGCGGGCGCTCGCTGCACGACGCGTTCGTCATCGTCGACGAGGCGCAGTCGCTGGAGCGCAACGTCCTGCTGACCGTGCTGTCCCGGATCGGCGCCAACTCACGG
Source organism: Streptomyces sp. NPDC017095 (assembly GCF_044332325.1). NCBI lineage: Bacteria > Bacillati > Actinomycetota > Actinomycetes > Kitasatosporales > Streptomycetaceae > Streptomyces > Streptomyces sp. NPDC017095. The sequence continues at coordinate 77,449 of NZ_JBIROU010000013.1, forward strand.
GTGGTCCTCACCCATGACGTGGCACAGCGGGACAATCTGCGCGTGGGCCGCTACGACGGAGTGGTCGCCGTGGTGGAGAAACTGAAGGGTCATCCGCTTTTCGCCCATGTCACGCTGAACCGGTCGGAGAGATCCCAGATCGCGGCACTGGTGACCGAAATGCTCGAAGACGGTCACATCTGAGCTGAAACAACGCAGTTGGCGCCGTCCGGCAAAGGTCAAGAGCCTAGCCGGGCGGCGCCGTCATGTGTGGGGCTTTCCTGAAATACCCAGGGCCAAACGGGATGTGAGCTTTCACACGCAACACAGAATTGCCACGCGGCGTCCGGTTACGGCAGAGTCTCACTCCTGTCAGGCCCCGCATACGACACACTTGTACCCCCAGCCGTACGGCTCCACTGAAGTCACCCAACTCCATAGAGTCCGTCGTATGCCGCCCGAGCACCACGCGGCGCTCCCCCTCGGGGAGTTGCCCACCGGGCCCGTGCCTCCCGTGACCCCGCAGTTGGGAGGCCAGTGTTCAGGGGCACGATTGCGTCCGCCAGGGTCACCGAAGCGGGCGATGCTGGAAGGAAACCGTGTGAGCCGGATTTCGGTCCGGGGATTCGCAGTGGCCTCGGCCACCGCGGTCACCGCTGTCGGAAGCGTCGTCGGAGTTGCCTCGGGCAGCACCGCGCAGACGAACGACGCCGAGGCGACAGCAGCCGACACCACATTCCTGGCCGAGATCCCCGCGGGTCAGCAGGCGCAGGTGCAGACCGCGTCCCTGACGCAGCAGGCCGACGCCCAGGCCATCGCCGCGGACGCGAGCGCCAAGAAGGACGCCGAGGAAGCGGCCCGCAAGGCCGCCGCCGACACCGCGATCGCCAAGAAGGAGGCCGCCGAGCAGGCCGCCGCCAAGGCGAAGCAGGAGGCCAAGGAGCGCGCCGAGGCGAAGGCCGCCCAGGCGGCCAGCCGCGACGACGTCCGCGACACCTCCAGCTTCCCGGTCCAGGGCAGCTACAGCGTGGCGCAGATCCAGGCCATGGCACGCCAGATGGTGGCCGGCGGTCAGTTCCAGTGCTTCAGCAACATCGTCGACCACGAGTCGAGCTGGAACTACCAGGCGGTCAACGCCTCCTCCGGTGCCTACGGTCTCTTCCAGGCCCTGCCCGCCGGCAAGTACGCCTCCGCCGGCGCCGACTGGCGGACCAACCCGGCGACCCAGATCAAGTGGGGCCTCAACTACATGAACGAGCGGTACGGCAGCCCCTGCCAGGCCTGGTCGTTCTGGTCGGCCAACCACTGGTACTAGGCCTCCGCCCGGCCCGTCCGGCCGTCACCGAGCCACACGAAAGCCCCTCCCCGTACTCCGGGGAGGGGCTTTCGCCCTGTACGGTCGTATCCGGAAGACTCCAGGGGGGAGTGGTGGCGAGCACCCGGGGACGCGGGGGAAGAGGACGGACCATGTCGCGAGTGCCAGGGTGGCTGGGCCGGGTCGGAGCCCGGCTCACCGAGATGAGCGAGCGCCTGGACGAGCGCCGCGCCGAAGTGGAGAAGGAGCACGACGAGCCCGCCGGTGCCGAACCGGCCGGCGCTCCCCGCGCCGGCGCGGCCGGGCCCGGCCGCGAGGCCGTGCCGTCCGTCCGCCGGACCGCACCCCCGGCCGTCCGCCGTCCCGACCCGGCCGAGGCCGTGCCCTGGGGTGTCCGGGTCGCCGCCGAGGCGGGCTGGCGGCTGCTGGTGCTGGCCGGCACCCTCTGGGTGCTGATGCGGGTGATCAGCGCCGTCCAGCTGGTGGTCTTCGCCTTCGTGATAGCGCTCCTGGTCACCGCCCTGCTCCAGCCAACGGTCGCCCGGCTCACCCGCCGCGGGGTGCCGCGCGGCCCGGCCACCGCGCTCACCGCCATCAGCGGGTTCGTGGTCATCGGCCTGATGGGCTGGTTCGTGACCTGGCAGGTCATGGAGAACATCGACACGCTCTCCACCCAGATCCAGTCCGGCATCGACGACCTGCGCAACTGGCTGCTGAAGAGCCCCTTCCACGTCACCGACAAGCAGATCAACCAGATCGCCCAGAACCTCCGCGAGGCGATCGGCGCCAACGCCGACCAGATCACCTCGGCGGGCCTGGAGGGCGTGCAGGTCATCGTGGAGGCGCTGACCGGCATCCTGCTGGTGTTCTTCTCGACGCTGTTCCTGCTCTACGACGGCAAGCGCATCTGGCAGTGGTTCCTGCGGCTGGTCCCCGCCGCCGCCCGGCCGGGCGTGGCCGGCGCCGGCCCGCGCGCCTGGCGCACCCTGACCGCCTACGTCCGCGGCACGGTGCTCGTCGCCCTGATCGACGCGATCTTCATCGGCATCGGCATCTACTTCCTGGACGTGCCGATGGCCGTCCCGCTGGCCGTGTTCATCTTCCTGTTCTCGTTCATCCCGCTGGTCGGCGCGGTCGCCTCCGGCGCGCTCGCGGTGATCGTCGCGCTGGTCACCCAGGGTGTGTTCGCGGCCCTGATGACCCTGCTGGTGGTCCTCGCGGTGCAGCAGATCGAGGGACACGTCCTGCAGCCGTTCATCCTCGGCCGCGCGGTACGGGTGCATCCGCTGGCGGTCGTCCTGACCGTGGCCGCCGGCGGCATGGTGGCCGGCATCGGCGGCGCGGTGGTGGCCGTACCGCTGGTGGCGGTGACGAACACGGTGGTCGGGTATCTGCGGCAGTATTCGCAGGGGGCCGAGGAGGCCGAGGAAGCCCAGAAGGACGCCCCGGCCGATGCCGCCGGTCCCGTGGCGCCGGGCGGTGAGCCGGGCGAGCCGGCCGTGCCCGCCCAGTCGGCCGAGCCCGCCGAGACCGCTCCGTCCGCGGAGCCGGCCGCGGCCGGTGCGGCGCCGCAGACTCCGGAGCCGCACGCGGAAGACCCCGCCCACCAGGGGTGAGCGGGGTCCTCGGGGTCCGGCCGCACTCGGCCGGGTCCGGCTCTACTCGGCCAGGACGGCCTCGGCGTCCACGGTGACGCCGATCGCCTGCACCACGGAGGCGATCTTGAACGCCTCCTGGATGGTGTCGCGCTCCACGCCGGCCTTGCGCAGCACCTGCTCGTGCGAGTCCAGGCACATGCCACAGCCGTTGATCGCGGAGACCGCGAACGACCACAGCTCGAAGTCGACCTTGTCCACGCCCGGGTTGCCGATGACGTTCATCCGCAGGCCCGCGCGCAGGGTGCCGTACTCGTGGTCGGACAGCAGGTGCCGGGTGCGGTAGAAGACGTTGTTCATCGCCATGATGGCGGCGGCCGACTTGGCGGCCTGGTACGCCTCCGGCGACAGGTTCGCCTTCGCCTCCGGCTCCAGCTCACGCAGCACGATCGGGGAGCGGGAGGCGATGGCGGTCGCCAGCACCGTGCCCCACAACTGCTGCGCCGGCAGGTCGGAGTTGCCGATGACCGAGCCCAGGTTGAGCTTCAGGTCCTTGGCGTAGTCCGGGATGCGGGACTTCAGGGAGTCGAGGGACACGGGTCACTCACCAGCCAGCAGGGCGACCGGGTCGAGGGTCTGCTCGCCCTTGGTCCAGTTGCACGGGCACAGCTCGTCGGTCTGCAGGGCGTCCAGCACCCGCAGGACCTCCTTGGGGTTGCGGCCCACGGAGCCGGCGGTGACCATCGTGAACTGGATCTCGTGGTTCGGGTCGACGACGAAGACGGCGCGCTGCGCGAAGCCGTCCTCGCCCTCGATGCCGAGCTCGCGCATCAGCTCGTGCTTGGAGTCCGCCATCATCGGGAACGGCAGGTCCGTCAGGTCCGGGTGGTCCTTGCGCCAGGCGTGGTGGACGAACTCGGAGTCGCCCGAGAAGCCGAGGATCTGGGCGTCGCGGTCGGCGAACTCGTCGTTCAGCTTCCCGAACGCGGCGATCTCGGTCGGGCACACGAACGTGAAGTCCTTGGGCCAGGCGAAGACCACGAGCCACTTGCCCTCGTAGGACTTGTGGTTGATCTGCTCGAACTCCTTGCCCTTCTCCAGCGAGACGCAGGCGGTCAGATCGAACTCGGGGAACTTGTCACCGACAGTGAGCACAGGCTCTCCTTGCAGCGAAGAAACTCCCCTTTTGAGGGTGTTTCCCATGGGGGGTTGGACGTAGTCGATGTTGGCACAGGGTGCATTGATTAGGGAAATAGCTACACTCGGTCGTGTTGATCGGAGGGAGCTATCAGTGATGACCATGGGGAACGGCAAACGGCGGCAGCCGAGCCTGGCGCAGCTGCGGGCGTTCGCCGCCGTGGCCGAGCACCTGCACTTCCGGGACGCGGCGGCGGCGATAGGCATGAGCCAGCCCGCCCTGTCCGGCGCGGTCTCCGCGCTGGAGGAGACACTCGGCGTGACCCTCCTCGAGCGTACGACGCGCAAGGTACTGCTCTCGGCCGCGGGGGAGCGGCTGGCGGTGCGGGCCAAGGCGGTGCTGGACGAGGTCGGCGCGCTGCTGGAGGAGGCCGAGGCCGTCCGGGCGCCCTTCACGGGCGTGCTGCGCCTCGGGGTGATCCCCACCGTCGCGCCGTATCTGCTGCCGGCCGTGCTGCGGCTGGTCCACGACCGCTATCCGCAGCTCGACCTCCAGGTGCACGAGGAGCAGACCGCCAGCCTGGTCGACGGCCTGAACTCCGGCCGGCTCGACCTGCTGCTGCTCGCGGTGCCGCTCGGCGTGCCGGGTGTGGTCGAACTGCCGCTGTTCGACGAGGACTTCGTGCTCGTCACGCCGCTCGACCACGGGCTCGGCGGCCGGGAGGGCATACCCCGGGAGGCACTGAAGGAGCTGAACCTGCTGCTCCTGGACGAGGGGCACTGCCTGCGCGACCAGGCCCTCGACATCTGCCGGGAGGCGGGCCGCGCGGACGCGCCGGTGACCACCACGGCGGCCGGGCTGTCCACGCTGGTCCAGCTGGTGGCGGGCGGCCTCGGCTGCACGCTGCTGCCGCGCACCGCGCTGAAGCTGGAGACCACCCGCAGCAGCCAGTTGCTGACCGGCTACTTCGCCGAACCCGCCCCGAGCCGCCGCGTCGCCTTCGCGATGCGCGCGGGCGCGGCGCGTTCGGGGGAGTACGCGGAGCTGGCGGCGGCCCTGCGGGAGGCGCTGCGGGCCCTGCCGGTGCGGGTGCTCGACGGCCCCGACGAGCGCTCCGCCCCGGCCGGCCCCGTGCACGACTGAGCCCGCCGCCCCGCCCGCGGCGCCCCCCGGCTCGCCGGCCTACACCGTCCGCGGTCCCGTCCGCGGCGCCTCCCGGCTCGCCGGGCTACTCCGTCCGCCGCCCCGTCCGCGGCGCCTCCCGGCTCGCCGGGCTACTCCGTCCGCCGCCCCGCCCGCGGCGCCCCCCGGCCCGCCGGCCTACTCCGTCCGCAGGCCCGTCGGTCGGGCCATGCGGAGCAGTGGCGGCAGGGTGAGCAGGGTGACCGTGAGGACCACCGCCGCGCCGGCGCCCGTCATCGCCAGGACGCCCGTCCAGTCCACGAGGACCGGGGTCGCCGTCATCTTCAGCAGCACCGTGCCGAGGGTCAGGCCCACCGCCGCGGCCAGCAGCAGACCGAGCGTGATCGGCACCGCCGTCTGCCACAGCACCGACAGGCCCAGCGTGCGGCGCCGGGTGCCGAAGGCGACCAGCGACGACAGCAGCTTGCGCCGCTCGCGCAACTGCTCCAGCTGGGAGACCAGCAGGCTGGCCCCGATCAGCGCCAGCACACAGACCGCGCCGAGGAACAGACCGGTGCGCAGGGAGCCGTACCGCGCGGACTGGACGGTGGCCGCCCAGTGCCAGGCGTTGGCGAGCCGGTCCACCCGCGCGGCCGTGTTGCGCACGTACTCGTCCGCGTCCGGCACCGACAGGTCGAGCCGGACGAACACCTGGTGGTACAGCGTCGACGCGGCGCCGGCGGGCAGCGCGGCCGGGGTGAGCAGCAGGCCGTCGGCCTCCGGCCGCAGCGCGTCCTCGCGGACGCCGACCTGGCGCAGCCCGGCCGGAACCGTCCAGGGGATCTCGCGTCCGCGCACGTCCGCCGAGTAGCTGGGATCGAGGAAGACCTGCCGGCCGGGCCGGGTCAGGGCGCGCAGGGCGGCGCGGTCGTCCGCGGGCGGGATGACGAAGGCGTCACCGTCCCGGCAGGACGGCAGGTGCGCCAGCTCGCGCAGCGCGGCGCAGTCGCCGACGGTGATGCCGACCGTGGTGCCGGGGTCGTACCGCTTGTCGCCGACCCCGCCGCTGGAGAGCGCCACCGCGTGCCTGACGCCCTTGGTGCGGGGGAACTCGCGGGCCGCCACCGCCAGCCGGGACCGGTCCCGCAGGTCGATCTCCATGGACGCCCGGTTCGGGTCCCGGCCGGTGTCCCTGGTGTACTGGCCCTGCACGCCCGCGAAGAGCATCTGCAGCGCGATCGCACCGGCCACCGCCACCGCGATGCCGTTGACCATGCGGGCCGCCGTCCCGCTGCCCGACTGGAGCCGCCGTACGGCCAGTTGCCAGGAGACCGGGCCCGCGCCGAGCCGGGCCACGGCCGCCTCCACCAGCCAGGGCAGCAGCAGGGTGACGCCGGCCAGGAGCAGCAGGACGCCGCCGACGACCAGGTACTCGTTGAAGCCGCCGTGGGAGCGGCCCTGGCCGATCATCGGGTACAGCATCGCCAGACCCGCGAGCGGCAGCAGCAGCCGCCACCACAGGCGCCGCCGGCGCTGCCGGGCGGCGCGCACCACGCCGAGCGGCTCCACGACCACGGAGCGCATCGCGAACAGCGTCACCGCCACCGCGGCGGCCGGGACCGCCACCGCGACCACCGCGACCAGCACCGGCGAGGGGTTCAGATAGCTGGGGAAGAAACTCTCGCCCAGCACCTCCACCGAGCCCGCCGCCTGCCGTCCGACCAGGAAGAACACCGCGCCGACGACCAGGCCGAGCAGCGCCCCGGCCAGTGCCTCGCCGGCCGCGATCCGGCGGGTCATCCGGCTGTCGGAGCCGACCAGCCGCAGCGCGGCCAGCCGGCGGTCGCGCCGCTCGCCGCCGAAGCGCACGGCCGCGGCGATGAACACGGCGACCGGCGCCAGCAGGACGACGAACATGACCAGCGTCATCATGATCAGCACCGGGTCGGCCCGCTCGGCCGTCGGATGCCGGTCGCCGAACGCGCTCAGCCGCACCACGCGCGAGCCGTCCGCCGGCACCGCCAGATCGCCGGCGCCCGCGTAGTAGGCCAGTTCGTGCGAGCCGATGAGACCGGACTCGCCGATCGTGCCGGTGATCCGGTCCGGCAGCCGCTCCCGCAGCAGCCGGCCCCCGGCCGAGGAGAGCAGCTCCTTCAGCGCGGGCGAGACGATCATCTCGCCGGGGGCGGGGAAGCGGTCCAGGCCCGGCGGCAGCGGCGCCCGCGGGCCCTCCGGCTCCAGCAGCCGGCCCCGGACGTCCCGGCCGTGCCACTCGGTGTCGCTCTGGCCGACCAGCACGGTGTTCTCGCCCTTGGGCGGCATGCGCAGGCCGTAGGTGAGGTCGAGCCGGGCCTGTTCGCGCTGGTGCCGTGCGGTCAGCACGTTCGGCAGCGCGGTGGTGAGCAGCAGCAGCGCCACGCCGAGGCCCACGCCGACCGCCGTCAGCACCATCCGGATCCAGCCCTCGCGCCCGCCGGTGCAGGCGAACCGGATGCCCAGCCCCAGGTCCCGGGACCACTGCCGGAGGTTCATACGGCCCGCTCCATGTCCCGTGACCTGCCGTCGCGTACGACGATCTCCCGGTCGGAGTAGGCGGCCACCCGGGCCTCGTGCGTGACCAGCACCACGGCCGCGTTGGTGGAGCGGGCGGCGTCCGTCAGCAGCTCCATCACGCGTTCGCCGTTGAGGGAGTCGAGCGCGCCGGTCGGCTCGTCGGCGAACACCACCCGGGGCCCGGTGACCAGGGACCGGGCCACCGCGACCCGCTGGCCCTGGCCGCCGGAGACCTCGCCGGGCCGCTTGTCCCGCAGGTCGTCCACCTCCAGGCGTTCCAGCCAGGCGAGCGCGGCCCGCTCGGCCTCCTTGCGGGGGCGGCCGTTCAGCCGCAGCGGCAGCGCCACGTTCTCCACGCAGGTCAGCTCCGGCACGAGCTGGCCGAACTGGAAGACGAACCCGAAGTCGCTGCGGCGCAGGGCGCTGCGTTCGGTGTCGCTCATGCCGGCCAGTTCACGGCCGTCGTAGGTGATGGAGCCCGAGTCGGGCGGCACGATGCCGGCGAGGCAGTGCAGCAGGGTCGACTTCCCGGAGCCGGACGGGCCCATCACGGCGACGACCTCGCCGGGGTGGATGGAGAACGCGGCGCCGTCGAGGGCGACGGTGGGGCCGTAGGCCTTGCGCAGGTCCTCGGCGGCGAGCAGGGAGCCGGGCGGCGGGGTCATCGGGTCACCGCCACACGGAGCTTGTCGAGGCGCGCGGCGGTCAGTTCCAGCCAGCGCAGGTCGGCCTCCAGGTGGAACAGGGCGTGGTCGCAGATCAGCTGGTCCGCGAGGTCGCCCTTGCGCTTGCGGTCGGTGAGGATGCGCATGCTGCGCAGGTGCTCGGCCCGCTGGGTGTCGAGGATGTCGGCGGCGTCGCGGTGGGTGAGCAGGGCGAGGACGACCTTGGTGTACAGGGTCGACTGGAGGTACTCCGCCGGCTTCTCCGGGGTGGCGAGCCAGCGTTCGACGTCGGTGACGCCGGCGTCGGTGATGGCGTACCGCTTGCGCTCGGGGCCGCCGCCCGACTCGACCCCGTCGACTTCCACGAGGCCGTTCTTCAGCAGCCGGGACATCGTGGAGTAGACCTGGCCGTAGTGCAGCGGCCGGTCGTGACCGAACTTCTCGTCGAAGGCCCGCTTGAGGTCGTAGCCGTGACGCGGACCGGACTCCAGGAGTCCCAGGAGGGTGTGACCGATGGACATGGCAGCACTCTACACATGGTGTATACGCGAGGTGTATACCCGGGCGGGGCCGAGGGGCGGCGCGAGTGCGCCGGCGCAGGTCAGGGGCGGTTGTCCGGATTCGGCGCCGCCCGGCCGCCCGCCCGCGGTGGCCGGTTCAGGCCGGCGGGGGTCCCGGGGGCGGGCCGCCGGGCGGGCGTCCCCGGCGCGGCAGCGGACCCGCGTCCCCGGGCAGCCGTCCCGCCTCCGCGAGCGCGCGCCGCAGCAGGAACTCGATCTGCGCGTTCGCCGACCGCAGTTCGTCCCCGGCCCACCGGGCCAGCGCCTCGTACACCGACGGATCCAGCCGCAGCAGCACCTGCTTGCGCTGCCGCGGCCGGTTCTCCGGTGTCTTGGGGGAGTCCGTCACTGGTAGAGGGTCCCGGTGTTGAGGACGGGCTGCGGGGCTCGGTCCCCGCACAGCACCACCAGCAGGTTCGACACCATCGCCGCCTTCCGCTCCTCGTCCAGCTCCACGATGTCCGCCTCCGCGATCCGGTCCAGCGCCGCCTGGACCATGCCCACGGCGCCGTCCACGATCTGCCGCCGGGCCGCGACGACCGCTCCCGCCTGCTGCCGCTGGAGCATCGCCGAGGCGATCTCCGGAGCGTACGCGAGATGCGTGAAGCGGGACTCGACGACCTGCACCCCGGCCGCCTCCACCCGTGCCTGGAGCTCCACGGCCAGCTTCTCGGTGATCTCCTCGGCGTTGCCGCGCAGCGACAGCCCGTCCTCGTCGTGGGCGTCGTACGGGTACTCGATGGCGATGTGCCGCACGGCCGTCTCGGTCTGCGTGGCGACAAACTCGGTGAAGTCGTCCACCTCGAAGGTGGCCTGCGCGGTGTCCCGCACCCTCCACACCACGACCGCGGCCAGCTCGATCGGGTTGCCGTAGGCGTCGTTCACCTTCAGTACGGCGGTCTCGTGGTTGCGCACCCGGGTGGAGACCCGGGTCCGGGAGGTGAAGGGGTTCACCCAGCGCAGGCCGTCCTGCCGGATCGTGCCCCGGTAGCGCCCGAAGAGCTGGACGACCCGCGCCTCGCCCGGCGCGACCGTGTTGAGGCCGCGCAGTCCGATGAGGGCGGCGAGCAGGACCACGACGCCGGCGGCGACGCACCCGCCCCGCACGCCGGACGAGGAGACCGCCCCGGCGGCCGCGAAGAGCGCCGCCGCGCCGCCGAGCCCGAGCAGGCCCAGCAGCAGGGCGAGCCCGCCGCCGATGCTGTGGGCCGGGAACTCCCGGACCCGCAGGGCAGGCATCTCGGGTATATCGGACATGGGTGATCCCCGTTCTCGAAGTCTTATCGCTGTGCTCGCTAAGAGTTATCACTTTTCCCGCGCAGAGCAACCCCGCAACCCCCGTATACGTCGGTTCCGTTGGGAACGGGTGCTGATTGTCACGTCCGTAAAAGAACGGATCGGACGCCCTTTGTCATATAGAGGGGTGTTAGCTTTCGGAGCTGACCCCGAGACGGAAGCGAGCGTAGGGACCCATGGGACGAGCGGAAGAGAGACGAGCGCGCCAGCGTGGGGGTCACCGCGCGGCGCCCCAGCGCCGCCGCTCCGAACCCGCGGCCGCCGGTAAGCCCGCCAAGAGCCTCATACGCCGGATGTTCACCTGGAAGAAGATCCTCGGCACCGTCTTCGGGGTCTGCCTGCTGGCCATCCTCGGCTTCATCGGCCTCTACCTGTACGTGGACATACCCGAGGGCAACGCCGCCGCCCGGCAGCAGAGCAACGTCTACAAGTTCAGCGACGGCACGGTCCTGGCCCGCAGCGGCAAGGTCAACCGCGAGATCGTCGACCTGTCCAAGGTGCCCCGCAAGGTCCAGCTCACCTTCGTCGCCGCCGAGAACAAGAGCTTCTACGGCGACGCCGGCGTCGACTTCCGCGGCACCGCCCGCGCGCTGCTCAACACCTTGGCCGGCAAGGGCAAGCAGGGCGGCTCCACGATCACCCAGCAGTACGTCAAGAACTACTACCTCAACCAGGACCAGACCGTCACGCGCAAGCTGAAGGAACTGGTCATCTCGCTGAAGGTGGACCGCGAGAAGTCCAAGGACGACATCCTCGCCGGCTACATCAACACCAGCTACTACGGCCGCAACGCCTACGGCATCCAGGCCGCCGCCCAGGCCTACTTCCACGTCGACGCCGAGGACCTGACGGTCGAACAGGGCGCCTACCTCGCCGCGCTGCTCCAGGCACCGAGCCAGTACGACTGGGCGGTCGCCTCCGACACCGGCAAGCGACTGGTCACCCAGCGCTGGAACTACGTCCTGGACAACATGGTCGAGGAGGGCTGGCTGGCCAAGTCCCAGCGCGCCGCCCTGCACTTCCCCGCGATCAAGGAGCCCAAGGGCGCCCCGGGCCTCGAAGGGCAGAAGGGCTATCTGGTCGAACTCGCCAACCAGCAGCTCGAACAGCAGCTCATGGCGCAGCAGGGCCTGACCCAGTCGCAGGCGGAGAACGCGGTCGTCGAAAAGGGCTGGACCATCACCCTCAACATCGACCGCAAGAAGCAGGCCGCGCTGGAGCAGGCGGTCAAGACGCAGCTGACCGGCAAGCTGGACAAGAAGAAGCGCAAGGTCGACGGCGACATCCAGCCCGGCGCCGTCTCCGTCGACCCCGCAAACGGCAGGATCGTCGCGCTCTACGGCGGCCAGAACTACTACGACCACTACTTCAGCAACGCCACCCGCAAGGACTACCAGCCCGCCTCCACCTTCAAGCCCGTCATCCTCGCCGCCGCGCTGGAGCAGAACGCCACCACGCAGGACGGCAAGCCCATCACCGCCTCCACCGTCTACGACGGCACCAGCCGCCGCCCGGTGCGCGACGACGGCACCGAGGTCGGCTTCGCCCCGCCGAACGAGGACGACCGCAGCTACGGCAGGATCAGCGTCCAGCAGGCCATGAACAAGTCCGTGAACTCCGTGTTCGCGCAGATGGGCGTGGACGTGGGCATGGACAAGGTGATGAGCACGGCCGCCGCGCTGGGCATGGACACCAAGGGCATGCAGGCGGTGCCCGCCCAGACCCTCGGCTCGATGGGCGCGAGCCCGCTGGAGATGGCCGGGATCTACGCCACCTTCGCCAACCACGGCTACAAGGTGACCCCGTCCATCATCAAGACCGCCGAGAACAAGGGCCGCTCGGTGGAGCTGCCGGACCCGGTCGGCGGCTCGGTGATCAGCCGTACGGCCGCCGACACGGTCACCTCGGTGCTCACCGGCGTGGTGGACGACGGCACGGCCAAGCGGTCCGTGGCCGACAACCCGCTGCGCGACGGCCAGCAGGTGGCGGGCAAGACCGGTACCTCCGACGAGAACAAGTCGGCCTGGTTCACCGGCTACACGCCCGATCTGGTCACCTCCGTCGGCCTGTTCGGCGAGGACCCCGAGACCAAGGCCCATGTGAGCATGAAGGGCGCTACCGGCCTGCTGGAGCCGCCCGGCCGGATCAACGGCGGCGGCTACCCGGCGCAGATCTGGGCCGCGTACACCTTCGGCGTCACCGACAAGGCCGCCTTCGACCTGAACACCACCCAGGGCGCGGCCGTCGCGCCGACCGAGACGCCCTCGTGGACGTCCACCCCGACCCGGACGCCGTCCCAGACGCCGACCTCCGAGCCGCCGACGACCTCCGAGCCGCCCTCGCGGACGCCGACCACGCCGACGACCCAGCCGCCGTCCCAGACACCGACGACCCAGCCGCCGTCCCAGACACCGACCACCCGGCCGCCCTCGCAGACGCCGTCCCAGACGCCCACCACCGAGGACCCGCTCGACCCGGGGGGCGACCTCGGGGAGGACCGGCAGCTCGGCTGACACGCGGCCCGGCCCACGCCGAGGGGGCGCCCGGAGAACTCCGGGCGCCCCCTCGGCGTAACGGGCTCTCAGCCCCGGTTCAGCTCGAACCAGACCACCTTGCCGGTGCTCAGCCGGGTCGCACCCCAGCGCCGGGCCAGCCGGTTGACCAGATACAGCCCGCGCCCGCCCTCGTCCGTGGCCCGGGCCTGCCGCAGCCGCGGTAGCTGCGGCACGTCGTCGCCGACCTCGCAGCGCAGCACGTCGGTGCGCAGCAGCCGCAGCGTCACCGGCCGCGTCGCGTACCGCACCGCGTTGGTCACGACCTCGCTGACCAGCAGCTCCACCGAGTCCGTCAGCTCCTCCAGATCCCAGCGGGCGAGCGCCCGCCGGGCCAGCCGGCGGGCCTGGCCGGGCGCCGTCTCCTCGGGTTCCAGCGTCCAGTACGCGACGTCGCTCGGGGCGATCCCGTCGAACCGGGCCGCGAGCAGCGCGATGTCGTCGTCCCGGTCGCCCGGACCGAGCATGTCCAGCACCTCGTCGCACAGCGCTTCCAGCGGCGGCGGATGGTCCGGCCCGGTCAGCTGCGCGGTCGCGGCCAGCTTCTCCCGCAACTGCTCTATGCCGGTCCACACGTCCCGCAGCCGGGACTCCACCAGCCCGTCGGTGTACAGCAGCAGGGTCGCCCCGGCGGGCGCGTCCAGTTCCACCGCCTCGAAGTCCACTCCGCCGACCCCGATCGGCGCGCCGGGCGGCACCGGCAGCACCTCGGCCCGCCCGCCCAGGTGCAGCAGCACGGGCGGCGGATGGCCGGCGTTGGCGATCGTGATGCGGTGCGTGACCGGGTCGTAGACCGCGTAGAGGCAGGTCGCCATGCGGTCGGTGCCCAGGCGCTGCGCCTGCTCGTCCAGATGGTGCAGCACCTCCTGCGGCGGCAGATCGAGCCCGGCCAGCGTCTGCGCGGTGGTGCGCAGCTGGCCCATGATCGCCGCCGAGGTCATCGAGTGGCCCATCACATCGCCGACGACCAGCGCGACCCGGCTGCCGGGCAGCGGGATCGCGTCGTACCAGTCGCCGCCGACCCGCGCGGTCTCCGCCGCCGGCAGATACCGGGAGGCCAGCCGGACCCCGGTCGGCCGGGGCAGGGTCTCGGGCAGCATGGTGCGCTGGAGTTCGTCGGCGATGTACGCCTCGCGGCCGTACAGCACCGCCTTGTCGATGCCGAGCGCGCTGTGCGTGGCGAGCTGCGCCGCCACCAGCAGGTCGTCCGCCTCGAACGCGGGCCGGTCCGGGCGGCGCAGGAACAGGGCCGCGCCGATCACCCGGCGCCGGCCGCGCAGCGGCGCGAGGATCGCGTGCTGCCCGTCCGGCACGATCGCCTCACCGCCCTCGCCGAGCAGTTCCGGCAGCGCGTCGCGGGCGGCGGGCGCGTCGGCGAACACCGGCCGCACCCCGCGCAGCACCTCGTTCAGCGCGCCGCCCGGCCGCACCTCGCACAGCTCGGTGCTGAGCGTCGACAGGTCCGCCGGTCCCGCCGGCTCCGGCTCCGGCTCGAACGCCGACGACAGCAGCACCCCGTCGGTGTCCCGTTCCTCCGGTATCCGGTCGGTGCGGCGCAGCCGCAGCACCACCGGACCGGTGGGCCGCTCGTCGCCGACCGGCAGCGGGTCGCGCAGATAGACCAGGATCGCGTCCGAGAACGTCGGCACGGTCGCCCGGCACAGCCCCATCACGATCTCGTCCAGGTCCAGCCCGCGGGCGATCCGCCGGGTGGCCGCGCCCACGAACCTCAGCCGGTCCCCGTCCCGCCGCATCGGCATCGGCCGCCCCGGCGGCAGTCCCCGTCCGCTGCGGCGCTCCGGGCCGTCCGGCACCCTTTCCTGGTCGGCACCGGGCTGCGCCGGGATGCCCTCCGACGCGGGCCGCGGACGATGCTCCGCCACGCTCGGTTTCTCCCCCACGCTCGGCTTCTCGCGCGCGGGAGGACCCCCGTACGCGGCAGGCGCCCCCACGGGCTCGGTGACGGCGGGCTGGGAGTGCTCGGGGCCGTCCGCCGGGTGCTCCTTGCCCATGCCGTCCTCTCCCTTGCCGCGGGTCGTGGCCGGGCCCGGCCCCGGGGGCGCCGTGCCGGCCCGGGCCTGCGCGGATAAGGCGGCACCGCCGGGCTGCGCCGGGGTACGCGGGAGTGCCCCGCGGGAGTCCGCGGGGTCGACGCCCGGCTGGGGGCGTCCGAAGGTGGTGGGCTGCTCCGTCACGCGTGTCGCATCCGTCCGTCCGGGGCTGCGCGCCGGGTGCGCCGGGCGCGCAGTCGGTCCCGTCGAAGTCCCGATACCCGCAATAGGTGCCCAGGGAACGGAATTCCCCCGGGGCCGGTCCTCCCGGTGGTGCCCTGGTACCCCTCGCTCACGTCCTGCCGCCCCTCGGTGACGATCGGTCAAGCTCTGCGCGTGCTCCGGTGGTTGCCCTCGCGCGCCCTTGCGGACGACGATCCTACGTTTCCCGCCCGGGGGCGCATCAAGGGTCTCACGAGGACAGCCGCGCGGCTGTGCGGTCCCAGTCCTCGGGAAGAGAAGGTACCGCCCAGGACGGATCCGGGCGCCAGTGCTGCCAGCCGTCCGGGAACGGCGTCCCCCACGCGCGGATCACCTCCACCGCCTCCCGGCCCGCCGCCCGCACCCGCTCGGCGGTCGCCGGGTCCATCAGCCCGTCCCGCTGCGCCTGGGCGAACTCGTCCTCGTCCCGCCAGTGCCAACTGCGGTCCGGGTGCACGGAGATGTCCAGGAAGTGGTCCTCGGAGTCCACTCCGCCCGCCCACCGGGCCAGCGGCTGCTCCAGGTTGACGTACCAGTTCTTGAACCGCCAGCCCGGCTCCCAGAACAGCCACACCGACCAGGGCCGGCCGGGCTGGGCCAGCTTCAGCACGCCCGTGCCGAACCACCGTTCCCGGCGGACCGTGCGCGGCTTGGTGTAGCGGGTCTCCAGCGGCTCCAGGTGCACGGGCGTGCCGTCGGCCAGCACCGGCTTCACGCACTCGGTGCCGGGGGCCAGCCACACCGCCAGCAGTTCGGCGTCGTCCCGCACGACGGTGACGGGCCGGGCGATGTGGATGCGCTCGCCCGCGTTCGCCCGGTAACGCCACAGGATGTGCGTTCCCGGGGTCCAGTGCGCCGTGGGTCCGCCCGCCGTCCGTGTCATCGCTCCGTCGTCCGTCATGCGCAGATATTAGGTGGCACGGGCACACGACGCTGCGGCGCGCGTCACGGCGGCCGGGGCCGGCCGGAAAGGTCCGCCCCCGGTTTACGGGCGTGTCATCCGCAGGACGTCCAGCGCCTCGTCGAGCTGCTCCCGGGTGAGCACGCCGCGCTCCACATAGCCGTTCTCCAGGACGACTTCACGGATAGTCCTGCGTTCGGCGAGGGACTTCTTGGCGACCTTCGCCGCCTCCTCGTAACCGAGGTACTTGTTCAGCGGGGTGACCACCGACGGCGACGACTCGGCGTACTCGCGGGCGCGTTCGCGGTCGGCGGTGATGCCGTCGACGGTCCGGTCGGCCAGCAGCCGGGAGACGTTGGCGAGCAGCCGGACGGACTCCAGGACGTTCTTGGCGATGACCGGGAGCATCACGTTCAGCTCGAAGTTGCCCGCGGCGCCGGCCGTGGTGATGGTCGCGTCGTTGCCGATGACCTGGGCCGCGACCATCAGCACGGCCTCGGGCACGACCGGGTTCACCTTGCCCGGCATGATCGAGGAGCCGGGCTGGAGGTCGGGCAGCCGGATCTCGGCGAGACCGGTGCGCGGCCCGGACGACATCCAGCGCAGGTCGTTGGCGATCTTCGTCAGGCCGACCGCGATGGTCCGCAGCTGTCCGCTGGTCTCCACCACGCCGTCCCGGGCGCCCTGCGCCTCGAAGTGGTCGCGGGCCTCGGTGAGCGGCAGCCCGGTGGTCCGGGCGACCTCCGCGATGACGGCGGCGGAGAAGCCGGGCGGGGTGTTGATGCCGGTGCCGACCGCCGTGCCGCCCAGCGGCAGCTCGGCGAGGCGCGGCAGGGAGGCCCGCAGCCGCTCGACGCCGTAGCGCACCTGCGCCGCGTAGCCGCCGAACTCCTGGCCGAGCGTCACCGGTGTGGCGTCCATCAGGTGCGTCCGCCCCGACTTCACCACGTCCGCGAACTGCGCGGACTTGCGCTCCAGGGACGCGGCGAGGTGCTCCAGCGCCGGGATCAGGTCGTGGGTGACGGCCGCGGTGGCCGCGATGTGGATCGAGGACGGGAAGACGTCGTTGGACGACTGCGAGGCGTTGACGTGGTCGTTCGGGTGGACGTCCCGGCCGAGCCGCTCGGTGGCCAGCGTCGCGATGACCTCGTTGGCGTTCATGTTGGACGAGGTCCCCGAGCCGGTCTGGAACACGTCCACCGGGAAGTGCTCGTCCCACCGGCCCTCGGCGACCTCCCCGGCCGCCTCCCGGATCGCCTCCGCGACCTCCGCGTCCAGCACGCCGAGGCCGGCGTTCACCTTCGCCGCCGCCGCCTTGATCCGGGCCAGCGCCTCGATGTGGGCCCGCTCGATGCGCTGCCCGGAGACCGGGAAGTTCTCGACGGCGCGCTGGGTCTGCGCCCGCCACTTGGCGTGGGCCGGGACCCGGACCTCGCCCATCGAGTCGTGCTCGATGCGGTATTGCGGCTCTTCGGTCGTCATCGTCGTACCTCCGGAAGACGTGAGCACTGGTCGCGGCACACGTATTCCCCGGGTGACTACCCACCAGTACAGACCGGGGGGTGACACCTGCGCGGGAACCGGGCGGGCGGCCGTCGCCGTCGCGGCGGCCGCCACCGGGTACCCGGTGGCGGCGCGATGCAGCAGGAGAGGCCCTAGGCCAGCCCGGGACCCCGCACCGGGATCGAGGTGAACGTCGGCTGCGGGGCCGGGTCGGTGAAGAAGTCGTTGCCCTTGTCGTCCACCACGATGAACGCCGGGAAGTCCTCGACCTCGATCCGCCAGACGGCCTCCATGCCCAGCTCCTCGTACTCCAGGACCTCCACCTTCTTGATGCAGTCCTGCGCCAGGCGGGCGGCCGGGCCGCCGATAGAGCCGAGGTAGAAGCCGCCGTGCTCCGCGCACGCGTCGGTGACCTGCCTGCTGCGGTTGCCCTTGGCCAGCATCACCTTCGAGCCGCCCGCCGCCTGGAACTGCTCCACGTACGAGTCCATGCGGCCGGCCGTCGTCGGGCCGAAGGAACCGGAGGCGTACCCCTCGGGGGTCTTGGCCGGGCCGGCGTAGTACACCGGGTGGTCCTTCAGGTACTGCGGCATCTCCTCGCCCGCGTCCAGCCGCTCCTTGATCTTCGCGTGCGCGATGTCACGGGCGACGACCAGCGGACCGGTCAGCGACAGCCGGGTCTTGACCGGGTACTTCGTCAGCTCGGCGAGGATCGTCTCCATCGGCTGGTTCAGGTCGATCCGGACCACGTCGCCGGCCTCGTCGAGGTGCTCCTGCGTGGTGTCGGGCAGGAACCGCGCCGGGTCGGTCTCCAGCTGCTCCAGGAAGACGCCCTCCGCCGTGATCTTCGCGACCGCCTGGCGGTCGGCGGAGCAGGAGACGGCGATGGCGACCGGGCAGGAGGCGCCGTGCCGGGGCAGCCGGACCACCCGGACGTCGTGGCAGAAGTACTTGCCGCCGAACTGCGCGCCGATGCCGATCTTCTGCGTCAGCTCGAAGACCTTCTCCTCCAGCTCCTTGTCCCGGAAGCCGTGGCCGAGCGGCGAGCCCTCGGCCGGCATGTCGTCCAGGTAGTGCGCGGAGGCGTACTTCGCGGTCTTCAGGGCGTACTCGGCGCTCGTGCCGCCGACGACGATCGCCAGGTGGTACGGCGGGCAGGCGGCCGTGCCGAGCGAACGGATCTTCTCCTCCAGGAACTTCATCATGGAGGACTCGTTGAGGACGGCCTTGGTCTCCTGGTACAGGAAGGACTTGTTGGCGGAGCCG
The DNA here is from genome assembly GCF_044332325.1 of Streptomyces sp. NPDC017095. Lineage (NCBI taxonomy): Bacteria > Bacillati > Actinomycetota > Actinomycetes > Kitasatosporales > Streptomycetaceae > Streptomyces > Streptomyces sp. NPDC017095. Next base: position 96,146 of record NZ_JBIROU010000013.1, read on the forward strand.
CCGCCCTTGGCCATGAACAGGAACTTGTAGGCGCCGCCGTCGGTCGCGTACAGCTCGATCTGGGCGGGCAGGTTGGAGCCGGTGTTCTTCTCCTCCCACATGGTGAGCGGAGCCATCTGCGAGTACCGCAGGTTCAGCTTGGTGTAGGCGTCGAAGATGCCGTGCGAGAGGTGCCGCTCGTCCTCGCCGGCCGTCAGCACGTGCTGCCCGCGCTTGCCCATGACGATCGCCGTGCCGGTGTCCTGGCACATGGGCAGCACGCCGGCCGCCGCGATGTTGGCGTTCTTCAGCAGGTCGAGCGCGACGAACTTGTCGTTCGCCGACGCCTCCGGGTCGTCGAGGATCCGGCGCAGCTGGGCGAGGTGGGCCGGGCGCAGGTAGTGCTGGATGTCGTGGATGGCGGCCTCGGCCAGCTTGCGCAGTGCCTCCGGCTCCACCTTGAGGAACGTCCGCCCGTCCGGCCCCTCGACGGTGGACACGCCCTCGGAGGTCACCAGCCGGTACGGGGTGGTGTCCTCGCCCTGGGGGAGCAGATCGGTGTACGCGAACTCAGGCATCTCAGCCCATTCCTCACTCTGACGGACGGCGGCCCGCCGACGCTGGCGGGCCTCACCAGCCTAGAACCTGCCGTGGGCGGCGAACCTGTGAGGTAAGGCTCAGTGCGACTGAGGGTGAGCGCGCCGGGGGCTGTCGCGATCTATCGTGTGTCGCTACGCTGCTGCCGTGGACCTTCACCAGCAGACCGCGCCCCCGCCCGCGACCGAGCTGCGCGCCTCGGACGCCGACCGTGACCGGGTCGTCGACATCCTCCGCGAGGCCCTGGCCGAGGGCCGGCTGACCGCCGACGAGCACGCCGAGCGCGTGGACGGGGCGCTGCTCGCCAAGACCGTGGGGGAGCTGGAGGTCTTCGTCCGGGACCTGCCCGCCGGCCAGCAGCGCGCCGCCGCCTACGCGGCCGCCCCGTCCCGGCCCGCTCCGGGCGCGGTCCCGGCGGAGGCCGACGCCAGCGTGGTGGCGGTGTTCAGCAGCGCCGTCCGCCGGGGCCGCTGGCGCGCCGGGCGCCGGCTGCACGCCTACGCGGTCTTCGGCAGCGTCGAGATCGACCTCAGCGAGGCGCTCTTCGAGTACCAGCAGGTGGTGGTCAAGGCGGTCTCCGTCTTCGGCGACGTCCAGATCCGGGTGCCGGAGAACGTCTCGCTGCGCGGCACCGGCGGCGGCGTGCTCGGCAACTTCGAGGTGAGCCCGCTGGACTCGGCGGACCCGAACGCGCCGGTGGTCTACGTCGACGGCTGGGCCGTCCTCGGCAACGTGGAGGCGCGGGCCCGGCGCGGCAAGCTGGTGGCGGACATCCTCGAACGCGTCCAGGACAAGGTCGACCGGAAGATGCGCCGGCACTTCGGCCGCTGACGGCCGCGAACGCGCCGGTGACCGGAACGGCCCGGCCGACGCCGCGGCGCCGGCCCGGGGGCGTGAACGAGCCGCCGCACGCCCGCGCACGGGAACGCTGTGCATAGGCACGCGTACAGCGGGTAGGGCTTGCTGCATCGTCTCTCGCTCGCGAAGCCGTCGTCAGGAGTAGACCGTGCTGCAACCGCCGCATCAGTCCCTGCAGGTAGCCGGCGTTCCGGTCCAGCGGGTGCCCGCGCGAGCCAGGGACCAAGACGCTCCCTGGCACACCGAGGCGGTGTGCCGGCGCGACGAGGCCGGACTGTTCTTCGCCCCGTCCAAGGAGCCGACCGCCGCGCGGCTGTCCCGCGAGGAGGCGGCCAAGCGGGTCTGCTCCCGCTGTCCGGTGATGGTCGAGTGCCGCGAGCACGCCCTGCTCCAGCCCGAGCCCTACGGCGTCTGGGGCGGCCTCACGGCGGCCGAGCGCCGGGTGGTGCTGGCGCGGCGCCGCCGCCGGGACGTGGAGCTGAAGAAGACGGCGCGGGCGGCGGCGAACCGCATGGCGGGCTGACGACGGCAGCGTGGGGCGCCCCCTTGGCACAGGGGGCGCTTTCCCGCGTTCCGGTGTCCGGCGTGTCCTGCACCCGCAGGGGTGCCGGGAGCCGCGCGGCCGGCCGCGCACGGCTCCACTGGCGATCCCGGCCGGCCGCTTCCCGCTCGGCGCCTACTTGGCGCGGTCGAAGTCGATCGCGCTGTACGCCCGCAGCTTGCTCAGCCGGTGCTCGGAGTAGATCCGGCGCACCGTGCCCGACTTCGACCGCATCACGATCGACTCGGTCAGCGCGGTCTCCGACCGGTACCGGACCCCGCGCAGCAGCTCGCCGTCGGTGATGCCGGTGGCGACGAAGAACACGTTCTCCCCGGAGACCAGGTCGTCCGTCGTCAGCACCCGGTCCAGGTCGTGCCCGGCGTCGATCGCCCGCTGCCGCTCCTCGTCGTCCTTCGGCCACAGCTTGCCCTGGATGGTCCCGCCCAGGCACTTGACGGCACAGGCCGAGATGATGCCCTCGGGCGTGCCGCCGATACCGAGCAGCAGGTCGACGCCGGTGCCCTCGCGCAGCGCGTACACCGAGCCGGCCACATCGCCGTCGGAGATCAGCTTGATGCGCGCGCCGGCCTCCCGGACCTCCCGGATCAGCCCCTCGTGCCGCGGCCGGTCGAGGATGACGACGGTGACGTCCTCCGGCGAGGACCGCTTGGCCTTGGCGATCCGGCGGATGTTCACCCCGACGGGCGCGTTGATGTCGACGAAGTCCGCCGCCTCGGGGCCGGTGACCAGCTTGTCCATGTAGAACACCGCGGACGGGTCGAACATCCCGCCGCGCTCGGCGGCGGCGAGGACCGCGATCGCGTTCGGCATGCCCTTGGCGGTCAGCGTGGTGCCGTCGATCGGGTCGACGGCGATGTCCACCTCGGGGCCGGTGCCGTCGCCCACGTGCTCGCCGTTGAAGAGCATGGGCGCCTCGTCCTTCTCGCCCTCGCCGATGACGACCACGCCGTTCATCGACACGGTGGAGACGAGGGTCCGCATGGCGCGCACCGCGGCACCGTCGGCGCCGTTCTTGTCACCGCGCCCCACCCAGCGGCCCGCGGCCATCGCGGCGGCCTCGGTCACCCGGACCAGTTCGAGGGCGAGGTTGCGGTCGGGAGCCTCGGAGGGAACGTCCAGCTCGGACGGCAGGAGGTGATGTTCGGTCATCGGAGCGCACCTTTCTGATACGACGACGGCCGGATGAGGGTCTTGAACCTCGACTCTATCGTTAGGCAGATAAAATGAGCAGGGGACCCCACGGATGAGCGCCCCGGGCACCTGCGACGATAGAGGGCGTGGCAGGCTCGAACGGCAAGCAGAAGACGGCCCGGGACATGATCCTCTCCCTGGTCCTGATCGGCATCGCGGCACTGGTGGTGTACTTCATCGCGATTCCGCACGACGATCACGCTCCCGACCTCAAGCGGGTCGACTACCGGGTCGAACTGCTCACGGCCCGCCGGGCGGCGAGCTATCCGGTGGCCGCGCCCGAGGGCCTGCCGAGTACCTGGAAGGCGACCTCCGTACGCTTCCAGGGCGGGAAGTCCGACCACTGGCACCTCGGTTTCCAGAGCCCGGACGGCCAGTACGTGCAGGTGGAGCAGTCCGCGGGGAAGCGCGGCGCGTTCATCGGCCAGGCGAGCCAGGGCGGGTCGGTGACCGAGCGGACCGAGCGGATCGGCGGCCGCACCTGGACCCGCTGCACCGGCGGCCGGTACGACGCCCTGGTCCTCGCGGACTCGCCCGGCTCCACCACGGTGGTGGCCGGCACCGGCTCGTTCGCCGAACTGGCGAAGATGGCGGCGGCGCTCCGCACGGAGTGACCCGCCCGCGCGCACGAAAGGGGCCCCCGGCGGTTGCCGGGGGCCCCTTTCGTGCGGCACGCTGCCGCGCGGGCCGTCAGACGGTGGTGACGACGTCCTCGTAGGACAGGCGCGGCGAACGCGGGAACCAGGCGTCCGGGCCCGGCTTGCCGATGTTGACGACCATCAGCGGGGTGTGGTCGTCGTCCAGGAACTCCTTGCGGACACCCTCGAAGTCCAGGCCGGTCATCGGGCCGGCGGCGAGGCCCGCGGCGCGGACGCCGACGATGAAGTACGCGGCCTGGAGGGCGGCGTTCAGCGTGGCCGAGCCCTCGCGGGCCGGACGCTCGCCGAAGAAGACGTCCTTGGCCTGCGGGAAGTGCGGGAACAGGGCCGGCAGCTCCTCGTGGAACTCGTTGTCCGCGGAGAGGATCGCGACCAGCGGGGCGGCGGCGGTCTTGGCCTGGTTGCCCTCGGCCATGTGCTTGACCAGGCGCTCACGGGCCTCGGGGGAGCGGACCAGGGTGATGCGCAGCGGGCTCTGGTTGAAGGCGGTGGGGCCGTACTTGACCAGGTCGTAGATCGCCTGGACCTGCTCGTCGGTCACCGGCTCGTCGGTGAAGGTGTTCGCGGTGCGGGCCTCGCGGAACAGCAGGTCCTGGGCGGCGGGGTCAAGAACGAGAGACATGGGTGACTTCCTAGGGTGCGCGTCCGGCCCGGCGGGATGCGGACCGGCTGACGCAGCAGACCCTACGCCAGGTGAGGTTTAACCTTCAACTAAAGCCGGGGTGCCGTGATCCGGGTCACAGCACAGGCGGCCCCCCCCGCCTACTCCCCGTCCCTGTCCCCGTCGGCCTCCTCGTCCCCGGCCAGCGCGGCGTCCAGCCGGGCCCGCGCGCCCTCCAGCCAGCGCCGGCACACCGTGGCCAGCTCCTCGCCGCGCTCCCACAGCGCCAGCGACTCCTCCAGCGTCGTACCGCCCGCCTCCAGCCGCCGTACGACCTCGATCAGCTCGTCGCGCGCCTGCTCGTACGAGAGCGTCTCGTCCACCCTGCTCGTCATGCCTCCACCTTCACTGTGAATTCACCCTCGGCGACGCGGGCCCGCAGCGCCTCGCCCGCCGTCACCCCGGCCGGATCGCGCACCACGTGCCCGTCCGCCCGTTGCAGCACCGCGTAACCGCGCCGGAGCGTCGCCGCGGGGGAGAGCGCCACCACCCGGGCGTGCGTGTGCGTCAGCTCCGAGTCCGCGCGGTCCAGCAGGTGCCCGAGCGTCCGCCGGCCGCGCTCCAGCACCGCGGCCACCTGGTCGGCGCGCTCGTCGATCATCCGGTGCGGATCCTCCATCGACGGCCGGGCCAGGGCGTGCGCCAGCCCGCGCTCCTCCCGCTCCACGAACGCGGCCGCGCAGCGCCGCGCCCGGTCCCGCAGCCCCCGCACCCGCTCCAGCTCCTCGCCGACGTCCGGCACGACCTTCTTGGCCGCGTCCGTCGGGGTGGAGGCGCGCAGGTCGGCGACGTAGTCCAGCAGCGGATGGTCCGGCTCGTGCCCGATCGCGGACACCACCGGCGTCCGGCACCGGGCCACGGCCCGCACCAGCTGCTCGTCCGAGAAGGGCAGCAGATCCTCGACGCTGCCGCCGCCCCGCGCCACGATGATCACGTCCACGTCGTCGGCCGCGTCCAGCTCCTTGACCGCCTGCACCACCTGCGGGACGGCGTGCACGCCCTGCACCGGGACGTTGCGCACCTCGAAGCGGACGGCCGGCCAGCGGCGCCGGGCGTTCTCCAGCACGTCCCGCTCCGCGGCGGAGGCCCGGCCGCACACCAGCCCGATCAGCTGCGGCAGGAATGGCAGCGGCTTCTTCCGCTCCGCAGCGAACAAGCCCTCGGCCGCGAGCGCCTTCTTCAGCTGCTCCAGCCGGGCCAGCAGCTCACCGACGCCGACCGGCCTTATCTCGGCGGCGCGCAGCGAGAGCTGGCCGCGCGGCGCGTACCACTCCGGTTTCGCCAGCACGACGACCCGGGCGCCCTCGCCCACCACGTCCGCGACCGCGTCGAAGACCTGGCGGAAGCAGGTCACGCCGACGGAGACGTCGCGCGACGGGTCGCGCAGGGTGAGGAACACGACACCCGCGCCTGGACGCCGCGACAACTGCGTGATCTGCCCCTCGACCCACACCGCGCCGAGCCGGTCGATCCAGCCCCCGATCAGCCGTGACACCTCGCCGACGGGCAGGGGGGACTCCGGGGACGTGTTGACAGCCATGCGGCGAGCCTAACGGCCGGTACCGACAGCCCGGCCGCGCGCGACGCGGGCGCCGGGTGCGGACGGCCGGGCGGTGCCCGTGCTCCTGCCGGGTAGGCCGTGCCGCCGGGTGCGGAGGGCCGGGCGGTGCCCGTGCTCCTGCCGGGTAGGCCGTGCCGCCGGGTGCGGACGGTCGGGCGGTGCCTGCGCTCCTACCGGGTACGGGCCGATGCCGACAGACCGGCCGCGCGCGATGCGGGCGCCGGGCGTCGCCGGGTGCGGACGGCCGGGTTGTGCCCGTGCTCCTACGGGGTACGCCGCGCCGCCGGGTGCGGACGGTCGGGCGGTGCCTGCGCTCCTACCGGGTATGCCGCGCCGCCGGGTGCGGACGGTCGGGCGGTGCCTGCGCTCCTACCGGGTACGCCGCTGAACCGTCAGCACCAGCAGCCCGAGGGCCAGCCACACCGCGCCCACCACCTGCGCGCCCCCGGAGGCCGCCACGACGACCGCCACCGTGATCGCCGCGCCGGCCACCGGCACCAGCCCGTGCCGCCACCAGCTCCACCCACCGGACCGGACGAAATACCCCACCACGCTCGCGTGCAGCAGCGTGAACGCGGTCAGCGCGCCGATGTCGACCACCGAGACCAGCCGGTCCAGGCCGTCGTCGCGCCGCGCCGCCCAGCCGGCGGCCACCAGCGTGACCAGCGCCGCGCACAGCAGCGCCACCCGCGGCACGCCGCCGTCCGTCCGGGACAGCGCGCGCGGCAGCCGCCGGTCACGGCCCATCGCGAACAGCAGCCGCCCGGCCGCCGCCTGCCCGGCCAGCGCCGCGAACGCCGCCCCGACCGCCTTGCTCGCGGCCACCAGGTCGTGCAGCCAGGCGCCGGCGGCGGAGTCCACCGCGTCGTAGAAGGCCGTGCCCTGCCGCCCCGGATCGTGCGCGAGCCGCGCCGAGGACACCGGCTCCAGCAGCGCCGCCAGATACGTCTGCGCCACGAACAGCACGCCCGCCAGCGCCAGGCAGAACAGCAGCGCCCGCGCCACCCGCGCCGAACCGCCGGTGACCTCCTCCGCGAACGTCGCGATCGCGTCGAAGCCCAGGTACGACAGGACCGCCACGGACACCGCGCCGAGCACCGCGGACAGCGCGAACCCGCCCTGCGTGCCGTCCCCCGACAGCGGCGACAGCAGCCCCCGCTGGGCCCCGTCCCGCACCAGCACCACCACGGCCGCGACCACGAACACCAGCAGTACGGCGATCTCCAGGACCAGCACGGCGAAACCCACGCGCGCGGCGGCCCGTACGCCCCACAGGTTCAGCAGCGTCGTGAGCACCACGGCCAGCGCCGTCCACACCCACCGCGGCACCTCGGGGACCAGCGCGTTCATCGCGATCCCGGAGAAGAGGTAGGCCACCGCCGGGATGAGCACGTAGTCCAGCGCCGCCATCCAGCCCGCGACGAAACCGGCCCCGTCGCCGAGCCCCGCCCGCGCGTAGGCGAACACCGAGCCCGCCCGCGGTACGGCCCGCACCATCTGCGCGTACGAGAACGCCGTGAACCCCATGGCCACCGTCGCCACCGCGTACACCAGCGCCACCGCGCCGTGCGACCGGGCGTCCAGCGCCCCGAACACCCCGACCGGCGCCATCGGGGCGATGAACAGCAAGCCGTAGACCACGAGGTCCCGCAGGCCCAGGCCGCGGCGCAGGCGCTGGTCCGGGGCGGCCTCGGAGGCGGTCGTTCCGGTCTCGGACATACGCACCAGTCTTCCCCGGCGCGGCGCCGGGAAGCGCCCCGCCGGTGATCTCCGCGCCCCGGAACGCGGCCTTACGATGGGTCCCATGACCGCTTCGTCTGGCCGCCGTGTCCTGCTCGCCGCCCCCCGTGGCTACTGCGCCGGCGTGGACCGCGCCGTGATCGCCGTGGAGAAAGCCCTGGAGCAGTACGGGGCCCCGATCTACGTCCGGCACGAGATCGTCCACAACAAGTACGTCGTGCAGACCCTGGAGAAGAAGGGCGCCGTCTTCGTCGAGCGCACGGAGGAGGTGCCGCCCGGCAACATCGTCATGTTCTCGGCGCACGGCGTCGCACCCGTGGTGCACGAAGAGGCCCGGCGCGGCCGGCTCGCCACCATCGACGCCACCTGCCCGCTGGTCACCAAGGTCCACAAGGAGGCCGTCCGGTACGCCAAGGAGGACTACGACATCCTCCTGATCGGCCACGAGGGCCACGAGGAGGTCATCGGCACCTCCGGCGAGGCGCCCGAGCACATCCAGCTCGTCGACGGCCCCGCCGACGCCGCGAAGGTCGAGGTCCGCGACCCGTCCAAGGTGGTCTGGCTCTCCCAGACCACCCTCTCCGTGGACGAGACCATGGAGACCGTCGACGCCCTGAAGACCAAGTTCCCGGGCCTCGTCTCGCCGCCCAGCGACGACATCTGCTACGCCACCCAGAACCGCCAGCTCGCGGTCAAGCAGATGGGCGCCGAGGCCGAACTGGTCATCGTCGTCGGCTCGCGCAATTCCTCCAACTCCAAGCGCCTGGTCGAGGTCGCCAAGCTGGCCGGCGCCCGCGAGGCCTACCTGGTGGACTTCGCCGACGAGATCGAGGAGTCCTGGCTCCAGGGCGTGGGCACCGTCGGCGTCACCTCCGGCGCCTCCGTGCCCGAGGTGCTGGTCGAGCAGGTCCTGGAGTGGCTCGCCGAGCGCGGCTACGCGGACGTGGAGCTGGTCAAGGCCGCCGAGGAGTCCATCACCTTCTCGCTGCCCAAGGAACTCCGCCGCGACCTGCGCGAGGAGGCGGCGACGCTGGTGGCCGAGCGCGGCGGAAGCGGTACGCCCGCGGCATGACCGTCAGTGGTCCGTCGTACCGTGGGGCCATGCAGATCTTCGGCGTGGACATCGGCGGATCCGGGATCAAGGGCGCCCCTGTGGATCTCGACCGGGGCGACCTGGCCCAGGAGCGGTGCAAGGTGCTCACCCCGCACCCGGCGACGCCCGAGGGCGTCGCCGACGGGGTCAAGCAGGTGGTGGACCACTTCGGCTGGACCGGCCCGGTCGGCCTGACCTTCCCCGGAGTGGTCACCGGCGGCGCCACGGTGCGCACGGCGGCGAACGTGGACAAGAGCTGGATCGACACGGACGCGCGCGCCTTGTTCGCCGGCCGGCTCGGCGGCCTGCCGGTGACGGTGGTCAACGACGCGGACGCGGCGGGCGTCGCCGAGATGGAGTTCGGCGCCGGGCGGGGCCGCCAGGGCACGGTGATCCTGCTCACCTTCGGCACGGGCATCGGCAGCGCCGTCTTCGTGGACGGCACCCTGCTGCCCAACACCGAGCTGGGCCACCTGGAGGTGGACGGCCACGAGGCCGAGAAGCGCGCCTCCAGCAAGGTGAAGGAGGACCACGACCTCAGCTGGCAGCGGTGGGCCCAGCGCGTCCAGCGGTACCTGGCACACGTGGAGATGCTCTTCTCGCCGGAACTCTTCATCATCGGCGGCGGGGTCAGCCGCAAGGCGGACAAGTTCCTGCACCTCATCGAGGGCGTCCAGGCCGAGATCGTCCCCGCGCAACTCCAGAACAACGCGGGAATCGTGGGAGCGGCGATGAGGGCGGCCCAGGAGGGCTGAGAGGGCGGGGGCACGCCGACGGGGGTGCCTCGCGGAGTGGGTCCGGGGGCCGGCCTCGGCGTCGGCCTCTGGATGTGCCGGGGCTGTGGGTCTCCGGGGTGTCCGGGCTGTACGTCGCCGGGCGTGCCCAAGTGGTGAGTGCGTCCCGGACCCGGACCCGGGGCCATCCCGGAGCCGGTGCGGGCCGCCGGGGCCTGTCAGTCGTACCCCCGTTGGCGCAGGGCACCGAACCGCTCCACGCCGCCCCGGGCCGTCCGTCGTACCCCCGTTGGGGCAGGACCCGAAGCGGGTCCACGCGGCCCCGGGTCCACGCCACCCCCGGTCCACGCCGTCCCGGGTCCGTCAGCCGTGCTCCCGGCGGTGCCGTATCCACCGGACGCGGCGGACGAGTACCAGCGCTCCGGCGACGAGTGTCCCGGAGTACAGCCACCCGGCCTGGGTGGCGAGCCCGGTGACCAGGCCCACCAGCCGGCCGGGCAGCCCTCCGCCGCCCTCGGCGACCGGCAGCAGCCCCACGGCGAAGGCGATCGGCAGGACCACGGGCGCGGTGAGCACGTCCCCGTCGCGCACCCACAGCGCGGTCAGCACGCACACGGGCAGGAACAGCACGCCGTAGACGGTCGGGGACGCGCCGAACAGGAGCAGGTCGAGGCAGCCGAGCAGGAGCATGGCCAGGGCGCAGAACAGGCCGCTGCCGAACCCGGTCAGCCGGGGGCCGGCCGGACCCGGCCCCCCGCTCCACGTCTCCCGGCCCTCCGGGGCCGGCCGGGCGGCATCCGCGGTCCGCCGCACGACCCGTCGGGGACCGCCCGGGGCACCGCGCCCGCCACCGGCCTGGCGCCCGCCACCCGGCCGGCGTCGTCCTTGCGGCGGCAGCGGGGCCGGCTGGGGCGGTGAGGCCTGCGGAGACGGCGGCTCCTGCGAAGACGGCGACTCCGCGGGTACCTCACGCCCCGGCCCCGGCCCCGCCTTCCCCGTCCTCCCCGCTTTCCCTTCCTTCCCGCCTGCCTTTCCCGCCTGCCGCGCCGGCGGACGCTGCGGCGGCATGCCGCGTCGCGGTCCGTCGTTCGCGGGTCGCTCGCTGTATTGCTCCACAGGGACCAACCTAGGTCTGTTTATGTGCTGAATCGGCCCTCAGACACGCCGGGGGCGGCAGCTTGGCCGGTCGGCCGCCGCGCTCGCGAGACGGGCGGCCGGGACGCCGTAAACTGGGGGATCGGCCAGTGTCGGTCTCTGGCCCCTGGCAGCCCCTGGCCCACTCAACAACGGGAAGTCGCAACGTGTCGCTCACGATCGGAATCGTCGGCCTGCCCAATGTCGGCAAGTCGACCCTGTTCAACGCCCTGACCAAGAACGACGTGCTGGCGGCCAACTACCCGTTCGCCACGATCGAGCCGAACGTCGGCGTGGTCGGCGTGCCCGACGGCCGCCTCGCCAAGCTGGCCTCGATCTTCAAGTCGGAGCGCATCCTCCCGGCCACGGTCGACTTCGTGGACATCGCCGGCATCGTGCGCGGCGCGTCCGAGGGCGAGGGCCTGGGCAACAAGTTCCTCGCGAACATCCGTGAGTCCGACGCGATCTGCCAGGTCATCCGTGCCTTCAAGGACGAGAACGTCGTGCACGTCGACGGCAAGGTCTCGCCGAAGGACGACATCGAGACGATCAACACCGAGCTGATCCTCGCCGACCTCCAGACCATCGAGAAGGTCCTGCCCCGCCTCCAGAAGGAGTCGCGGATCAAGAAGGACGTCGCGCCGAAGGTCAAGGCCGTCGAGGAGGCCAAGGAGATCCTGGAGAAGGGCGACACGCTCTTCGCGCACGGCATCGTCCAGGGCAGCGAGCGCGCCGAGCTGCTGCACGACCTGCACCTGCTCACCACCAAGCCGTTCCTCTACGTCTTCAACGTGGACGAGGACGAGCTGGTCGACGAGGACTTCAAGAACGAGCAGCGCGCCCTGGTCGCCCCGGCCGAGGCGATCTTCCTCAACGCCAAGCTGGAGGCGGACCTCGCCGAGCTGGACGAGGACGAGGCCCTGGAGCTGCTCCAGTCCGTCGGCCAGGAAGAGCCCGGCCTCGCCACCCTGGCCCGCGTCGGCTTCGACACCCTCGGCCTGCAGACGTATCTGACGGCCGGCCCCAAGGAGTCCCGCGCCTGGACGATCAAGAAGGGCGCCACGGCCCCCGAGGCGGCCGGTGTCATCCACACCGACTTCCAGAAGGGCTTCATCAAGGCCGAGGTCATCTCCTTCGACGACCTGGTGGAAACCGGCTCGGTAACCGAAGCCCGAGCCAAGGGCAAGGCCCGCATGGAAGGCAAGGACTACGTGATGCAGGACGGCGACGTGGTGGAGTTCCGCTTCAACGTGTGAGCACATGACTTAACACCACGTCGCTGACGCGGCAGACAGGCTGGTCAGAAGGGGTCGGGCTCTCGGAGGCCCGGCCCCTTCGTCGACCCCGTGCCGGCTCGGTGCTGGATGATCTGATCCGGCGTCAGGAGTAGTCAGGTGCCGTAGCGGTGGAGCGATGCCCGACGTGTACTACCCACACCACCAGCTCGCCGTTGTCGATCGTGTAGATCACGCGATAGTCGCCCACCCGGAGGCGCCGGCGGTCGGGCTGGGAGACGAGGGCGGTGGTGTCGAACCCCAGCGGGTCGGTCTCCAGCTCGGTCAGCTTGGCCAGAATGCGGAGAGCCATGTCTCGCGGGACCTTGCGGAGCTCGGCCTGTGCCTCGGGTCGGAAGACGGTCCGGTACTCACTCACCGCGCGCCAGTGTCTCCCTCATGACGTCCTCGATCGGGATGCCGGGTGTCGGGTTGGCCATGCGCTCGTCGATGATCCGGTTGATCTCGCGCTCTTCCCACTCCTGGTACTTGCGCAGCACCTCGATGGAGACGACGGCGGCGACCTGCTTGCCGCGTCGGGTGATCACTGTGGGGACGTCGTCCCGGTCGGCTCGTTCCACGACCTCGGCCAGATGCGCCCGGACGTCGCGGATGGACTCTATGGGCAGTGGCTGCGTCATGCGCCCAAGAGTACCGAGTGTCTCTTGTGTACACATGACTTCATGGCCGCTCGCGGTGCCGGCCCTTCCGGCTCGCGATGTCTCGGGACGGGAAAGGGCTCCCCGGCCGTGGTGTGCGGCGCAGGGGAGCCTCGGAGAGCCGGTCGGCTACCGGATCAGTTTCCGTCCTGGTAGTCCTCGTCGTCTCGGTAGTCCTCGTCCCGTGTGCCGGGTTCGGCCGGCCGGTGCGGGCTGTGTGAGGGGTCCCAGAGGTGGGGAGACGTCGTGTCGTCCTCGCCTGTCTGCCACGGGTCCCTGGTCCTTTCGTTCGCGCCGCTCTCCGCCACCCGGGGTGTGAACGCGGCCGTGTCGGTGAACGGTGGGCCCTCGGGGGCCGGAGCGCGGGGCGGCCAGGGTCCCGTGGCGTTCCCTTCGTCCGAAGGCTCGTCTTCCGGCTCCTCGTCGGGGCCCGAGGGCTCGTCTTCCGGCCCCTCTTCGGGGGCCAGGCCAAAGGCCTGCCTGATGTCGTCGGCGGCCTCGTCCAGCCCCTCCGCTTTCAAGAACCGCATCACACGGTGTGCGAACACCGTGTACCCGTCCATGTCCGGCTTGAGGCCCGCAGCCGTCAGCAACAAGCGGAGCCGTTCCGAGACGCCCACTTCCTCCTCGCGGTCGAACATCTCCCCGCCGAGGCCGCCTTCGTCCCACGGCGGTCCCCCGATGGTCGACTCGCTTTGCGCGCCCGTGGGCGGCACGAGCAGGTGACGGAAGAGTTCGGGCACCTCCTCGTCGTTGGCCGCCGCCGCGATCTGGGCGAGCGGGCCGATCATGTCGACCGCCTTCTCGATCTCGTTCTCGTGGCGGGCGAGCCACCACACCACCGCGCTGCCCGCGGTCTTGAGTACGTCGTCCCCGAGATAGTGCCGCTTGTTGCGCTCGTGCTGGCGCTCGTACTCCCAGATCTCTTCTTCCTTGCGAAGATCGGTCAGTTTCCGCAGGCGCTCGTGGTCGGCGGGAGCGAGGGTCAGCGTCACATCGGCCGCGAAGGCCTGCACCCGTCCGTTCCGGTCCGGGAGCAGGACGCCCAGCTCCCCGTCCAGCAGGTACTGCGCGAAGCCGGCCCGGCCGGGGTCCTCGTGGCGGACGACCTCCCCGGCCCGGCTGACGACCGAGGAGACGGCGATGGCCGGGAAGGCGTCATGGGACCGGCCGGCGTGATCGGGAACAGGCCGCCACCACACGGTGGCGGAGAACAGGAAGTCGTAGCCGTCCCTCGCGCTCGGCAGCGTCGCGTCGGTCACCCGTGTCTCCTGGTACGGCTGCTCCACCGGCGCCGCGGGCGGCTCGGGATCCACGGGCTCGTACGGGTCGGCCGACGCGCGGCCACCGCTGAGGACCGTCATCACGAGCAACAGGGAGCCCGAGGCCGTGACCATGGACGTGAAGCCCCACAGCCACGCCGACCAGTGCAGGAGGTTTCCGAGCACGGCCGGTGCGAGGCCGCAGACAACGACGAACAACAAGCTGGGAAGACGGTGTCTCATCGTGCCTCTTCCGTGATCCGTGGTCCGGCGTCCGCACGGTCCGTACGGCCGTACTGCACCTGGTCGATGTACTGCCAGAAGAGGGCGGCGACCGCTGTCTGGGACGGATGGCGCGCGGTCCCCGCCCAGGCGCAGGCGATGGCGTAGAGGCGGTGGAGGGCGGCCCCGCGGCCGCGCGTCGCCCCGGTCATCACCTCCAGCGCCATCCTCCGTGTGCTGTCGCCCGCCGCGGCGTCCAGCCAACTGCTCACCAGCGGGCTCCAGAGTTCCGTCGGCGGCCGGGAGAACACCGCCTCCCAGCCCAGGAACAGGTCCGGCCACGGCGGCGGGTCCGGTGCCCGATCGCTCCTCAACAGATGGGTGAGCAGGTGGAGGTGGGGCTCAGCTGCGGGTTGCTCCCCACGCGCCCGGTCCCGTAATCGGTCGATCAGCAGTCGGTAGAGCCGGCGGTCGCGGCCGGCGAGACCGAGAAGCGCCTCGTGGGCCTCGTACGCCGCCTCCCCCTTCCGTACGGCGAGGTAGTGGAGCCGCACCACCGCCTGGTCCGGGTGCGTCGCGCCGAGGCTCTGGACGCAGGCTGTGGTCAGGACACGGGCGAGGCCGTCCGACAAGGAGCCGGATCTCACGACACACTCGTACATCCGCTTGCGGAACCATCCCCCGAACCTCTCGTGGCCGAGACCGAGTTCGAGCGCCGTCACGGCTCGCGGATCACCGGGCGTCCCGGTCGCGCGGTCCGCCCAGCACGCCACGAGGTCGAAGAGGTGGTCGGGCCGCCCGACGGCGAGGGCTCGCTCGCCGAAGCGGACGACGACGTTCACCCGGTCGTCGGTGGTCAGACCGCGCAGTCCGGCGGCGCGGCCGATCCAGTCCCTGAGGCCGTCGCGCAGCCCGGGGAAGTTCGCCCAGAAGTGGGTCCGTACCGCGTCGGCATAGGCCAGCCGTTCGAAGCGGAGCCGTCCGTCCGAGTCCCGCTCGATCCCGAGCCCGGCCAGCTGCGTACCGAAATCCGTCCGCGCGAGTTCGGTCGTCACCTCGTCCTCGTGTCCGACCGTCTTCATCAGGCCGTGCCACGCCTCGTAGACGGTGTCGGCGCGAGCCTCCTCGAACATCGCCGTCGCGAGCAGCAGGGCCCGCTCGGGCGCGGTGCGGACCGCGGTCACTTGTCGGCGCGCATCGTCGGCACGGTCGGTCACCGCGTGCATCGCCTGGTCGAGCCAGCCCGCGAAGTCGGTGCCGAACCGGCCGCTGTCGTGAGCGGCCCTCACCAGTCCGGCGAGCCGAGCCAGTTCCCGCATGGGGGAGCGGTCGCACAGATGCCGGAGGTCGGCGCTCCCCAGGTCCGTGGTGCGGAAGGGCATCCGGTCCATGCGAAGGTACCGGGTGACGACGGCGATGCCCCTGGGGCGCTCCAGCCGCACCGTGTGCGGGTCGAGGTCCGGCGGGTGGGCGTGTTCCATGCCCGACGGCAGGACGACGACCATGTGGGCCCCCGCTTCCTGGACCTGTGACCGGCGCACGGCCAGGCGGCGCTGGGCCTGGTCGTACGTCTCCTCGTCGGCGATTGCGGAGAGGTCGAGGAGGAAACGGTCCCCCCGGCCGGGACCGAGAGGGTTCTCGTCCTCGCCCGTGGGAAGCTCCTCGAACCGGACCCCCTTCTCGTCGACGCGCCCCTCCTCACCGAACCCGTGCAGGAGCATGATCGCCGCGGCGCGGCGGCCGCTGCCGGGCAGCCCTCCCAGCAGCACCACCGATCCGGGCTTTTCCAGACGGTCGGCGGCAACGCGGTAGCCCACCGGCGGAACGAACCGGTCGGCCAGGCGCACCCGGTCCTCACGGGTGATCCGGAGGGACTCGACTCCTTTGCGGATCATCCAGCCGGCGCCGGCGCCGTAGAAGACGTACTGGTGTCCTTCGCCGTTGTTCACCGGGGCGCGCGGATCGTTGACGGTGACGCGGTCCTGCTCGGTCATCGTTCGTCGTCCGAGTGCCGGCGCTCGCGCTCGAAGCGCTGGTGGACCGTACCGCTGTTGTCGCCTGCCGTGAACTGGACCCCGGTGTTGTCACCCTCGAAGTGAGGGGCGTTGTACTGATGGCCCCGACCGGTGTTCACAGGACCCTGCGGCTCGTTGACGAAGGTGCCGGACAGGTCTCCGTTGAGGTTCCCGATGCCGCCGCGCACATCCCCGACATCGCGCGTCCGCATCCTGGTGCGTCCGGTGTCCCGGGCCGACTTCTCGCGGGACTTCGCCTCCGCTCGCTCCCGCACCGCACGGGCGTCCCGGTCCCTGGCGCCCAGCTCGGGCAGGAGCCGGGCGAGGGTGTCGCCGAGCGTCGTCAGGTCCGATTCGGCGTTGCGGTGGTCGAACCGCCGGTACTGGTAGTCCGCCAGCTCCAGCAGATCCTTCGGAAGGACGGAGCGGTCGATCCTCGTGGCCTTTCCGACGAGCACGGGGATCACGAGGATCCCGCGGTCGAGCGCGGTCTGGATCTCGCGGCGGGTCCAGTCCTGCTCGGCTTCGAGGGCGGGGCGGCCATCGGCCCCCTCTACCTCTGCCCAGCGCGGGCCGATCACGGCGAGGAGGGCCTCGCACTCCTCCACCGCCCTGACCAACTCCACCGGAAAACGGTGTCCGGGCTCGATCGAGTTGCTGGCGAAGAAGATCCGCTCGTCGCCGAACCGGCGGGCGAGTTCCCGAGCGATCATGGTCGCTGCGGACTCCTCGTCGCCTGTGCGGTAGTTGACGAAGACATCGGGCATGAAGGTTCCCTTCGTGAAAGGGGACGGGGTGAATGGGCACAGGGCTGTGGACCGGGGATCCGGTCCGCCCGGCCGTGGGGCCCCGACCGTGTGGACGGCATGGCGCAGCCACGGCAGGGCGTGCGGACGGGGGGACGCCGCCTGGTGCGTCACTGGTCGCGGGCAGCCCGGAGAAGCCGGGGACGCGATGCGGCGCGTCGAGCGGTGGTCAGAGGGTCCCGCCGGGGATCGTGGGATCCGGAGGGGCACACGGACCGGGTGGTCCGGCGAGCCGGGCGGCTCGGGTCCGTGTCGGCCGTGGAGCGGCCGTCAGTCGTGCGCGGGGGCGAGCACGCGTGCCAGCGCGGGCTGCAGATCACGTACGGCGCGGCTGCTCCGGAACCGGGAGAGTTCCCGCGCGAGACGCCGGACGTCGTGGTTCACCGTCGCCGAGGGCACGGCCGGCATCACTCCCAGGAGATCCCCGGCGATCGAGCACGCGTGCTCGACCTCCCCGGAGGCGGCATGGGCCAAGGACCGGCGGAAGCCGTACCGGGCGCGGGTACGCAGCGCGTGCGGCGGGAGGAGGCGGTACTCCCGGTCGAGCACCTCGGCGGCGGCCTTGGGGCGGCCGAGGTCGTGCAGGCACCAGCCGGTCGACATCGCCGCCGGATCGCTCACGTGGGAGGTGCCGATCACGGGCTCGACGCCCTCACGGGCGTCGTCGCCGGCGAGCAGTTCCCGCGCCCTGTCGAGGCTGCGGAGGCAGTCGGCCTCGTTGCCGGCGAGGGCGTGCCCCTGGGCCTCCCGCTGGGCCGCGAGTCCCCGGATGCGCGACGGGAGTTCGCTGCTCTGGGCGCGGCGGGCCAGGGCGATGGTGCCGGTGGCGTCCCCGCCGTACATGGTGACCAGGGCGCGTCGCACCAGTGCGTAGGAACCGAGGTACGGGTCACCCCCTGCACGCGCCAGTTCGGCGGCCTCGCCTGTCCAGCCGAGTGCCGCGTCGTTGTCCCCCGCCTCCTGGGCCATCCAGCCGGTGAACTCCGCGAAACGTGAGGCGAGCAGGAGGGCGGCGGTTCGCGAACCGGGCCGGGCATCGGCGGCCAGGCCGGCGATCACGCGGGTCTGCGTCTCCAGCAGGGGCAGCAGGACCTTGGGCGCGGTGGACTGCCCCAGCTTCCGCAGCTGGTCGAACTGCATGCGGAAGGAGAGCAGGACCGGGTCGTCGGTGGAGGACAGCGGCTGGGTGCCGAGCCTCAGGCCGAGGTCGATCAGCGCTCCGGTGCCCGCCGAGAGGACCGCCCGGCGTCCGACGAGCCAGCGGCTGGGACCGGCGGGGGATGCGGCGGTGCCCGGGTCCGAGTCGGTCGCGGGACGGGTGACCAGGCGCTCCAGCTCGCCGTCAGCGCCGAGGAAGGCGTCGCACCGCCGGGCTAGTTGGGGCGAGGCGGATCGCTCCCCGCGCTCGACCTTGCTCAGGTGCCCCTTGTCGTAGTTGAGTGCAACGGAGAACTCGGTCAGAGTCAGTCCCGCTTCCCCTCGTAAACGGCGAAGTTCCGGGCCAAAACGTGAATTCGTGCTCATCGTCAACCTCCCCTTGAACAGTGACCGTGAGAGCCGTCCGCTCTCACGGGAGCCGTCATCCGACGATCACCGGGCGACACGACCCGACGGCGAACACTCGCGGTGACGGCATGGTTCCGTCCCGCGTCCGAAAGGGAGTCTGGCACGGCGCGCGCCAGGGGAATCGGGGTTCGGCGGTGTTGCCCGTTGCCTCTTTCGGTCTTCCTTGCCGTCCGTCCGGGTCCGTTGTCGTCCGTCCGGTTCTTGGAGTGACCGGGGTCAACCGGAATCGGTATATTGCGATCGGGAATGACAAACTCACCAGCGGAGCACCGTCGTTGACGAGGGCGCAGCGTCCGCCGGTCCAGTGGCGTGGGCCGGTCGGGGCGGGGAGGTGGTCGGGCCGGCGCCGTGAACTGACCCGGGCGGAGTGTTCTCGCTCGTGCCGGGTCGTGCCGTATTCGAACGGTCCTCGCACGCGCTCAGTCGAGCACATGACCATACCTGGCAGATATTTGCGATTCCGCCTCAGCGTGCGGGGCGTAGTGCACGATGAGCTTCATCAGTCTCACCGTCGGTCGGCGGAGGACGAGGAGGGATCGTGGGGCAGGAACTGGCAGGGGCGGACGCGCCTGGCGGTGGAGGCGCGAAGTCGGTGCGCCGCGCTCGTTACCTCAAGGACGAGGCGGTGCCGTCCGCGCAGCGGATGGTGGTCGGCAACGCGCTGAGGGTGCGCCGGGAGCAGCTCGGTCTGAAGCAGGAGGAAGTCGCGCGGCTGCTGGGCGGGTCGAACTCGAAGGTCAGCCGGATCGAGTCGGGCCAGCACCAGTTCAAGGAGCGCGACCTGGCCCGCTTCTTCGCCATCTACCAGGTGACCGATCCGGTGGAACAGGACCAGCTGCGGGAGCTGGCCGAGCAGGCGAACCAGATGCCGTGGTGGCAGCCCTGGGCGGGCGTGACCCAGCGGCACCTCCAGGCGGTGGTGAGCTTCGAGGACATGGCGCAGCGCATCCGCTCCTACGAGCCGCAGCAGTTGTCGGGCCTGCTCCAGACCGAGGAGTACGCCCGCGCGGTCATCGCCAGCGGCGGCGGGGACACCCGGCAGCGTGACGCACTGGTCGCCTTCCGCATGCAGCGGCAGGCGCGGTTCCAGCAGGCCGACCCGGACAAGAAGCTGATCTGCGTCGTCGACGAGGGGTCGTTGATACGCGGATTCGGCTCACCGCAGGTCATGCGCCGGCAACTGGAGCACCTGCTGGCGCTCACGGACAGCCCGCGCTACCTGATTCGCATAGCCGAGCTGAGCCGGTACAACGTGCCGGTTCACCTCGGCTCGATCGCCATCTGGGACTTCTCCGCGCGCATCCTGCCCACCATCGCCTACCAGGAGGTCTTCGACGGCGGGATGGTGTTCCAGGACGAGACCCAGGTCGATGACCGCGCCCGGGCCTTCGACCGCCTGCGCGGGGCGTCGCTGACACCGGCACGGTCGGTCCAGCGGCTGCGGGACATACTGAAGAGAGCCGGCCGCTGACCACGCCGGCGGGCACGGCCATGCCGGATCACGGCTTGCGTGCCACACCCGCGTAGAGGGAGACCTGCGCGTCGCTGACCAGACTGGGGCCGCTCGCCGGCTCGGGGCGCCAGCGGTGGGCCACCACCAGTCCGGGGTCGACCAGTTCCAGCTTCTCGAAGAAGCGCTCCACCTCGGCCCGGGTGCGCACCTGGGCCGGGGTGCCGCGCCGTTCGTAGGTGTCGACGATGGCCGCCCAGGCTTCCGGTTCGAAGTCGCCGGTGCAGTGCGACAGGCTCAGGTACGAGCCCGGTGCCAGGCGTTCCACCAGCCGGCCGACGATCCCGTAGGCGTCTTTGGCGTCCGGTACGAAGTGCAGCAGCGCGTGCAGGCTCAGGGCCACCGGCTGGCCGAAGTCGATGCACTCGGTGCTTTCCACGGCCTCCAGCACCTTCTCGGGCCGGGTCGCGTCCGCCTCGACGTAGTGGGTGATCCCCTCCGGAGTGCCGTCGAGGAGTTCGTCGGCGTACACCAGGACGATCGGGTCGTTGTCGACGTAGACGATCCTCGCGTCGGGCGCGACGCCCTGCACCACCTCGTGGAGGTTGGGAGCGGTGGGGATGCCGGTGCCGACGTCGATGAACTGCCGCACCCCCTGGCGGGCCAGATAGCGTACGGCACGGTGCATGTACGCCCGGTTGACCCGGGCGACCACCTCGATGGCGGGGAAGACCCGGATCACGGCCTCGGCGGCCTCGCGGTCCACGGAGTAGTTCGTCTTGCCGCCGAGGTAGTAGTCGTACATCCGCGCGCTGTGCGGTCTGTCCTGCCCTAACACCTCTTCCACGCCGGGCTCCTGCGCCGGTTCTTCCCGCTCCCCCACGGCTGATATCCCCTTGCGTCGAAGTCCGTTCGCACCCGGATGAGGAGCGAATGCATGTGCACCGGCCCCATGCCTACTGGCCGGTCCCGTCACCTGTCCAGTACGACCGCGGGTGGCACGGGTGTGACGGGAGAGGCGAGGCAGGCGAGGGAGGCGGAGGGGAGCGCGCGGACGGCAACCGTGCGCGCCGTCGCCGCCCCACCTCGCCGACCTGCGCCCGCGACGCGCGGGCGTACGCCCGCGCCGGCATGGGCGTGCGCCCACGTCACACGGGCCCGCACCCGCGACGCACAAGCCCGCGCACCCGAAGCCACCGCCGTGCGTGCCCATCGGTCGCACGCCGGCCGCCTACCCGTCGCTCGGATGCCGGCCGTGCCCGTCGGTCAGATGCCGCCGCGTGCCACGGCCGCCGTGAACGCCGCCGCTGCGGCCCGGTGTACGGCCATGACGGGGCCGCCCGTCACCTTCGAGTCCCGGAACAGGATCCGGGCGCCGTCGGGTTCGGCCACCTCCACACACGCGCCCTGGGGGTTGCTGTGCGAACTCTTGCGCCACCGGAGCACCGGCTCGTCCGCGGCCGTTCGCGTGTCCTTCTTCGCCATCTGCTTTTTCACCGTCTGCTTCGTCACCGGTGTGCCTCCGTTGGAACAACTCCCCGTCGCCCAAATGCAATTGCATCCGGCCTGCCACCTGAAGGATGGCCCTGCCCGGGGCGCCGTAAGCGCGCGGGGGCGACGTTGTCGCAATCTGGCTCCTGTCGAACCGGCTGGGTGTGGCGATGCCGCGGCGAGCCCGGACGGACCGCCAGACGGACCGCCAGACGGACGACCAGACGGACGACCAGACGGACGACCAGACGGACAGGAAACCGCACTGGCGTACCACCCGGCAATGCAAATGCGTCAGGCAGGGAAAGGCGTTCATCGCACAGTTCGACCGTCGCGCCGGGGCCCTGACGCGACCCGCACGTGGTCGAACAGGCGACGCCTGGTCCGCGGGCGTCCCCGCCGTGGCGGTGATTTCACCAGCCAGCAGACGGCGTACGCCGGGCGCACGCCACGAACACCGGGTTCGAACACGGCGGACCCGAGGTCCTGACCGGCGGGTGGGAGGAGCCGCGCGGCGCCGCTCGGCCGGGAAACGGCCCGGCTACCGCGACGGCCACCTTCTGCTTACCGTCGGTCGCGTTCGGCCACGGTGGCCGGGCGGCGGCAGAGCCCGGCGGTTCGCGTCCGGAGCGGACGCCGAGGCTCTGCGCCCACGACTGTCCGAAGGAGACACCGTCATGGCCTCCTGTCCTGGTCCCGCCGCCGCGCACCCGCGCAGCCACCCGCTCGCCGTACGCGGAGCCTGCCGGTAGCCGACCCCGAGGGACGCCGCCCACGGCAGCCCCCCGCACACCCGGTCGGCACCTCACTTTCCCGCCACGGAGCACCACGGAGCACCCCGTGTCCCAGCCAGAAGACACCCGCCCTTCGGCGGCCCGCACCCACATCGGCCTGGTCATGGAATCGATCCGGCAGCAGTCCCGCCTCCCGCTGACCATCCTGGCCCGGAGAACCGGCAGCACCCCGGACCACCTGACCCGCGTCCTGGCGGGCGAGCACTTCCCCAGCCGCCGGCTCACCGTCCTCTACGCCCGGGCCTGCGGCGCGGACCCCCTCGTGATGCTCCGGATATGGGACGACGAACGCGAACGCCGGCACCGTCCCGCCTCCGGGACCCGGCACACACCGGCCCGGGCACCGGCACCCGACCAGCCGTCACACGCGACGTCACCGTGTGGCCCGGCAAAACCCGTGCCCCGCTCGCCGGCCTGACCGTCCGCGTCCGGCGCTCCGTACGACGCGCCTCGGGTCACAGGCTCGTGACCGGGTACGGCGCCGGTTCCGTGACCCAGCCCGCCGCCAGCACCAGACGCGTGTCGCGGTCGGTGGCCAGGAAGCCGAACGGGCGGTCGAAGACGACCCGGACGACCGTGGTCTCGTAGCGGAACTGCGGTGCGGCCCCCGCCACCGGCATCACCGCCGTCACCGCGGCCGCCCGGAAGCCGAGCGCGCCGAACTGGGCCACTGCCGACTGCCGGGCCTCTCCCACGGCCAGCGGGCAGGCGCTCACCCCGGGGAAGTGACCGGCCTGGAGGTCCGCCGCCGAGGTGAGTCCGAACAGGCCGGCCAGGGCCAGCAGATCGTGGTCGGCCCGCACCTCGTACGCCACCGTCCGCACGTCCAGCGTCCGCGGTTCCGGTGTGTCGGCGGGCTGCTGCTCCACATGCAGGCCGGGGCCGACGTGCCCGTGCGGCAGGGCGCCGCCCGGGGTCAGCGGCAGGGACCGCTCCACGATTCCGACGCCGGCCGCCAGCACCCGGCCCGGCGCCATCCGTTCCTCCCCGAGCACCAGATGGACGTCGACGCCGTTGTCCCCGGGCACCGTCAGCGCGGTGACGAAGCCGTCCGGGGTGCCCGTGACGCCCACCCGGTCCGGCCGGACGCTGCGCCGGTGCAGGCCCCGCAGCATCCGGCCCTGCCAGGGCCCGGCGTCGGGCCGTACCGGCAGCTCGGTGAACGGCTGCCGCCACCGGGTGCGCAGCGCCAGGGCACTGGCCAGCACCATCCGCGCGTCCCGGGTCAGCGTCACCGGCATCCGCTCGACCAGCCCGCCGGTCCGCTCGGCCGCCCACGCGTCCAGCCGCTCCTGCGCGGTGACGAGGTCGTCGCCGAAGCTGCCGTGGGTCCCGGCGGGCAGCCCGGCCCGCCACTCCTCGCGCAGCGCCAGCCCCTGGTGGGTCCACAGCCCGAGCGCCGCGTCCACGCCGGTCACCGCCGCCAGCCCCGCCAGCAGCTCCCGTGCGGCACCGGCCGCCCGCTCGGCCGGCACGCCCAGGGCGCCGGCCAGTTCCGCGCGCGCCGGGCCCGCCGCGCCGTCGGCCAGGAAGGCCAGCAGCGGCCAGACGCCCGGCGCCGAGAACACCGTGCCCTCGGGCAGGGCGTGGGCCCAGCGGGCCGTCAGCCCGTTGACCCGCCGGACCGTCTCCTCGGTCACGTTGCCCACTCGTCCCCCGTTCCGGCCGGCCGCCCGTGTCTCCACCCGCGTTCCGCCCCCGTCCGTGCCCCGCTTACCATGCGGCCAGTCGTCCATCCGTCCAGCCGCCGGCCGGCCGCCGGTCCTGTGCTGCCGCCGCCCGACCCAGGAGCACGGTACCGGTGTCCATACCTCCGCCTCCCGGCCCCCACCAGCAACAAGGGCCGTTCCCGCCACCGCAGTCGCCGCCACCCGGGCCGTACGGACCGGTGCCCTACGGCCAACCGGCGGGCGACGGACCGGGGTTGCCCGGCTACCGGCCGTGGACGCAGGGCTACCGCCCCTACAACGCCCCGGCGCCGGTCAACGGCCTCGCGATCGCCTCCCTGGTGCTCGGTGTGCTGTGCTTCCTGCCCGCGGTGGGACTGGCGTTCGGGCTGGCCGCGCTCCGGCAGATCCGCCGGCGCGGCGAACGCGGCACCGGCCTGGCGGTGGGCGGCGCGGTGCTGTCCGCGGTGGGACTCGCCTTGTGGGTGCTGCTGTTCGCCACCGGCGCCGCGTCCGAGGTGTGGCACGGGATCAAAGAGGGCGCACGCGAGGGCACGGTCGCCTCGCTGACGGAGGGCGAGTGCTTCGACGCGCCGGGCGGTGCGCTGAGTGGCGAGACGTACTACGACGTGGACAAGGTGCCGTGCGCCGGCGTGCACGACGCCGAGGTGTTCGCGTCCTTCCGGCTGCCGGCCGGCGCGTACCCGGGGGACGACGCGGTCGCCGAGAGCGCCGACGACCGCTGCTGGAGCCTCCAGGACGGCTACGCGATGGACGGCTGGGCCGTCCCGCGGAACGTCGACGTGTACTACCTGACGCCGACCGGGCGCAGCTGGGCCGCCGGGGACCGCGAGGTCACCTGCGTGTTCGGCAACACCGAGGAGGGCGGCGGGCTGACCGGGTCGCTGCGCAACGACGAGACGGTCCTCGACGCCGACCAGCTCGCGTACCTGAAGGCCGCCCACCTGCTCAACGCGGCCCTGGACAGCGCGCCCGCCGAGGAGTACGCCGAGGACGACCTGGCGGGGCACAAGGCGTGGGCCGGCCGGGTGTCGGGCGCGCTGGACCGGCAGGCCCGGACGCTGCGGGCGCACGACTGGCCGGCCGGCTCCCGGCGGCCGGTCGCCGAGCTGGCCGCCGGTCTGGACAAGGCGCGCGGGGAGTGGGCGCGGGCGGCCCGGGCCACGGACGCGGACGCCTTCTCCGAGCACTGCGAGGCCGGCCTCGGCCTGATCACCCCGAGCCACGCGGTCACCGTCCGCCGGGCCCTCGGGCTGGCCACCACGCCGCCCGCGCGGCCGGACGACGACGAGGGAAGCGGCACCGGCATGCAGGTGTGAGCCGTGCGCCGCGGGGACAGCAGTACGCGGGGGCGGCCGTCCGCGCATGGCCGCCTATACGGGAGGGAAAGTGCCTGCGTAAAGCCCTCCCGGGCCTTATGTCATCACATCGAGTGATTCTCTGGCCTTTGCTTGCACGGTACAACCCAGGGTTGCCAGGCTGTTGCTGTCTGTACAACTCGAGGGGAGTGGCCAGTGGCTTTCGGTGAACAGCCGGCGTACCTGCGCGTCGCGGGTGATCTGCGCAAGAAGATCGTCGACGGTTCACTCCCGCCGCATACCCGGCTGCCCTCGCAGGCCCGCATCCGCGAGGAGTACGGCGTCTCGGACACGGTGGCGCTGGAGGCCCGCAAGGTGCTGATGGCCGAGGGGCTGGTCGAGGGCCGCTCCGGGTCGGGCACGTACGTGCGCGAGCGGCCCGTGCCCCGGCGGGTGGCCCGCTCCGGATACCGCCCGGCCGGCGGTGCCACGCCGTTCCGGCAGGAGCAGTCCGACGCCTCCGTGCGCGGCACCTGGGAGTCCCGGAGCGAACGGGCCGTGGCGGGCGCGGCCATCGCCGAGCGGCTCGCGATCCAGGCCGGCGACCGGGTCATGCGCACCAAGTACGTCTTCCGGGAGGCCGGCGAGCCGATGATGCTCTCCACCTCCTGGGAGCCCCTCGCCGTCACCGGCCGCACCCCGGTGATGCTGCCCGAGGAGGGCCCGCTCGGCGGGATGGGCGTGGTGGAGCGGATGCGGGCCATCGACGTCATCGTGGACAACGTCACCGAGGAGGTCGGCGCCCGCCCCGGTCTCGCCGAGGAACTGCACCTGCTCGGCGGGGTCCCCGGCCATGTGGTCCTCGTCGTCCAGCGCACCTACTTCGCCTCCGGCCGCCCGGTGGAGACCGCCGACGTGGTCATCCCGGCCGACCGCTACCGGGTCGCCTACCACCTGCCCGTCAAATGAGCCGCAGCCTGCCCGTCAAACGGCCTCGGCCTGCCCGTCGCCTGGCTGGACCGGGTCCCTTCCCGGTTCGGTCCGGTCGATGCGAGGTAGCCGCGGAGGCCCGCGTTCCTCTTCGCGTGAGCTAGCGCACACCCGGCGTGCGCCCCGGGAGCGGCCGGTGCCGCCGCCGGTTACGGCCGTCGGCTCGCGGGCCGCAGCGATCCGGCCGTTCTCCCAGGTGGCCACGGGTGGCCCCGGCGGGCCCCCGACCCCCGCCGACGTGCCGGGCGACGGCGCGTTCGGTCCCGTGCGCCCCTCGCGTTCCGGCTCAGTTGCGTACCTCTTCGTGAAAATCCGTATGCGCAGCGTGAAGGTAGGGCGTACGCTCGGGCATATGCGGAGTGCGGTTTCCTTATCCGGGGGAAGCGGGTGGGGCGGTGCGAGAGGGGATGCGAGCGGTGGGGGCCATGAGTGAGGGCACGGTCGCGCTGCCCTGGATCGTCATACGGCAGGACGACAACGGCAATCGCTACCGCGTCGGCCGGTACGCGACCCGCGCGGAGGCGCAGAAGGTCGCCGACAGCTTCGACGACCGCGGCCACAAGCAGCTCTACTGGGTCGAGCGCATCGGTCAGACCGGGGACGGCATAAGGAACTGACCGTCGACGGCGTACGGAACCGACCGTCAACGGCATACGGAACCGACCCGCGACGGCGTGCGGAACCGACCGGCCGCGCGCTCCCGTAGGCTCCCCTCCATGACGCGCACGACCCCCGGGGCGGACCCGGTCCTGGTGGTGGCGGCCGCCCTGCTCGACGGCGGCCGGCTGCTCGCCGCGCGCCGCAGCGCCCCCGAAGACCTGGCCGGACGCTGGGAGCTGCCCGGCGGCAAGGTCGAGCCGGGCGAACGGCCCGAGGACGCCTTGGTGCGGGAACTGCGCGAGGAACTGGGCGTCGACGCCGAGCCGGTGACGCGCGTGCCCGGCACCTGGCCGCTGCGCCCGCCGTACGCCCTGGCGGTGTGGACCGCCCGGCTGCGCCCCGGCTCGCCCGCGCCCCGCCCCCTCCAGGACCATGACGCGCTGCGCTGGCTCACGCCGGACGAGCTGTGGGACGTGCCCTGGCTGGACCAGGACGTGGCCGCGGTACGGGAGATCGGGAGACGCGGGCTGGGCTGAGCCCGTCGTACGCCGTTCGTGCCACAGTGCGCCCTCTTGAACGGTACTGGCTCCCAGATACCGGGTATGTGCCCATTAACCCCATGAAAACGGACATGGGTGGGCTCCGCTGGCCTGGGAAGTGATCGGCGTGATCGACACCGATGGCGGCTGCGCCGAATGGACCTTCCCCGCGGAGCCGGGTGCCGTGCGCACCGCCCGCGCGGCGGTCCGGGGCCAGTTGCACGGCTGGGACCTGGACTGCCTCGCCGACCTCGCCGCGCTGCTGGTCAGCGAGCTGGTCACCAACTCGCTGCGGCATGCCAGCGGCCCCATCGGCGTCCGCCTGGTCCGGCCCGCCACGCTCGACGACACCCTGCGGGTGGAGGTCTCCGACCCGCTCCCCGACCTGCCGCGCGAACGCGTCGCGCACGCCGAGGACGAGAGCGGACGCGGCCTCCAGCTCGTCGCCGGCTCCTCGCGCCGCTGGGGCACCCGGCCGGGCACGGGCGGAAAGACCGTCTGGTTCGAACTGGCGATGCCCGGGTGAGACGGGCGCTCCACGGGGCACAGGGGTGTACGGCTGCCGACGTGCCGTACAGCGTGCGCGCCGGGGGCGCACGGGGTCCGTCGGCGGAAGGTTCGGGGGTGTGTTCCCTGGTTAGAAGAGTGGAAGTGTTGTGACGGGCCGGTCCGAAAAGCACCTCGACCGAGCTGTGATCGTGAACACCGTGTCGTGCGGCGCCGTAGTGCTGGATACTGCGGGCAGCCGCCCCCGGTGACCGGTGCCGGACGCGGTGAGCTGGAGGGGACGGTTCGCGTGAGCGAGATACCAGCGAAGGCCACGGAGTCCGAGGACCCGTCGGACGGCGCGAGGAGTCAGGCCGCGGAGGCAGACGCGGGACCCGGTGACGCCATGTGGCAGAGCAGTCCACCCGGTTCGATCTACGACTACATCCGGGTGGCGTCCTTCTCCATCAGCCCCGGCGGGCTCGTCGACCAGTGGAGCCTGCGCGCCGAACAGCTCTTCGGCATCCCCGCCGCACACGCCGTGGGCAGGGACCCGATAGAGGCGTTCGTCGATCCCGACCTGCGCGAGCGCGGTCAGCGGAAGATGGCCGAAATACTCGACGGGCGCGAGTGGACCGGAGTGGTGCCGTTCCGGATGCCGGACCTGCCCGACGGCACGCGCGGCGAGGAGGGCCTCGCCGAGGTGTACGTCATGCCGACGCACACCGCCGAGGGCGAGAAGGCGGCCGTCTGTATCGTCGTGGACGTGCGCACACTGCGCAGCATCGAGACCGATCTCGCCGCCTCGCAGGCCATATTCGGCCAATCGCCCTTCGGCTTCCTGCTGATAGACACCGATCTGCGGGTCCGCCGGGCCAACACGCGGTTCGCCTCCCTCTACGGCGGCACCCCGGACGACCACCGGGGCAAGGGAGTTCACGAGTACCTGCCGCGCCCCGAGGCGGAGCGGGTCTCGGCCACGCTGCGCCGGGTGCTGGAAACGGGCGAGTCCATCACCGACATGCACGTCACCGGGTACGTCCCGGGCTCCGAGGAACGCCGGCACTGGTCCATCAACCTCTACCGCGTGCACAGCGGCACCGGCCGGCCGATCGGCGTCGCCTGGCTCGGCACGGACATCACCGCCCGCCGGGCCGCCGCCCGCGAGGCCGCCGCCGCCCGGCGCAATCTGGCCCTGCTCAACGAGGCCGGTGCCCGCATAGGCAACTCCCTGGACCTGGAGACCACCGCCCGCGAACTCCTCGACGTGGTCGTCCCCGGCTTCTGCGACCTCGCCACCGTCGACCTCTACCAGGGCCTGCTGGCCGGCGACGAGGCCCCGCCCGGCCTCGCCGACGGCAGCGCCGAACTGCGCCGCGTCGCCTTCGCCAGCGCCGTCTCCGGCGCGCCCTTCGGCGGCTCCGGGCAGCCCGTCGACGTCGGCGCGGTCCACCACTTCCCGTTCAGCTCGCCCAGCGCCGAAGCCCTGCGCACCGCCCGGCCGCAGCGCGTGCCCGCCGAGGAGGGCGGCCTGGTGCAGTCCACGCTGGCCGTGCCGATGGTCGCCCACGACACGGTCGTGGGACTCGCGCAGTTCGCCCGTACGAAGGGCAGCGAGCCGTTCGGCGACCGGGACCGCGACCTCGCCGTCGAACTGGCCGCGCGCGCCGCCGTCTGCATCGACAACGCGCGCCTGTACCGCCGGGAACACGAACGGGCGCTGATCCTGCAACGGTCCCTGCTGCCGCCCGGCGACCCCGAGGCGTCCGGCCTGGACATCGCCTGCCGCTACCTGCCCGGCAACACGGCCACCGAGGTCGGCGGCGACTGGTTCGACGTCATCGAACTGCCCGGCCACCGTACGGCGCTGGTCGTCGGCGACGTGATGGGCCGGGGCCTGCGCGCGGCCGTCGCGATGGGCGAACTGCGCACCGCCGTACGCACCCTCGCCCTGCTCGACCTGGAACCGGCCGAGGTGCTGTCCGCGCTGGACGAGATCGCGCGCGGGCTCGGCACGCCCGGTGGGATCCAGCAGGCCACCCGCACGGCCCGCCAGCCCCGGGACGCCGACCTCTCCGAGGTGTACCTCGCCACCTGCGTGTACGCCGTCTACGACTCCGTCACCCGGCGCTGTACGTTCGCCAACGCCGGCCATCTGCCGCCGGTGCTGGTCGAGCCCGGCGAGCCGGCCCTCATGCTGGACGTGCCGCCGGGCATGCCGCTCGGCGTGGGCGGCGAGCCGTTCGAGGAGGTCGAGGTCGAACTGCCGGAGGGCGCGCTCCTCGCCCTCTACACGGACGGCCTGGTCGAGTCCCGCGACCATCCGCTGGACGAGGGCCTCCAGGCGTTCGTCGGGGCGCTCACCGATCCCAGCCGCCCGCTGGAGGACGTCTGCGACCACGTCCTCAGCACCCTCGACACCCACCACGGCGAGGACGACATCGCGCTGCTGATGGCGCGGGTGCAGGGGCTGCCCGCCGAGTCGGTCGGCGACTGGACGCTGCCGCGCGAGCCGCGCAGTGTGGGGCGGGCCCGGGAGTACGCCCGCGGCCAGTTGCTCTCCTGGGACCTGGAGCCCCTGGTCGATACCACGGAACTCCTGGTCAGCGAGCTGGTGACGAACGCCCTGCGGTACGGCGAGGGGGACATCCGGCTACGGCTGCTGCTGGACCGCACCCTGGTCTGCGAGGTCTGGGACTCCGGCCTGGTCCAGCCCCGCCGGCGGCGCGCGCGGGACACCGACGAGGGCGGACGGGGACTGCAACTGGTCGGGCTGCTCAGCGCGGCCTGGGGATCACGGCGGACGCCGCACGGCAAGACGGTGTGGTTCGAGCTGCCGCTGCCGGGCGGCGAGGGAAACCTCACGGACCCGGCGGAGGCGCTGCTGAGCCTGTTCTGACGCGGACGCGGGCGGTGCGGCCGGGTCAGGCGTGGTGACGGGACCGCGTCGTCGGACCGCCGAACGCGGCGGGCGTGCCGGCGTCCGGGAACTCGGGCAGCAGGATGCCGCCGAGCAGGGCCCCGGCGAGGCCCGCCGTGTCCCCGTCCGGGCCGGCGTACGGCGTGCCGTACGCCCGTACGTCCCGCTCGGCCAGCTCCCGCGCCTGACGGGCCGCGGCATCGGCCCGGCCGGCGTGCCCCGCGCCCAGCTCCCGTGCCGCCTCCGCCAGCCGGGCCCGGGCCGCCACGCCCACCGCTCCCCGGTGCACCGCGACGAACTCCTCCGCACCGGCCACCGCGCACCGCGCCACCAGCAGCGCCGCGTCCTCCAGCACACCCGGGCCCGCTCCCGCCGCCCGCCCGGCGGCCCGGCGCAGCACGTCCAGCGGATCGCCCGGCCCGGCGTCCGGCTCCTCCCGGACACCGCCCGCGGACACGTCACGTCCACCCGGCCCCCCGCCCGCCACCGGCACCCGCGCGCCCTCACACGGACCGGCCGGCGCCTCCGTCTCCGCGTCGGCCGGTCGGTGGGGCTCGGGACCGGCGGGTGTGGGGTGGGGTGCCGGCGGTCGGGTGTCCGCCTCGGTTCGTGCGGCCGGTGCCAGGGCTGCTGCCTCCCGGAGCCGGGCCGCCAGCCGCTCCACCCCGTCCACCAGCAGCTCCGCCTGGGCCACCGCGCCCTCACCGGCGCGCAACCGGCCCACCGCCCGCCCGGGATCACCCGCGTCCGCCGCCTGGCGGGCCTCGTTGAGCCGGGTGGTGGCGAACACCAGCCGGTCCTTGGCCTGTTCGACGTACCCGGAGACGGACGCGGTCGCCGAGGGCGCGTACCGCTGCCGGAGATCCGCCAGGGTGTGCTGCGCGGTCACCGTCCGGGCCGTCAGCTCGCGGAACCGCCCCTCGGCCACCACCAGTGCCGCGCCGAGCCCCTCCGCCGCCGCCCCGAAGCCCCGCAGCCGGTCCAGTTCCGGCGCCCGCGCGTCCAGGTGCCGTCCCGCCTCCGCGCACCGGCCGATCACCCCGGCCAGCGCCTGCTGCCGGGCGCCCGGGTCCTGGGGGAGACCCTGCTCGTACCGCCGCCAGATCGCGAACGCCGCCGCCAGCTCGGTCTCGGCGGCCCGCAGCGCGTGCGTGAAGGGCTCGGTCCGCTGCTCGCCGAACCGTTCCCGTACGAAGGACAGCTCCTCCCGGCTGGTCCGTACGCAGTCGTCGGCCAGGCGCAGTGCCGCGCGCGCCTGTCGTTCGGAGCCGGCCGGGCCGGGCGCGGGCGGGGGAGCGGGGACGGTCCCCGGAGTCGTCCGGGTCCGGGCCCGCCGGGTGCGCCGCAGCCGGCCGTAGCCGGCCAGGGCCAGCACCACGGCCACCGCCGTGAACGGCAGCACCAGATCGGCGACCGACGTCCCGTCCTGCCGCCCGGCGGCGGTGGCCGGGGGAACCGGAACGCGGGCGGCGGCCGTCGTCACCGGCAGCACCAGCCACCAGACCCCCGCCACGGCACCGAGCACGGCGTGCGCCACCCGCACCCGTATGTGCGCCGTGGCGTGCCGGGGCCGGCCCCGGATCAGGAAGGACGTCACGTTCCGGAGCGTAGGGGCGGCCCGGCGGCTCCGCGAGCGGGACGGACACGGGTGGGGGAACAGCGACGGAGGGGACGGGACACACGAGAACCAGTGCCCGTACGACGGCTACGCCCCGGAGCGCCTCCTGATCTTCGAGCCCAGCCACACCAGCGGGTCGTACTTGCGGTCGGCCGCCCGTTCCTTCAGCGGGATCAGGGCGTTGTCGGTGATCCGGATGTTCTCGGGGCAGACCTCCGTACAGCACTTGGTGATGTTGCAGTAGCCGAGGCCGTGCTCGTCCTGCGCGGCGCGGGCCCGGTCCAGGCCGGTCCCGGCGGCGGCGTCCAGCGGGTGCATGTCGAGTTCGGCGATCCGCATCAGGAAGCGCGGCCCGGCGAACGCCTCTTTGTTGTCCTCGTGGTCACGCACCACATGGCAGGTGTCCTGGCACAGGAAGCACTCGATGCACTTGCGGAACTCCTGCGGGCGGTCCACGTCCTCCTGGAACATCCGGTACTCGCCGGGTCCGAGCCCGGCGGGCGGCACGAAGGCCGGGACCTCGCGCGCCTTCTCGTAGTTGAAGCCGACGTCCGTCACCAGGTCGCGGATCACCGGGAAGGCCCGCAGGGGGGTCACGGTGATCGTCTCCGCGCGGTCGAACACCGACATGCGGGTCATGCACAGCAGCCGTGGGCGGCCGTTGATCTCCGCCGAGCACGAACCGCACTTGCCGGCCTTGCAGTTCCAGCGCACGGCGAGGTCGGGTGCCTGGGTGGCCTGGAGGCGGTGGACGATGTCGAGGACCACCTCGCCGTCGTTCACCTCGACCGTGAAGTCCTCCAGGCCGCCGCCCCGCGCGTCGCCCCGCCACACCTTGAAGCGGGCCTCGTAGCTGCTCACTCGTACAGCTCCTCTTCGGCGAGGTACTTGACCAGCTCCTCCTTCTCGAAGAGGGCGAGCAGGTCCGGGCGGATGGGCGCGGTGGTCTCCCGGGTGAGCCGGATCTGGCCCCGGGCCGGGTCGGCCGCCGCGAGGGTGCCGGCGGGGTCGGCGAGGGCGCACAGCAGGTTCACGTTCCGCCACGCGCGGTCCATCGCCGGGCAGTCCTCGCGGGTGTGCCCGCCGCGCGACTCGGTGCGCTCCAGCGCGGACCGGGCCACGCACTCGCTGACCAGCAGCATGTTCCTGAGGTCCAGGGCCAGGTGCCAGCCCGGGTTGAACTGGCGGTGGCCCTCCACACCGGCCCGCCGGGCCCGCGCCCGCAGCTCGGCCAGCTTGTGCAGGGCCTGCTCCATCTCGGGTTCCCGGCGGATGATGCCGACCAGGTCGTTCATGGTCTGCTGGAGCTCCTGGTGCAGCGTGTACGGATTCTCCGGCGGCTCCGCCGCGCCCGCCCCGCCGCTCCCGGCACCGTGCGCACCCTCGGCCCGGACCCCGGCCTCGGGTCCCGCCCCCGCCCCCGCCGAGAAGGGACGCAGCGCCTCCGCCGCGGCCACGTCGATCTGGGCCTCGTCCACGGTGGGGCGCCGGTACGCCAGACCTTGCGCGTACTCGGCCGCGTGCAGGCCCGCGCGGCGGCCGAACACCAGCAGGTCGGACAGCGAGTTGCCGCCGAGCCGGTTGGAGCCGTGCATGCCGCCCGCGACCTCGCCGGCCGCGTACAGGCCCGGCACGCCGCGCGCCGCCGCCGTGTCGGAGTCGACCGCGACGCCGCCCATCACGTAGTGGCAGGTCGGGCCGACCTCCATCGCCTCCGCGGTGATGTCGACGTCCGCCAGCTCCTTGAACTGGTGGTACATCGACGGCAGCCGGCGCCGGATCACCTCGGCGGGCATCCGGGTGGAGACGTCCAGGTAGACCCCGCCGTGCGGGGAGCCCCGGCCCGCCTTCACCTCGGCGTTGATGGCGCGGGCCACCTCGTCGCGGGGGAGGAGTTCGGGCGGGCGCCGGTGGTGGTCCGGGTCGTCGTACCACCCGTCGGCCTCTTCCTCCGACTCGGCGTACTTGTCCTTGAAGACGTCCGGGACGTAGTCGAACATGAACCGTCTGCCGCCAAAGTCGCGCAGCACCCCGCCGTCCCCGCGCACCGACTCGGTGACGAGGATGCCCTTCACCGACGGCGGCCAGACCATGCCGGTGGGGTGGAACTGCACGAACTCCATGTTCAGCAGGGGAGCGCCGGCCAGGAGCGCCAGCGCGTGGCCGTCGCCGGTGTACTCCCAGGAGTTGGACGTGACCTTGAAGGACTTGCCGATGCCGCCGGTCGCCAGGATCACGGCCGGTGCCTGGAGGACCAGGAAACGGCCGCTCTCGCGCTCGTAGCCGAAGACCCCCGAGACGCGCTCGCCGTCCTTGAGGATGCGGGTGACCGTGCACTCCTGGAAGACCTTCAGCCCGGATTCGTAGTCACCGGTCTCCCGGTGGTCCTCCTGCTGGAGCGCGACGATCTTCTGCTGGAGGGTGCGGATCAGCTCCAGGCCGGTGCGGTCGCCGACGTGCGCGAGCCGCGGGTACTCGTGGCCGCCGAAGTTCCGCTGGGAGATCCGGCCGTCCTTCGTGCGGTCGAACAGCGCGCCCCAGGTCTCCAGCTCCCACACCCGGTCCGGGGCCTCCCGCGCGTGCAGCTCGGCCATCCGCCACTGGTTCAGGAACTTGCCGCCGCGCAGGGTGTCGCGGAAGTGGACCTGCCAGGTGTCGTGCGCGTTGGCGTTGGCCATCGCCGCGGCGATGCCGCCCTCGGCCATCACCGTGTGCGCCTTGCCGAACAGCGACTTGCAGATCACGGCCGTACGGGCGCCCCGCTCGCGCGCCTCGATCGCGGCCCGCAGTCCGGCGCCGCCGGCCCCGACCACGACGACGTCCCACTCCTGCCGGTCCACCACGGACATCAGTCGGTCCCTCACTGGTCTCTAGAAGAAGCGCGGATCGTCGAAGACGCCCGACGCGACGAGATAGACGTAGAAGTCGGCGAGCGCCACGCTCAGCAGCGACGCCCAGGCCAGCTGCATGTGGCGGGCGTTGAGCCGGCCGACGAACCGCCAGGCCCGGTAGCGCACGGGATGCCGGGAGAAGTGCTTGAGCTTGCCGCCGACGATGTGCCGGCAGGAGTGGCAGGAGAGGGTGTACGCCCAGATCAGCGCGATGTTGGCCAGGAAGACCAGGGTGCCGAGGCCCATGTGGCCCCACCGGTAGTGCGTGTCCCGGAAGGCCAGCACGGTGTCGTAGGTGAGCACACCGGCCACCAGCAGGGCGGCGTAGAAGAAGTACCGGTGGAGGTTCTGCAGGATCAGCGGGAACCGGGTCTCGCCGGTGTACGACCGGTGCGGCTCGGCCACCGCGCAGGCGGGCGGGGACGCCCAGAAGGCGCGGTAGTACGCCTTGCGGTAGTAGTAGCAGGTCAGG
This sequence comes from Streptomyces sp. NPDC017095, assembly GCF_044332325.1. Classification (NCBI taxonomy): domain Bacteria; kingdom Bacillati; phylum Actinomycetota; class Actinomycetes; order Kitasatosporales; family Streptomycetaceae; genus Streptomyces; species Streptomyces sp. NPDC017095. The sequence continues at coordinate 131,956 of NZ_JBIROU010000013.1, forward strand.
CGGAAGCCGAGCGGGAAGACCAGGATGACGAGGGCGGGCGAGAGCCCCCACCAGCCGCCGAGCAGCGCGGCGTTGGGCCCGGCGCGCATGGTCCGGCAGTTCTCCGCCAGGCACGGCGAGTAGAAGGGCGAGACGTACGGCGCCGCGTAGTAGTGGGCGCCGGCGAAGGCCCGCCAGGTCGAGTAGACGACGAAGGCGAGCAGGCCGGCCGCGGTGGCGGCGGGCGCCAGCCACCAGCGGTCGGTGCGCAGGTGCGCGGCGGCGATCGCGGCGCGGGCAGGGGTGCGCACGCCGCCGCGGTGCCGGGGGGATTCCGTACCAGTGGCCAAGGCGGGTCTCCGGTCGGTAGCGGGTTCAGGGGGCGCGGCGGTCGCGGGCGCCCAGGCCCTCGTCGTCCGAGTCCGTCCACAGGCTGATGTCGTAGGGCGCGTCGGAGATGGTGACGAGGTCGGGCCGGTGCGGCGCGGCCGGCGCGGCGGCCGCCTGCCGCAGCAGGGCGAGGCTCTCGCGCAGGTGGTCGGCGTCCAGCCGGACCCGGCGTATCTCCAGACCGCCGCGGCCGAGGTGGTCCTCCAGGCGGCCCAGCGACCGGTGCAGGTCGTCGAGGCACCGCTGGACTGCGTTGATGTCGTCGTGCACGGACATGACATGCCCTCGCTTCCACGGGACCGGCGGGCCATGGGCGGCAACGTTCATGCGCCTTGGAGTGTTGCGCCTCACGCCTGCCTGTGTGAAGGGATGTGCCGCGATTGGCCGGGGGCGTACGGGTGCACGGCCCGGCCGGGTTGCGCCGCACGGGTGGGCTTACCGGTTGTCGCCGCCGTGTCGCCCACCGTTGCCGGATCCTTTCCTCTTCAGTGGCCGCATAGATCTGATCAGCTCCATATACCGCCAAAAGTGATCAGCTCCATATAACCGACAAATGTGAGCATACGGCCCGTGGCTCCCCGGAGGTAGCAGAGATGTCCTACGAAGGCGTCGGCCCCCACTCGGCCGCAGCGGGGCAGCGTCCCGACGGGGCGCGAGACGGCCTCGGCGAGCGGCTCGGCCGCGGGGCGCGACCGGCCATGACGCCCCCGCGGCCGGGCGCCGGCACGTCCCGCCGCACCGGCCCGCCCCGGCCGGTGCGGCGGAGCGTGCGGCGCGCGGTCACCTTCCTCACCGCCGGCGCGCTGGCGGTCCCGCTGCTCGCCGGCTGCGGTGACGACGACCAGGCCGGCACCCCGCTCGCGCCGCAGGACATCGCCCCGGTCGCCCGGGACCTGGTCGCCGAGGGCGGGACGCTGCGCTGGGCCATGGACGCCGTACCGGAGACGCTGAACACCTTCCAGGCCGACGCCGACGCCGGCACCAGCCGCATCGCCCAGGCCGTGCTGCCCTCGATGTTCCGGCTCGACGCGACCGGTCGCCCGGTGGCCAATCCCGCCTATCTGGAATCGGCCAAGGTCATCGAGACCGAGCCGCGCCAGGTCGTGCTGTACAAGCTGAACCAGCAGGCCGTGTGGAGCGACGGCCGGGAGATCGGCGCCGCCGACTTCGTCGCCCAGTGGCGCGCCCTGTCCGGCCGCAACAGCGCCTACTGGACCGCCCGCAACGCCGGCTACGACCGCATCGCCGCGATCGAGCGCGGCGACAACGACCTCCAGGTCCGGGTCACCTTCTCCCGCCCCTACGCCGACTGGAAGTCGCTGTTCTCACCGCTGTACCCGAAGGACGTCATGGGCACCCCGGACGCCTTCAACGACGGCGCCCGCCGCAAGCTGAAGGTCACCGCCGGGCCCTTCAAGGTCGAGAAGGTCGACACCGCCAAGAAGGACGTCGTGCTCACCCGCAACGCGCGCTGGTGGGGCAGGCCGGCCAAGCTGGACACGATCGTGCTGCACACCGTCTCGCACGGCAAGCGGGCCGTCGCGCTCGCCGACGGCAGCGCGGATCTGGCCGAGATCGACGCGCTGGACGTCCAGCGGATCGGCCTCGCCCACCGGACCAAGGGCACCGGCACCCCGCTCCAGGGCGGCGGCCGGACCTCGGTGAAGAAGCTGCGCGACTGGGCGCTCGCCCACCACCTCGGCGCCAAGGCGGCGCACGCCGGCGAGGAGAAGCTGGGCGAGGCCATCACCCGGTACCTGGAGCAGCAGCAGGTGCTGCGCGGCGTCGAGGTCCGCAAGTCGCTGGAGCCCGTCTACACCCAGCTCGCCCTGAACGGCTCCGCCGGCCCGCTCGCCGACGAACGGGTCCGCCGGGCCGTGGCCCGCGCCGTGGACCGCGCGGAGCTGGCCCGGCTGGTGCTCACTCCGTTCGGTCTGCCCGCCGTCCCGGTCGGCAGCCACCTCGCGCTGTCCGGGCAGGCCGCCTACGCCGACGGCAGCGGCGCGCTCGGCGCCCCGGACGCCAAGGAGGCCCAGGCGCTGCTCGCCGACGCCGGCTGGGTGCGCGGCGGCCCGCTGAAGGAGCAGAAGAAGACCGAGAAGGCGGCGGGTTCCGAGAACCGCCGCGAGGAGGTGTCCGACGGCGGCGACGACGGCGAGTACATCGTCGGGGAGGACGACAAGAACCCGGGCGGCGCGGACGACGACGGCAAGGGCAAGCACCGCGAGTCCGACCAGCGCGAGCCCACCGACCAGCACCTCGCGCAGGAGGGCAGGCACGGCGGCGCGCCCGGCGCGTACGCGCCGAAGGGCACCGCCGCCCCGGCCGCCGCGCCCGCCGGGCCGCTCGCCAAGGACGGCAAGCCGCTCGCGCTGCGCTTCGTGCTGCCCTCCGGCCCCGGCTCGGACACCTTGAACACGGTCGCCGAGCGGATCTCCGCGATGCTGGAGCAGGTCGGCATCCGCACGACGGTCACCAAGGTCTCGGACGAGAGCTACTTCAAGGACCACATCGCCGCCGGCGACTACGACCTCGCCCTGTACTCCTGGCCCGCCTCCGCCTTCCCGGCGACGGACGCCCGGCCCATCTACGCCAAGCCGGTCCCGGCGGCGGACGGCTCGGTGAACGTCGAGCAGAACTACACCCGGGTCGGCACCGACCAGGTCGACCAGCTCTTCGACGAGGCCGCGACCACACTGGACGAGGACGCGGCGCGCGACCTGATCCGCAAGGCCGACTCGCGCATCTGGGCGGCCGCCGGATCGATCCCGCTCTACCAGCGGCCGCAGCTCGTCGGGGCGCGCGGAAACCTGGTCAACGCCGGTGCGTTCGGCTTCCAGACCCCGGTCTACGAGGACATGGGCTTCCTGAAGAAGGGCGCGAAGATCTCGCCTGCTCCGGCCAAGGGCTGAGGTCCCGGAAGGGGCTCCCGGGGTCCCGTCCGGGGCCCCGGGACGGCCCGCCGAGCCTCCGCGGCCGCGGCCACGTACCATGGGGTGAGGCCGTGGCGCGTCCAGCCCGGCAGGGCCCGCGCGACGGACGTACGCGCAGGGCAGTCCGCACACTCCGGGAGTACGCCACAATATGGCCACGCGCCACGACATCCGCAACGTCGCCATCGTCGCCCACGTCGACCACGGCAAGACCACCATCGTCGACGGCATGCTGAAGCAGGCCGGCGCGTTCGCCGCCCACCAGCTCGACTCGGTCGACGACCGCATGATGGACTCCAACGACCTGGAGCGTGAGAAGGGCATCACGATCCTCGCCAAGAACACGGCGGTGAAGTACCACCCGAAGGACGGCGGGGAGCCCATCACGATCAACATCATCGACACCCCCGGCCACGCCGACTTCGGCGGCGAGGTCGAGCGGGGTCTGTCGATGGTCGACGGCGTCGTCCTGCTCGTGGACGCCTCCGAGGGCCCGCTGCCGCAGACGCGCTTCGTGCTGCGCAAGGCGCTCCAGGCCCGTCTGCCCGTCATCCTGTGTATCAACAAGACCGACCGTCCGGACGCCCGGATCGACGAGGTCGTCAACGAGACCTACGACCTCTTCCTCGACCTGGACGCGGACGAGGAGCAGATCGAGTTCCCGATCGTCTACGCCTGCGGCCGGGACGGCGTCGCCTCGCTGACCAAGCCGGACAACGGCACGGTGCCGGCCGACTCCACCAGCCTGGAGCCGTTCTTCTCCACGATCCTGGAGCACATCCCGGCCCCGACCTACGACGAAGAGGCGCCGCTCCAGGCCCACGTCACCAACCTCGACGCGGACAACTTCCTCGGCCGCATCGCGCTGCTCCGCGTGGAGCAGGGCGAGCTGCGCAAGGGCCAGACCGTGGCCTGGATCAAGCGCGACGGCACCGTGCAGAGCGTGCGGATCTCCGAGCTGATGATGACCGAGGCGCTCACCCGCAAGCCCGCCGAGAAGGCCGGCCCGGGTGACATCTGCGCGGTCGCCGGCATCCCGGAGATCATGATCGGCGAGACCCTGGCCGACCCGGAGAACCCGATCGCGCTGCCGCTGATCACGGTGGACGAGCCCGCGATCTCCATGGTGATCGGCACGAACACCTCGCCGCTGGTCGGCCGGGGCGGCACCGGCAAGGGCGCCGACAACAAGGCGGCCGTCAAGGACCGCAAGGTCACCGCCCGCCAGGTCAAGGACCGCCTGGACCGCGAGCTGATCGGCAACGTCTCGCTGCGCGTGCTCGACACCGAGCGGCCGGACGCCTGGGAGGTGCAGGGCCGTGGTGAGCTGGCGCTCGCCATCCTGGTCGAGACCATGCGCCGGGAAGGGTACGAGCTGACGGTCGGCAAGCCGCAGGTCGTCACCCGGGAGATCGACGGCAAGGTCCACGAGCCGGTCGAGCGTATGACGATCGACGTGCCCGAGGAGCACATGGGCGCGGTCACGCAGCTCATGGGCGTCCGCAAGGGCCGCATGGACAACATGTCGAACCACGGCTCCGGCTGGGTCCGCCTGGAGTTCGTCGTGCCGTCCCGTGGCCTGATCGGCTTCCGCACCGAGTTCCTGACCCAGACCCGCGGCACGGGCATCGCCCACTCCATCCACGAGGGCCACGAGCCCTGGTTCGGCACCCTCCAGACCCGGAACAACGGTTCGCTGGTCGCCGACCGCTCCGGCACGGTCACCGCGTTCGCGATGACGAACCTCCAGGAGCGCGGCGTGCTCTTCGTGGAGCCCGGCACCGAGGTGTACGAGGGCATGATCGTCGGTGAGAACTCCCGTGCCGACGACATGGACGTCAACATCACCAAGGAGAAGAAGCTCACCAACATGCGGTCCTCGACGGCCGATGTGACCGAGTCGATCGTGCCGCCGCGCAAGCTGTCGCTGGAGCAGTCGCTGGAGTTCTGCCGCGACGACGAGTGCGTCGAGGTGACCCCGGAGGCCGTTCGCATCCGCAAGGTCGTGCTGGACCAGCGCAACCGCGCCCGGGCCGCGAGCCGCGCCAAGCACGGCTGATCTCCCGGCACTTGAGCCCGGGTGTCCCCATGGTGGGGGCACCCGGGCTTTTTGCAACCCGTTTTCTCCGGCCGTATGTCCGGCATGCGGAGATCACTGCCCGATAGCCATGTAACAAGTCCGTTTCGCGCCTTCTTCTACTGAACACTTTGTCCAGATTTTGGAAGCTGTAGCCATGATCTGTGACTGAATTGAGATCTACGGGCAGTGGTCGGTGGTCGACCCATGGCAGATAGTTAGCCGCGTAACGCTCGGGTCAATGGGTCTCGCGCTGTGGGGACAGCGCCCGACTCACGAGCACCAGGGGGTGTCCGACCCTCCGTCAGGGGTGTCGGAGGGTGGACGGAAACCCCCTCTGTCGGTGAACACGTGAAGTCATGAGGAGGGAAACCCCGGTAACTACGCGCGTCCGACTGCGGTCACGCGCGTTCTCGGAGTACCTGGGCGCCTCTCCTACTTATCCTGTGAAACGGACGAACCGTGACGAGTCCTATCGATCTGGAGGGCGGCGGGGCGTCGGTCGTCGTCGGCGGCGCACCAGAGCCGGCCGCGAAGGGCGACGCCGTCGAACTCGCGGGCCGGTCTCCCGGCCAGCTGATGTGGCTGCGCTTCCGGCGCGACCGCACCGGCGTCGTCTGCGCCGTGGTGGTGATCGGCTACTTCGTTGTCGCGCTGCTCGCGCCGTTGCTCGCGAAGCTGCCGGGGACCGATCCGTACACCCTGTACGGTCAGGACCCGACCTACGCCGACAAGCCCCTGCTCGACGAATTCGGGCTTCCGCTCGGCTACTTGGGAGGCGTCTCGGGCGCCCACTGGTTCGGCGTCGAACCGCAGTACGGCCGTGATCTCTACGCCATGCTGCTGTACGGGATGCGCACCTCGTTGTACATGGCGCTCGGCATCACCGTCCTCATCATGTTCACCGGTGTCGTGATCGGGCTGATCGGGGGGTACTTCGGCGGTCGTACGGACTACTGGATCGGCCGCGGCACCGACTTCTTCCTGTCCTTCCCGCAGCAGTTGTTCTTCATCGCGTTCATGCCCGTCGTGACGTCGTTCTTCGTGAACCCGCGCGAGGAGACGCCGACCTACTTCCGCGCCGTGGCCATGCTGATCGTGCTGTGGCTGCTGGGCTGGATGGGCATGGCCCGCCTGGTGCGGTCGACCGTACTGTCCCTGCGGGAGCGGGAGTTCGTGGAGGCCGCCCGGGTCTCCGGGGCCTCGCCGTGGCGGATCGTGCGCAAGGAGATCCTGCCCAACGTCGTCACCCCGATCCTGGTGCAGTTCACGTACCAACTGCCCAGCACGATCCTCAGCATCGCCTTCCTGTCCTTCGCGGGCGTCGGGTTCGTCGAGCCGACGCCCGACTGGGGGCGCCTCTTCGCCGCCGGCGCCCGGTACGCCGAACAGGATCCGGCGTTCATGTTCTTCCCCGGTGTGGCACTGGTGATCTTCGTCCTGTGCTTCAACCTCCTCGGGGACTCGGTACGGGACGCGTTCGACCCCAAGTCCGGGCGCTAGCTCGTCCGTTGGGTGGGGGGTGGCTGCCGCCCCCGCCGGCCCGCCCGGCCGGCGCCCGGCAGATCTCACGGACAACAACCACAGGTAGGTGGATTCGCCACATGATCTCTCATCGCGCCCGCAGAACGCGTGCCGTCGTGGTCGCCCTCGCGGCCGGCTCCCTCGCTCTCACGGCCTGCTCGAAGAACGAGGGCGGCACGTCCGGCAAGGACTCCAAGAAGGACCAGAAGGAAGCGGCGGTCCAGTCGAAGGCGGTCACCTACGTCGACGCCGCGGGCTCGACCGGCCCCGCCAAGGAGGTGCCGGGCGCCAAACCCGGCGGCACGATCACCGTGTACCAGGAGGCCGGCCTGTCCCACCTGGACCCCGGCCAGATCTACGTCTCCGACTCCGGCCAGGTCGCCAACCTGCTCTTCCGCCGGCTGACCCAGTTCCAGGAGGACGACAAGGGCGACGTGTCGGTCGTCGGCGACCTCGCCACCGACTCCGGCAAGCCCACCGACGGCGGCAGGACCTGGACCTTCACCCTGAAGGACGGCATCAAGGACGAGGCCGGCCACCCGATCACCTCCGCCGACGTGCGGCACACCGTCGAGCGCCAGTACGCGAAGTTCATCTTCGACGGCCCGACCTATCTGCAGACCTGGCTGAGCGGCGCCGACTACCGCAAGGCCCTGCCCGGCGGCGGCTTCGACGGCAAGCACCTGCCGGCCTCGGTCCTGGACACCCCGGACGCCAAGACGGTCGTCTTCCACTTCGACCAGCCGCGCCCGGACCTGCCGCAGACGCTCGCCATGGCCGGCTACGCCCTGGTCCCGGCCAAGGGCGACACCAAGGAGCGGTACGAGAAGAAGCCGGTCGCCACCGGACCGTACAAGATCGCCGAGAACAAGGTCGGCAAGACCCTGAAGCTGGTGAAGAACGGCAACTGGGACCCGAAGACCGACGCCGTGCGCCACCAGTACGTCAACGGCTTCACCTTCCAGTTCGGCGTCACCGAGTCCACCCAGACCAAGCGCCTGATCGCGGACGAGGGCGACAACAAGAACGCCATCCAGCTCACCGGCGGTGTCGACGCCACCCAGATCCAGGACGTCATCAACGACCCGGACGCCAGCAAGCGCACGGTCAAGGGCTACCAGCCGTACGTCATGGCGCTGACCTTCAACCTCGACCGGGTCAAGGACAAGAAGGTCCGCGAGGCCGTCACCTACGCGGTCAACTCCAAGTCGCTGATCGCCGGCGAGGGCGGCGCCTACGGCGGTGACGTCGCGCCCAACCTCTTCGCGCCGACGCTGCCGGGCTACGAGGCGGGCTACGACCCCTACGGCCGTCTGAAGACCCCGCAGGGCAACATCGCCAAGGCCAAGGAGATCCTCAAGGGCGTCCCGGCCGCCGAGAAGAAGCTCGTCTTCGCCTACGCCAACAGCGAGCAGGGCCAGCGGCGCAAGGTCGCCATCGAGGACGCGCTGAGCAAGGCCGGCTTCGACGTCGTCGCCAAGGAGGTCGACGCGGCGAGCTACTACGAGCAGATCGGCAAGCTGGACAACCCGTTCGACCTCTACATCAGCGGCTGGGGCCAGGACTGGCCGTCCCCGGGCACGGTCGTCACGCCGATCTACGACGGCTCGCAGGTCACCGACGGCTCCGCGAACTACTCCCACGTCAAGGACCCGAAGGTCGACGCCCTCATCAAGAAGGCGGTGACGCAGGCGCCGGCCGAGGCCGCCAAGACCTGGAAGGAAGCCCACCACTACCTGCTGGAGAACGTCATCCCGGCGGCACCGCTGTGGTACACGAAGCAGTTCCAGATCTCCGGCGGCAACGTCGGCGGTGCCCGCTACGGCACGGTCTCCAGCCTCATCGACATCAACCGGCTGTACCTGAAGTCGTGATCCTCGGCCGATGACGGGGGCGCGCTGCGAAGCGAGCGCGCCCCCGCCTCCGAGCGCGTCCCTCCCCACCGTCTGTGCAGAGAGCAGCCAGCCCGCCATGCTTCAGTTCATCCTCCGGCGCACGGTAGGCGCCTTCGTCACGCTCTTCCTCATCGGAGCGGCGACCTTCTTCCTCTTCGTGGCCGCACCCTCCGACTACGCCTCCCTGGCCTGCGGCAAGGACTGCTCGCCCCAGCGGCTGGCGGACATCCGGGAGGCCCTGGGCCTCAACCTGCCCCTCGCCCAGCAGTTCTGGGACTTCATGTCCGGTGTCGTGACGGGCCGTGACTTCCCGGCCGGTCACTGCTCGGCACCCTGCCTGGGCGTGTCGTTCTACTCCGGGGACATGGTCTGGAGCACGATCATGGACCGGTTCCCGCTGACCCTCACCCTGACCGCTGGCGGCGCGATCGTCTTCCTCCTCGTCGGCGTCGGCGCCGGCATGATCGCCGCCTACCGGCGCGGGACACTGGTGGACAAGGTCGCCACCGGCACCTCCATGGTGCTCAGCTCCTTCCAGATCTACTTCCTCGGCCCGGTCGTGCTGACGGTCCTCGTCTACAGCACCGGCTGGATGGAGGACCCCCGGTACGTGCCCTTCACCCAGGACCCGGTCGGCTGGTTCACCGGCATGTCGATCCCGGTCTGCGTGATGGCGACGATCTTCACCGCGCAGTACACCCGTATGGCGCGCTCGTCGATGATCGAGCAGCTCGCCGAGGACCATGTGCGCACCGCCCGGGCCAAGGGCATGTCACGCGGGTACGTCTTCCTGCGCTACGCCTGGCGCGGCTCGCTCATCCCGATCGTCACCGTGCTCGGCATCGACGTCAGCTCCATGCTGGGCGGCGCCGTCGTCACCGAACTCACCTTCTCCCTCCAGGGGATCGGCCGGCTCGCCGTGGACGGCGCGGTCAACAAGGACCTGCCGCTGACGATGGGGGTCATGCTCTTCGGCGCCTTCTTCATCCTGCTCATCAACATCCTGACCGACATCACCTACGCGTGGATCGACCCGCGCATCCGGCTCTCCTAGGAAGACCAGCCATCGTGACCACAGTGACCAAGGCGGCGGGCGCACCGGCCCCGGCCGGGCCGGACGGATTCCTCTCGGTGCGCGATCTCCAGGTGACGTTCTCCACCGAGGACGGCCCGGTCAGGGCCGTCGACGGGCTCTCCTTCGACCTGCACCGCGGCCGGACCCTCGGCATCGTGGGCGAGTCCGGTTCGGGCAAGTCGGTCACCAACCTGACGATCCTCGGGCTGCACGACCCGCTGTTCACGACGGTCGACGGGGAGATCGTCTTCGACGGCAGGGAACTCGTCACCGCCACCGAGAAGGAACTGGAGCGGCTGCGCGGCAACCGGGTGGCGATGATCTTCCAGGACCCGCTCACCGCGCTGTCGCCCTTCTACAGCATCGGCCGGCAGATCGCCGAGCCCTACCGGAAGCACACGGGCGCATCGAAGAAGGCCGCCTGGGAGCGGGCCGTGGAGATGCTCGGCAAGGTCGGCATCCCCAACCCCGCCGAGCGTGCGCGGGACTACCCGCACCAGTTCTCCGGCGGTATGCGCCAGCGCGCGATGATCGCCATGGCGCTGGTGTGCACCCCGGACCTGCTGATCGCCGACGAGCCGACCACCGCGCTGGACGTGACCGTGCAGGCCCAGATCCTGGACCTGCTCAAGGACCTCCAGCGGGAGTTCGGCACCGCGATCGTCTTCATCACCCACGACCTCGGTGTCATCGCCGACATGGCCGACGACATCATGGTCATGTACGCAGGCCGCGCGGTGGAGCGCGGCACGGTCGACGAGGTCCTCCGCTCACCGCGGCACCCGTACACCTGGGGCCTGCTGAACTCCATGCCCCGGCTGGACTCCGACCTCGGCACCCCGCTCTCACCCATCCCCGGTACGCCGCCGAGCCTGCTCCATCCGCCGACCGGCTGCCGCTTCCATCCCCGGTGCACCTTCCGGGACCGGGTCGGGGGCGACCGCTGCGTCACCGAGCGGCCCGCGCTGGCCGGGGGCCGTTCCTCGGCGTGCCACCTCGACGCCGAGCAGAAACGCACCATCTTCGCCGAAGAGATCAGGCCCGGTCTGGGCTAGGAGGACCACCGTCATGACAGAGGACCTCGTCCTCCCCGCCGCCCGCGAGGCCGGCGACACCACCCGCCCGGAGCCGCTGCTGAAGGTCTCCGGGCTGGTCAAGCACTTCCCGGTCAAGGGCGGCTTCCCGATCCGGCGGACCGTCGGCGCCGTGCAGGCCGTCGACGGCCTGGACTTCGAGGTCGGCGAGGCCGAGAGCTTCGGCCTGGTCGGCGAGTCGGGCTGCGGCAAGTCGACCACCGGCCGGCTGGTCACCCGGCTGCTGGAGCCGACCGGCGGCACGATCACCTACCGCGGCCGGGACATCGGCCACGCCTCCCGCCGGGATCTCGCTCCCATCCGCTCCGAGATCCAGATGATCTTCCAGGACCCGTACTCGTCGCTGAACCCGCGGCAGACGGTCGGCAAGATCATCTCCGGTCCGATGGAGATCAACGGCATCAGCCCGCCCGGGGGCCGGGAGAAGCGGGTGCGCGAGCTGCTGGAGACCGTCGGTCTGAACCCGGAGCACTACAACCGGTTCCCGCACGAGTTCTCCGGCGGCCAGCGCCAGCGCATCGGCGTGGCACGGGCGCTGGCCCTGGAGCCGAAGCTGATCGTCGCCGACGAGCCGGTGTCGGCGCTGGACGTCTCCATCCAGGCGCAGGTCGTCAACCTGCTCCAGAAGGTGCAGCGGGAACTGGGCATCGCGTTCGTCTTCATCGCCCACGACCTCGCGATCGTCCGGCACTTCTCGCAGCGCGTCGCCGTCATGTACCTCGGCAAGATCATCGAGGTGGGCGACCGCGACTCCATCTACACCCGGCCGCGCCATCCGTACACCCACGCCCTGCTCTCCGCCGTCCCCGAGGTGACCCTGACGGAGGGGGAGTCGACCGGACGGGAGCGCATCCGGCTCGCCGGCGACGTGCCGTCCCCGATCAACCCGCCCTCCGGCTGCCGCTTCCGCACCCGCTGCTGGAAGGCGGCCGAGAAGTGCGCGGCCGAGGAGCCCCCGCTGATCAGGTTGTCCGGCAACCGGGACGGCCACCTCACGGCCTGCCACTTCCCGGAGGAGCCCACCATCGAGGCCCGCGACCAGGACATCGTCCTTGACCCGGCACTGGCGGCCCTGGAGGAGAAGCAACCGGACTGACCGGCCGCGGCCCCGGCCGCGTGGCGCGCCGGCCGGTCCGCCGCCTGATTGTGCGGCGGGGCGGGGCGCCCACGGCGTACGACCGGGTGCCGGCGGCGGAGCCGTGTCCGCCGCCGAGCGCAGAAGAGGGCCCGTGCCTGGGCAGGCACGGGCCCTCGTCCCCTGGACCGGACGTTCAGGGCTCGGGTCAATGGGCCGGTGAAAGTCCGCTCCACCAGGGGGCGGCTGACGGAAAGGGGTGTGTCAGGCCGCCGCCTCGGGGTCTTTGGACAGGCGCGGAGCGGGGACGGTGTCCGCCGTCTCAGGGTAGTGGCACGCCGTGAGGTGGCCCGGCTTGTTGCCCTCCACCTGCACCAGCGGCGGCGCCTGAGTCGCGCACTTCTCGGTCGCCTTCCAGCAGCGGGTGCGGAAACGGCAGCCGGACGGCGGGTTGATCGGCGACGGCACGTCACCGGTCAGCCGGATGCGCTCGCGCGGCACCTCGTCCACCGTGGCCTCGGGCACCGCGGAGAGCAGGGCCCGGGTGTAGGGGTGGCGCGGGTTGCCGTACAGGTCGTCGCGGTCCGCGATCTCCACGATCTTGCCGAGGTACATGACGGCGACGCGCTGCGAGAAGTGCCGGACGATCGCGAGGTCGTGGGCGATGAAGACGAACGCGATGCCCAGTTCCCGCTGCACCTTCTGGAGCAGGTTGACGACCTGGGCCTGGATGGAGACGTCCAGGGCCGACACCGGCTCGTCGGCGACGATCAGCTTCGGGTCCAGCGCGAGGGCGCGGGCGACGCCGATGCGCTGGCGCTGGCCGCCGGAGAACTCGTGCGGGAACCGGTTGTAGTGCTCCGGGCTCAGGCCCACGATCTCCAGCAGCTCGCGCACCCGCTTCTCGTGGCCGCCGGGCGGGTTGATGCCGTTGATCTCCATCGGACCGGAGATGATCTTGCCGACCGTCTGCCGCGGGTTCAGCGAGGCGTACGGGTCCTGGAAGATCATCTGGATCTCGGAGCGGATCGGCGCGAGGTCCTTGCGGCCGGCATGCGTGATGTCCTGGCCGCGGTAGGCGATCCTGCCGCCGGTCGGCTCCAGCAGGCGCGTGATCAGCCGGCCGGTGGTCGACTTGCCGCAGCCCGACTCGCCGACCAGGCCCAGGCTCTCGCCCTCGGCAACCTGGAAGTCCAGGCCGTCGACGGCCTGCACGGCGCCGACGGTCCGCCGGATCGGGAAGCCGCCCTTGATCGGGAAGTGCTTGGTGAGCCCGGAGACGTCCAGGAGGGGGGTGGTGCTGCTCATGGTGGTGAAGTCCCGTCTGAGGTCCGTCAGTGCGTGCGGGCCGCGGCGTAGTCGGAGAACAACTCGCGCTTCTGCTCCGGCGTCAGATGGCAGGCGGCGGCCCGCCCGTCGACGACCTCCAGCACGGGCCGCTCGGCGGAGCACCGCCCGCCGGCCACCTGGTCGGCGAACGCGCACCGGGGGTGGAAGCGGCAGCCGGTCGGCGGGTTGAGCAGGGAGGGCGGCGAGCCCGGGATCGGCGACAGCGGTACGTCGACCGGCCCGTCCAGGCTCGGCATGGACCCGAGCAGCCCCAGCGTGTACGGGTGCTGCGGGGCCTGGAGCACTTCCTTCTTCGTGCCGCGCTCCACGCACCGGCCGCCGTACATCACCAGGACGTCGTCCGCGATGTCCGCGATGACGCCCAGGTCGTGCGTGATGAAGATGATCGCGGTGCCGAACTCCTGCTGGAGGTCCTTCAGCAGGTCCATGATCTGCGCCTGGACCGTCACGTCGAGGGCCGTGGTCGGCTCGTCGGCGATCAGCAGCTCGGGGTCGCAGACCAGTGCCATGGCGATCATCGCGCGCTGGCGCATACCGCCGGAGAACTGGTGCGGATAGTCGTCCACCCGGACGTCGGGCTGCGGGATGCCGACCCGGCGCAGCATCTCGATCGCGCGGACCCGGGCCTCCTTCTTGGAGCAGCCGGTGTGCTTCCGGTAGGTCTCGCCGATCTGCGCGCCGATGCTGTGGTACGGCGACAGCGAGGCCAGCGCGTCCTGGAAGATCATGGACATCTTGTTGCCGCGGAGCCGCTCCAGCTCCTTCTCGGAGGCGGTGATCAGCTCCTGGCCGTCGAGCAGGATCTCGCCGTCGAGGGCGGTGTTGCGGCGGTCGTGCAGGCCCAGGATCGCCATGTTGGTGACGGACTTGCCCGAGCCGGACTCGCCGACGATGCCGAGGGTCCGGCCCTTCTCCAGGTCGAAGGAGAGTCCGTCGACGGCCTTGACGACGCCGTCCTCGGTGGAGAAGTGGACCTTGAGGTCGTGGACGGAGAGGAAGGGGGTGCTCATGGGTCTCTCCTTAGGCGAGGCGCACGCGCGGGTCGATCATGGCGTACACGGCGTCCACGATGATGTTGAAGACGACGATCGCGGCCGCGGCCACCAGGATGACACCCAGCAGCATCGGCAGGTCGTTGGTGCCCACCGCCTTCACCGAGAGCATGCCCAGGCCCTGGAGGCTGAAGGTCGACTCGGTGATGATCGCGCCGCCGAGCAGCACACCGAGGTCGAGGCCGAAGATGGTGATGATCGGGCCCATGGCGCCGCGCCAGGCGAACCGGAAGAACACCGTGCGGGCGGACAGGCCCTTGGCGCGGGCGGTGCGCACGTAGTCCTGGCTGAGCGACTCGACCATCTGGGAGCGCGTCATACGGGTGTAGTTGGCGGTGAAGATCAGCGACAGCACCAGCCAGGGCACCAGCAGCCCGGAGAACCACTTGGCCGGGTTGTCGGTGAACGGTGTGTAGCTGGCCCGGTCCAGCAGGTGCAGTTGGTCGACCAGGAGGTAGGTGGCGAACACACCGACGACGTAGATCTGCATCGAGGACGCGATCAGCGAGGCCGAACTGGCGATCTTGTCCAGCGCCTTGCCCTGCTTGACGGCGGCCAGCATGCCCGTGCCGACACCGAAGATCAGGAAGACCACGGCGGCGCCCAGCGACAGGGAGACCGTGGTGGGGAAACGGTCCAGGATGGTGTCCAGGACCGGCTCACGGCTCTGGAACGAGTAGCCCAGGCACGGCGCGTCGCAGTGTCCGAACGAGGTGTAGTCCCGCCCCACGAACAGGCCCTTGAGCCATTCCCAGTACTGCACGGGGAGCGGATCGGAGATCCCCAGGTTCTTCTTCACCAACTCCAGGGTCTCCGGGGTGCAGACCTTGCCGCAGGCGATGCGGGCCGGGTCGCGCGGAGCGGCGTAGAACAGGACGAACACCAGGGCGCTGATGATCAGCAGAATCACCGCGGCGCCGAGGATCCGGCGGACGAGGAAGCGGAACATGGCAGTTGGGATTTCCTGACGGATGCCGTAGGGGGGTGAGACGGCGGGGCGGCACCTGGGCCGCCCCGCCTAGGAGGCCGTACGTCAGGCCTTGACGAACGTCTTGTAGAGCAGGGTGGCGGAGAAGTTCGGGTCGAACTGAGCACCGCCGACCTTGTTGCCGTAGACGTAGAAGCGCCGGGTGAACGTCTCGGGGATGATCGGGGCGACTTCCTTCATGATCCGCTGGTCCAGCGCGACCCAGGCCTTGCCGGCCTCCGCCTGGTCGGCGATGACGGCGTTCTTCTTGATGCCCTCGTTGATCCAGGCGACGTCGGTCTGCGACACGTTGTTCTTGCCGTTGCCGATGGCGTCGCCGTCGTACAGCGGCTGGAGCATCGTGTAGGCGGTCGGCCAGTCCGGGGACCAGCCGCCCCACATCACGTCGTAGCTGTTGTCGACCTGCTGGATCTGGTCGTAGTACGACGTGGAGTCGATCGGCTTGATGACCGGGTTGAAGCCGGCCGCCTTGAGCGCGTTCTCGATGACGACCTTGGTCTTGTTGTAGGTCGGGTCGTTCGGGAAGGCGTAGACGACCTTCTGGCCCAGCTTGCCGGCCTCCTTCAGCAGCTTCTTGGCCGCCTCCGGGTCGCCCTGCGGCTTCTTCAGCTTGTCGTACACATCGGACTTCTGGTAGCCGATGATGTCGGGGCTGATGGTCGTCGTGGCGATGTCGCCGGCGGACGGGCCGCCGTAGATCTGCCGGATCTGCTGGAGCGGCCAGGCGTGGATCAGGGCCTGGCGGACCTTCAGGTCGGTGATGCGCTTGGTGTTGATCCAGTAGAAGTAGGTGCCGGTGATGAGGCCGTTGAAGGTGCGCTTCTTCAGGTCCGGGTCGCTGAGGACCTTCTGGATGCGCTCGGCCGGGACACCCTTGTAGATGGAGACCGCGTAGGCGTCGTTGCCCTGGGAGGCGATGAGGCGGTCGACCGAGTCCAGGGTCTCGACACCGAAGGTGAACTCGAAGCCGTCCGGGTAGGCGTTGCGGATCGAGTCGGTCTTCGGGTCCCAGTGCTTGTTCCGGATCAGCACCATCGACTTGTCGGTGGTGTGGGCCTTGATCTTGTACGGACCGGAAGCGACGGGCTTCTTGTCGTACTTCTCCTTGGTGTCCTGCTTCACCGGCACGGCGGCGTAGGAGTGCATGGCCAGGGTGAAGTTGAAGTCCGGCTTGGACTCGGCCAGCTTGAAGGTGATCGTCCGCTTCGCCTTGTCGGTGACGATCGAGTCCAGGTGCTTGCCGCCGTAGGGGCCCTCGTACACGTCACGCCACTTGCCGGCCTTGCCGGTCAGCGCCCGCTGGGCGTAGTCGGCGCCCTCGGTGATGAACGGCGCCCAGGCGCGCTCGAAGCCGTGGCGGACGTCCTCGACGGTCAGCTCGCTGCCGTCCTCCCACTTCAGACCCTCCTTCAGCGTGAAGGTCCAGGTCTTGTTGTCGTCCGAGGCGGTGCCGACGTCGGTGGCCAGGTCGCCGACCAGCTTCTGCTTGCCGGTGGCGTCGATCTTGTAGCCGGTCAGGCAGCGGTGCAGCAGCAGGGCGACCGTGGAGTTGTACGCGTAGTAGATGCGCTGCGGGTCGAGGTGCGAGAAGTCGTCCGGGGCCAGACCGCGGATCGTGCCGCCCGCCTTGGCGCCGGGGATCTCGGGGGCCGGGCCGGTGGAGTCGGCCTTGGTGCCGACGGTGACCTTGGCGCCGGTGTACTCCGTGGCGCCGGCGCTCGGGCTGTTGCCGCCGCTTCCTGCGTCACCGCTGCTGCACGCGGACAGCAGGGTCGAGCCCGCGGCCGCGACAGAGGTGGCTATCAGGAAGTTTCTGCGGGAAAAGGACATGGCTGGCCTGTTCTGGTGAAGGAACGAAGTGGTGCTGAAGCCCCGGCCGGGCCCCGTCGCCGTGGCCGGGGATGGAGCTCAGCGCTTGGTCTTGGGGTCCAGGGCGTCGCGGACCGAGTCGCCCAGCAGGTTGAAGGCGACGACGAAGATCACCATGGACAGGCCCGGGAAGAGCATGAAGGTGATGTCGTCCTGGTACACCTTGGCGCCGTTCTGGATCATCACGCCCCAGTCGGGAGTGGGATCCGACAGACCGACACCGACGAAGGCGAGGCCCGCTTCGGCCGTGACGTAGGCCGGGAGGAGAAGGGTCGCCTGGATGAGGATCGGCGTCCACAGGTTCGGCAGCAGTTCCTTGAAGATGATCCGCGCCGGGGACGCGCCGGTGACCTTGGCCGCCTCCACGAACTCCCGTTCGCGCAGCGCGAGGACCTCGCCGCGCAGCAGACGGGCCATGGAGGCCCAGCCGAAGGCGGTCATCACGACGATGAGGCTGGTGGTCGTCAGCCAGACCGGGGTGTTCTCGTCCGGCGGGACGAGGATCGCCATCACGACAGGCCAGAAAGCGATGAAGAAGAGAGTCTGCGGGAACGCCAGCAGGACGTCGATCACGCGGCCGACGAAGTAGTCCGTCTTGCCGCCCAGGTAGCCGGCGGTGATGCCGATGACGACGCCCATCAGGGTCGTCAGCAGGGCGGCCACGGAGGCGATGAGCAGGGAGTTGCGGATGCCGTAGAGCAGGAAGGTGAAGACGTCCCGGCCGAGCTGGGGCTCGATGCCCAGCCAGAAGTCGGAGCTGATGCCGCCGTTGGGCTTGATGGGGTAGTTGAACTCGTTCAGCAGGCCCGGGATGTTCATGCCGTAGGTGGTGTACGGGTCCTTGCCGTACAGCTTGGCGATGAGCGGCGCCAGGATGCCGATCACGAAGAAGAAGATCACCACGAAGGCGGAAATGACGCCCGTCCGGTCCCGCTTGAAGCGGGTCCAGGCCAGCCGTCCCGGAGAGCGGCTCTGGGAGCCCTTGGGGGTGTCGGGCTTCGCCGGTGCGGCGCTTTCTTCGTCGGTCACCTCGAGAGGGGCGGCCGGGGAAGGGGTTGCGGGGGTCATGATGCTCCGTGCCTTGTGGGTCAAGGCTCCGCAGGGCGCTCCCCTACGGGCTACGCCGGACTTTTTCAACGCAATTCATTCAAGGTCAATAAATTCTCGGGCGCCTTGGTTTTGTCTTTACCTTCTTTACTCTTTCTTGATCATTCCGTAGCTACGCGGGTAGCGCGCCGTAACCAATCCGTGCTTCACATCGGACTATTCGGGCCAATCGGGCAAGAAGTTCGATATGCGGACGGTGGAGTGTCGAAATGCGTACATCGCCGCGCCGCAATCCAACGTTTCGGCATCGTTACGCGTCGATCTATTGCATCCGACACGCAAGATCATCTTGGTGGCGGACGGCGGTGCCTGCATTCGGATGACGTGTCCCGCTAAAAGCCGTCGAAAGGGGCGGTGCGGGAAAACTGAGCGCGGTATGTGTCGATAGACCGTGCCCGGTCCAGGGCTCAGGGAGGAGGCACGCCATGCGGGGCAGCACACGGGTCCGCCGGGCCGTCCGCGCCGCGTCGGCGGCAGCGGTGGCGCTCGCCGCCGCGGGCTGCGCGGGCGTCGGCGCGGGCGGCAACGGCGGCGCCGTGCTCAGCTCCTCCTGGGCCGACCCGCAGAACCCGCTGGAGCCGGCCAACACCAACGAGGTGCAGGGCGGCAAGGTCCTCGACATGATCTTCCGGGGTCTGAAGAGATACGACCCGAGGACCGGCGAGGCCCGGGACTGGCTGGCGCGGTCCATCGAGACGAGGGACTCGCGGAACTTCACCGTCCGGCTCAAGGACGGCTGGACTTTCTCCAACGGCGAGAAGGTGACCGCCCACTCCTTCGTGGACGCCTGGAACTACGGGGCGAGCCTGGGCCACAACCAGAAGAACGCCTACTTCTTCGCCTACATCGACGGCTACGACAAGGTCCACCCCGCCACCGGCCGGCAGACCGCCGCCACCCTGGCGGGTCTGAAGGTGCTGGACGACCACACCTTCACCGTCCGGCTCAACCAGAAGTTCTCCGGCTTCCCCGACACCCTCGGCTACGCGGCCTTCGCCCCGCTGCCCCGCGCCTTCTTCACCGACCACGCCGCCTGGCTCCGCAAGCCGGTCGGCAACGGGCCGTACGTCATCGAGTCCTATACGAAGGGCTCGCAGATGTACCTGCGCCGGCGCGCCGACTACCCGGGCCCGGACAAGGCGCGCAACGACGGCGTGACGCTGCTCGTCTACACCGACGGCAACACCGCCTACACCGACCTCCTGGCCGGCAACCTCGACCTCGTCGACGACATCCCCGCCGCCCAGTTGAAGAACGTCCGGTCCGACCTGGGCGACCGCTACCTCAACACGCCCGCGGGCATCATCCAGACCCTCGCCTTCCCCTACCACGACAAGGCGTGGAGGACGCCCGGCGCCGCGAAGGTCCGCACCGGCCTGTCCATGGCGATCAACCGCGCGCAGATCACCGGCACCATCTTCCGCTCCACCCGGACCCCGGCCACCGACTGGACCTCCCCGGTGCTCGGCCGGGCCGGCGGCTACGCGCCCGGACTGTGCGGCCGGGCCTGCCGCTACGACCCCGCCGGCGCCAGGAAGCTGGTCAAGGAGGGCGGCGGCATCCCGGGCGGCCGGCTCACCCTCACCTACAACGCGGACTCCGGCTCGCACCGGCAGTGGGTCGACGCGGTCTGCAACTCCATCAACAACGCGCTCGGCGACGACCGGGCCTGCGCCGGCAACCCGGTCGGCACCTTCGCCGACTTCCGCAACCAGATCGGCCGGCACACCATGCCCGGCCCGTTCCGGGCGGGCTGGCAGATGGACTACCCGCTGATCCAGAACTTCCTCCAGCCGCTCTACTACACGGGCGCGTCCTCCAACGACGGCCAGTGGTCCGACCCGCGCTTCGACCGGCTCGTGGACCGGGCCAACGCCGAGACGGACCCGGCCCGGGCCGTCGTCCTCTTCCAGCGCGCCGAGGAGGTCGTCCGGGACGCCATGGCCGCCATCCCGCTCTGGTACCAGAACGGCAGCGCCGGCTACTCCGAGCGGCTCTCCGACGTGGCGCTCAACCCCTTCAGCGTCCCCGTCTACAACGAGATCAAGGTCGGCTGAGCCGGCATGGGACACCACGTCCTGCGGCGGCTGCTGCAGATGATCCCGGTGTTCATCGGGGCCACGCTGCTCATCTTCCTGATGGTGAACGTGATGGGCGATCCCGTGGCCGGACTGTGCGGGGAGCGGGCCTGCGACCCGGCGACGGCCGCCCGGCTGCGCGCGGAGTTCGGCCTCGACCAGCCGCTGTGGCGGCAGTACCTCGGCTACATGGGCAAGGTCTTCACCGGAGACTTCGGTACGGCCTTCAACGGGCAGCCGGTCACCGAGCTGATGGCGACGGCGTTCCCGGTCACCATCCGGCTGACCGTGGTGGCCGTCGTGTTCGAGATCGCCGTCGGCGTCACGCTGGGCGTCGTCACCGGACTGCGGCGCGGCCGGCCCGTGGACACCGCCGTACTCCTGGCCACCCTGGTGGTGATCTCCGTGCCGACCTTCGTCACCGGGCTGCTGCTGCAACTGCTGCTCGGCATCCGGTGGCAGTGGATCAGGCCCTCGGTGCGCGGCGGCACCTTCCTGGAACTGATCGTGCCCGGCCTGGTCCTCGCCTCCGTCTCGCTCGCCTACGTCACCCGGCTGACCCGCACCTCCATCGCGGAGAACAAGCGGTCCGACCACGTCCGCACGGCCGTCGCCAAGGGCCTGCCCCGCCACCGGGTCGTCATCCGGCACCTGCTGCGCAACTCGCTGATCCCGGTGGTCACCTTCATCGGCACCGACATCGGCGCGCTGATGGGCGGCGCGATCGTCACCGAGCGGATCTTCAACATCCACGGCGTCGGCTACCAGCTCTACCAAGGCATCCTGCGCCAGAACACCCAGACCGTCGTCGGCTTCGTGACCGTCCTCGTCCTCGTCTTCCTGGTGGCCAACCTGCTCGTCGACCTGCTGTACGCCGTACTCGACCCGAGGATCCGCTATGCATGAGCAGCCGCACGAGCCCGAGGGCGCGATCGCCGGCACCGGCATGGGCGGTGCGATGGACCTCGGCGCGAGCGAGGCCGCCACGCTGGAGCGGCCGCCGCCGGGCGGCCCCGACGGCGGCACACCGGACGGACCGGACGGCGGCGCGCCCGACGGAGCGGCACCGGCCGGCCGGTCCCGCTCGCTGTGGTCCGACGCCTGGCGGGACCTGCGCCGCAACCCGGTCTTCCTGCTCTCCGCCCTGGTCATCTGCTTCCTGGTGCTGATCTCCCTGTGGCCCTCGGCGATCGCCCCCGGCAGCCCGCTCGCCTGCGACCTGGCCAAGGCCCAGGACGGCCCGGCACCGGGTGCCCCGTTCGGCTACGACGGCCAGGGCTGCGACGTCTACACCCGCACCGTCCACGGCGCCCGCACGTCCGTCACGGTCGGCCTGTGCGCCACGCTAGGGGTGGCCCTGCTCGGTTCGGTGCTCGGCGCTCTCGCGGGCTACTTCGGCGGTGTCTGGGACGCCGTGCTCTCCCGGGCCACCGACATCTTCTTCGCCATCCCGGTCGTCCTCGGCGGTCTGGTCCTGCTGTCCGTGGTGTCCTCCGACACCATCTGGCCGGTCGTCGGGTTCATGGTGCTGCTCGGCTGGCCGCAGATCTCCCGGATCGCCCGCGGCTCGGTCATCACGGTCAAGCAGAACGACTACGTGCAGGCCGCCCGCGCCCTCGGCGCCTCCGACACGCGCATCCTGCTGCGGCACATCGCCCCGAACGCCGTGGCGCCCGTCATCGTCGTCGCGACCATCGCGCTCGGCACCTACATCGCCCTGGAGGCGACCCTGTCCTACCTCGGCGTCGGCCTCAAACCGCCCAGCGTCTCCTGGGGCATCGACATCTCCGCCGCCTCCCCCTACATCCGCAACGCCCCGCACGCCCTGCTGTGGCCCTCCGGTGCCCTCGCCGTCACGGTGCTGGCCTTCATCATGCTCGGCGACGCGGTCCGCGACGCCCTCGACCCGAAGCTGAGGTGATGGTGCCGTGCTGCTCGAAGTGCGGGATCTGCACGTGGAGTTCCGGACCCGGGACGGCGTCGCCCGGGCCGTCAACGGGGTCGGCTGCGCGGTGGACGCGGGGCAGACGCTGGCCGTGCTCGGCGAGTCCGGGTCCGGCAAGTCCGTCACCGCGCAGGCCGTGATGGGCATCCTGGACAGCCCGCCCGCCCGGATCACCGGCGGCCGCGTGCTGTTCCAGGGGCGGGACCTGCTGACGCTGAAGGAGCGGGAGCGGCGCAGCATCCGGGGCTCGGCGATGGCGATGATCTTCCAGGACGCGCTGTCGGCCCTCAACCCGGTGCTCTCCGTCGGGGACCAGCTCGGCGAGATGTTCGTCGTGCACCGGGGGATGTCCCGCAAGGACGCGCGGGCCCGGGCCGTGGAGCTGATGGACCGGGTGCGCATCCCGGCGGCGGCCCAGCGGGTGCGGGACTACCCCCACCAGTTCTCCGGCGGCATGCGCCAGCGCATCATGATCGCCATGGCGCTGGCCCTGCGCCCGGCGCTCGTCATCGCCGACGAGCCGACCACCGCCCTGGACGTCACGGTCCAGGCCCAGGTCATGGACCTGCTCGCGGAGCTGCGCCGCGAGTACCGCATGGCCCTGATCCTGATCACCCACGACCTGGGCGTGGTCGCGGACGTCGCCGACCGGATCGCGGTGATGTACGCCGGGAAGATCGTGGAGTCCGCGCCCGTGCACGACCTCTACCGGGCCCCGGCCCACCCCTACACCCGCGGCCTGCTGGACTCCGTACCGCGGCTGGACCGCAAGGGGCGGGAGCTGTACGCCATCAAGGGCCTGCCGCCCAACCTCGTGCGCGTCCCGCCCGGCTGCTCCTTCCATCCGCGCTGTCCGCTGGCCCGGGAGGTGTGCCGCACCGACGAGCCCCCGCTGTACGAGGTGCCCGGCGGCCGGGGCAGCGCCTGCCACTTCTGGCGGGAGTGCCTGCGTGGCTGAGCCCGTCCTCGAAGTGACCGGACTGGTCAAGCACTACCCCCTCACCCGGGGCGTCCTGCTGCGCCGGCAGACCGGCGCGGTGCGGGCGGTCGACGGCGTCGACTTCACCCTGGGCCGGGGCGAGACGCTGGGCCTGGTGGGCGAGTCGGGCTGCGGCAAGTCCACGGTCGCCCGGCTGCTGTGCGGCCTGGAGCGCCCGACGGCCGGCTCCGTCCGGTTCAGGGGCGAGGAGATCACCGGGCTGTCCGGCCGGGCTTGGAAGGCGGTGCGCCGCAACATCCAGATGGTTTTCCAGGACCCGTACACCTCGCTCAACCCCCGGATGACCGTCGGGGACATCGTCGGGGAACCGTTCGAGATCCACCCCGAGGCCGCCCCCAAGGGCGACCGGCGGCGCCGGGTGCGGGAACTGCTGGACGTGGTCGGCCTCGATCCGGAGTACGTCAACCGCTATCCCCACCAGTTCTCCGGCGGCCAGCGCCAGCGCATCGGCATCGCCCGGGCACTGGCGCTGCGCCCGGAGGTCGTCGTCGCCGACGAACCGGTGTCCGCCCTGGACGTCTCGGTGCAGGCCCAGGTGGTCAACCTGCTGGCCCGGCTCCAGTCGGAGTTCGGCCTGTCGTACGTCTTCATCGCGCACGACCTGTCGGTGGTCCGGCACCTCGCGGACCGGGTCGGGGTCATGTACCTGGGCCGGATCGTGGAGAGCGGGCGGGACGACGCGATCTACGACCACCCGACCCACCCCTACACCCAGGCCCTGCTCTCCGCGGTGCCCGTGCCCGATCCCGGCGCCCGTGACCGGCGGGAGCGGATCGTGCTCACCGGGGACGTGCCCTCGCCGGCGGCCGTCCCGTCCGGCTGCCGCTTCCGCACCCGCTGCTGGAAGGCGCGGGAGCGGTGCGCGCGGGAGGTACCGGCGCTGGCGGTGCCGGCCGTCTTCCGGGACGTGTCCGGGCCCGCGGCCCATCCCTCGGCGTGCCACTTCGCCGAGGAGAAGCGGGTCGTGCCGCCGGCCGCGCCCCGGCCGGACGGCAACGGGCCGGGGTGACATCGCACCCCGGCCCGTTTACGGCACCCGCACGGCCGTACGGAGTTCAGGCTGGCGTGTCCGTATATCGGTACCGCTTCGGTGGAGTTGCCTCCGTGTTAACGCTGTTCAGGCGCGCTGCGCCGGGGGCAGGGAGCGGCGCAGGAAGTCCAGTTGGAGGCGGAGCAGGTTCTCCGCGACCGCCTCCTGCGGGGTCATGTGGGTCACTCCGGACAGCGGCAGCACCTCGTGCGGCCGGCCGGCGGCCAGCAGTGCCGAGGACAGGCGCAGCGAGTGGGCGACGACCACGTTGTCGTCCGCGAGCCCGTGGATGACCATCATCGGGCGGTGCGGCTCGGCCGGGTCGACCAGACCTGCGTCGTCGACCAGCGAGTTGCGGCGGTAGACCTCCGGCTGCCGGCCCGGGTCGCCGAGGTAGCGCTCCTGGTAGTGGGTGTCGTAGAGCCTGAGGTCGGTGACGGGCGCGCCGACCACCGCCGCGTGGAAGACGTCCGGGCGGCGCAGCACCGCGAGCGCCGCCAGGTAGCCGCCGAAGGACCAGCCCCGGATCGCCACCCGGCCGAGGTCCAGCGGGTACCGCGCGGCGAGCGCGTGCAGCGCGTCGACCTGGTCCTGGAGCACCACGGCGGCCAGGTCGTCGCGGACCGCCTTCTCCCAGGCCGGCGAGCGGCCCGGGGTGCCCCGGCCGTCGGCGACGACCACCGCGAAGCCCTGGTCGGCGAACCACTGGGAGGTCAGGTGGGCGTTGTGCGCGGCCACCACCCGCTGGCCGTGCGGACCGCCGTACGGGTCCAGGAGCACCGGCAGGGGAGTGTCACCGGAGTAGTCCCGGGGCATAAGCACGGCGCACGGGATTCGGCGTGCGCCCCCTTCGGTGAGGGTCACCCGGGGGGACAGACCGGGATGTTCGGCGTACGACCGGACAGTCGTCGCCGGTTTCCCGTCGCACAGCACCCGGGCCCGGGTCCCCGGGCGGTCCGGCGCGGCGGACAGCAGGACGGTGACGCCGCCGGCGCGCACCGCCGAGTGCACCCCGGGCTCGTCCGACAGCCGTTCGACGCCCAGTTCGTTCACCCGGTACACATGGACTTCGCCAATTTCCGGCGTGGGCGCCTCCGGACCGGAAGAGGCGGAAACCAGTACGTCGTCCGCACCCA
Organism: Streptomyces sp. NPDC017095; assembly: GCF_044332325.1. Taxonomy (NCBI): domain Bacteria; kingdom Bacillati; phylum Actinomycetota; class Actinomycetes; order Kitasatosporales; family Streptomycetaceae; genus Streptomyces; species Streptomyces sp. NPDC017095. Next base: position 157,553 of record NZ_JBIROU010000013.1, read on the forward strand.
CGTCCAAAACCGCACGGATGTGCAACTGCGCGCTGGTCAGCGGCCGTTCACCGACCGCGAGGACCCGGGCGCCGCCCTCGTCCGCGATGCGGACAAGCTGCCCTGAGGGGCTCCAGCAGGGCACCCCGGCGAAAAGTTCCAGCCAATCTGGATCCTCCTCGGCGTGCACCATCCGGGTGGCCCCGGAATCCGGGTCCACGGCCAGGAAGAGCTGGCCGCGCTGATCCCGCGCCTGCACGAGCAGCAGCGGCGCACCCGCCGCTGACCAGTGCACACGTGCCAGATAGGGGTAGCGCGCCCGGTCCCAGACCACCTCCGTGCGCGTCCCGTCCAGCCCGTACACGAACAGCCGGACGTCCGCGTTCGGCGTGCCCGCCGCCGGGTACCGGATGTTGAGTGGCTCACGCTCCGGCCGGGCCGGGTCGGCGATCCACCACCGCCGCACCGGCGTGTCGTCCACCCGCGCCACGAGCAGCCGGTCCGACTCCGGGGACCACCAGAAGCCCCGCGAACGGCTCATCTCCTCGGCCGCGATGAACTCCGCGAGCCCGTAGGTCACCCCCGCCGACTCCGGTTCGGCCAGCGCCCGGTCGCCCTCGCCCTCGGCCCCGACCACCCGCAGCGCGCCTCCCGCGACGTATGCCACATGCCGTCCGTCGGGTGCCGGACGGGGGTCGACCACCGGTCCCGCGACGGGCAGTTCACGCGCCGTGCCGGCCCGCAGCTCCGCCGTGAAAAGCCGCCCTGACAAGGCGAAAGACACCAACTCCACGGCGCCGTCGGTGGCGTAGCCGACGATGCCGGCACCGCCCTCGCGGCTGCGCTCCCGGCGCGCCCGCTCCTCGGCCGGCAGCTCCTCCGCGGCGCCCTTGAGCAGCACCCCGGGATCGGCCGCCAGGCGCTCCGCGCCGCCCGGGAGATCCACCACCCACAGCGAGTTGGCCCGCTCGGTGCCGGAGCCGGACCGCAGGAACGCGACACGCGAACCGTCGGGCGCCACCGTGAACGCACGCGGCGCGCCGAGCGTGAACCGCTGGGTCCGGGCGTGCCGACGGGGGAAGGAGTCAGCCTCTGTCGTCATACCCCGACCATATTGGCCATGCGCCCCCTTGTGCGGCCGTGCGCCGAGCGATGCGCGCATACGGATAGTTATGATCACTACCGCTGAGTGGGTATGAACCTGCTGGCGTCTGCATGGATTTGCTCAACTGATCTGGAACCCGCGTCCCTGGGATCTTTGGAGGTGAGCCGCCGTGGCACTCTCGATTTCGGCGGTGGTGCTGCTGGCGATCATCGTCTTTCTGTTGATCAAGAAGTCGGGGCTGAAGGGCGGCCATGCCGTCATCTGCGTCCTGCTCGGCTTCTACCTCGCCTCCTCGACGGTGGCGCCCACGATCAAAGAGCTGACGACCAACGTCGCTGGCATGATCGGCAACCTGAAGTTCTGACGGCCGTCGTCGCCGGGAGCGCGGCGGGCACCTCGTAGGCTGGTCCCATGACGGAACTGCCCGCGCGGCGTCTGCTGCTGGTGCACGCGCACCCGGACGACGAGTCGATCAACAACGGCGCGACCATGGCCAAGTACGCGGCCGAGGGTGCCCAGGTGACCCTGGTCACCTGCACCCTGGGCGAGCGGGGCGAGGTCATCCCGCCGGAGCTGCGGCACCTCACGGGCCCCGCGCTGGGCGCGCACCGCCGCGGCGAGCTGGGCGCGGCCCTCGGCGCGCTCGGCGTCACGGACGGCCGGCTGCTCGGCGGCGCCGGGCGGTACGGCGACTCCGGGATGACGGGCACGCCCGACAACGACGACCCGGGCTGCTTCTGGCAGGCCGACGTGGACGAGGCCGCCGGCCTCCTCGCCGAGGTGATCCTCGAGGTCCGCCCGCAGGTCCTCGTCACCTACGACGACAACGGCGGCTACGGCCACCCGGACCACGTCCAGGCCCACCGCGTCGCCATGCGCGCGGCCGACCTCGCGGCCGGGCGGGGCCACCGCATCGCCAAGGTCTACTGGAACCGCGTACCGCGCTCCGTCGCCGAGACCGCCTTCGCCCGCCTCCGGGACGAGCTGGCCGCACTGCCGTTCGACCGCAGCGCGACCGTGGCCGACCTGCCGGGCGTGGTCGACGACGAGCGGATCACCACCGCGATCGACGGCAGCGCGCACGCCGCCGCCAAGGCCGCCGCGATGCGCGCCCACGCCACCCAGATCCAGGTGGCCGAGCCCTGCTTCGCGCTCTCCAACGACCTCGCCCAGCCGCTGCTGACCACCGAGTACTACGAGTTGGTGCGCGGAGCGGGACAGCGCGGCGAGACCGACCTGTTCGCCGGCGTCGAGGAGGCGTCGTGAGCGGCGGCGGACCGGGCTCGCTGCTCGCGCAGCCGCTGCGCCCGCCCTCCGCCGGCCGCAGCGCCGCCCTGGCCGGCCTGCTGCTGCTCGGCGCGGCCGTGGGCCTGGCCGGAAGCCTGGTGCAGGCCGCCTGGTTCCCCGGCGGGCTGCTGCTCGCCCTCGCGGGCACCGCCGGGCTGTTCCTCGGCGGGGCGTACGCCACCCGCAGCCGCGGCGGGGCACTCGCGCCGGCGGCGGGCTGGGTCGTCGCCGTCATCCTGCTCACCACCACCCGGCCGGAAGGCGACTTCCTGTTCGGCGCGGGCGGCGGGTCCTATCTCTTCCTGCTCGGCGGCATGGTCCTGGCTGTGATCTGCGCCACCGTCGGTGCCGGACGGCAACCCGGCGGCGGCCCCGCCCGACTTGGCAAGTGACGTACCACTTCGCCGCGCGGCGCACGTGCGAGTCCGGTGGGGGTTTCCCCGGCGGTCATGGGATACGCGCAAGAGGCGGACAGTATGGTGGTGCGCGCCGCCGAGCCGCCCGAGCAGTCAGGTCGTAAGGGCGGCGGAGCCAACCGGGAGAACCTGCCTTGAGTCGTGAAACTGACACTCCGTCCTCCGGGCCCAACGGGCGCGGCGGAGCCGCATACCCCTCCGGCACCCCGCCGTACGGGACCCCCTTGGCTCCCGGTGACGGTACGGGCGCGGGCCGTTCGGGCACGCGTCCGGAGGAGAAGAAGACCGAGACCACGCTGACGACCCGGATCCGGATCAACATCCCCGGGTCCCGGCCCATCCCGCCGGTCGTCGTGCGCAAGCCCGTCGGGGACGGCGAGGGCGCCGACGAGGAGACGCCCGCCGCCCAGCCGCGGCCCGCGGCCGACCGGACGCCCGCCGCCGAGGCCCCGGCCGAGTCCGGCGCCCCGGCGGACGAGAAGACCAGCGACTGGTTCGCGCCCCGCAAGTCCGGTGCCCCGAAGGGCACTCCGGGCGCCGGCGGCACGAACGGCGCGGGCCTGCCCGGCGGTTCCGCCCCCGCCGCCGGCCCGTCCGGCGCGGCGGCCCCCCGCAAGGGTGGTCCGGGTGCGTCCGGCGCGGCCGGTTCCGCCGGCGCGCGCCCCGGCGGTGTGGTCGGCGCCATGAGCGTGCCGGGCGGCTCCCGTCCGGGCGGGACGAACGGCAGAGGCCTGCCTGGTGCCACCGGCGGCCCCGTCGCCCCGGGGCACGGCGGCGGCACCGGCTCCTTCGACGTGACCGAGGCGCTGACCGCGGGCCCGCTGGGCGGCGGCTCCCGCCCCGGCGCCCCCGGCCCCGGCGAGCCCCGCCGCGACGAGCTGCCGTACTTCTCGGAGAACGGCGGCGGCCAGGACGGCTTCGGCAGCGGTCCGGCGGCCGGGAACGGGCACGACGGTTTCGGGTCCGGTCCGGCGGCCGGGAACGGGCACGACGGTTTCGGGTCCGGTCCGGCGGCCGGGAACGGCCAGGACGGTTTCGGGTCCGGTCCGGCGGCTGCGAACGGCCAGGACGGCTTCGGCGGCGGCCAGGACGGCTTCGGCACCGGTGGTCCGGCGGCCGGAAACGGCCACGACGGCTACGGCGGTGCCCCGGGCGGTGTCCACGGGCACGGCGGCGCCAGCGGCTTCAACGGACCCGGCGGGCCCGGCCCCACCGGCGGCCCGCAGGGCCCGGCCGGTCCCACCGGCGGCCCGGTCACCGGCGACGGCACCCTCGTCCCGCCCGCCCCCGGACACGGCGGCCCCGGCGAGCCCTTCGACGGGCCCCCGGCCGCCGGTTTCGCCGGACCGGGCACCCCGCCCGCGCGCAGCGCCCTGACCGGCCTCGACGGACCCGGCGCCGGCGACCGCGGCCCGGGCGCCGGGTTCAGCGACGACACCGCGATCCTCACCCCGCAGAAGCCGGCCCCCGAGCCGGGCGCGCCCGGCTACCGCTCGCCGTCCGCCGGCAACGTCTCCGGGCACACCGTCACCAGCGGCATCCCGGTCGTCCCCGACGCGGGCGCGGCCCCGTTCGGCGGCCCCGGCGACGGCCCGGCCGCGGCCACGCCCCGGCCCGAGCCGGCCGCCGCGGCCAAGCCGGCGCCGAAGGCGGCGGCCAAGCCGGCGAAGAAGAAGGGCCGCAGCAAGCTGATGCTGCTCGTGGCCGGCCTGATCGTCGTCGCGGGCGGTGCCTACGGCGCCGGCCTGCTGATGAACCACACCGACGTGCCCAAGGGCACCACCGTGCTCGGTGTCGACGTCGGCGGCGGCACCCGCGACGACGCCGTCGAGAAACTGGACGCGGTCTTCGGCAAGCGCGTGAACAAGCCGCTGAAGCTGGCCGTCGGCGACAAGACGGTCACCCTCACCCCGGAGAACGCGGGCCTGCAGTTCGACTACCAGGCCACGGCCAGCGCGGCCGCGAAGAGCGACTACAACCCGGTCCACGTCATCGGCTCGCTCTTCGGGCAGAAGCGCGTGGTCGAGCCGGTCATGCCGGTGGACGAGGAGAAGCTCCAGGCCGCGCTCCAGCAGGCCGGCGGCGGCACGGGCACGGCCTCGGCCGGCGACGGCACCATCGAGTTCACCTCCGGCAAGGCGGTCCCCGTCTACGGCAAGGCGGGCAGGTCCGTCGACGCCGCCCGCTCCGGCCGGGCGGTCGAGCAGGCGTACCGGACGCTGGTGGAGACCGGCGGCGCGGCCCCGGTCGCCGTGCCCACCACGACCCGGCAGCCGACGGTGCCGAACGCCGAGGTCGACCGGATGATGAAGGAGTTCGCGCGGCCCGCGATGTCGGGCCGGGTGGTCGTCCAGACGGACCCCGCCCACTCCGTGCCGATGAGCCCGCAGAACTCGCTGTGGAAGTTCCTCCGGGTCACCGCCGTCGACGGCAAGCTGGTCGACAAGCCCGACCTGAACGCCCTCAAGCAGCTGTACGGCCAGACCTTCGACGGCGTGCTGATCACCCGGGGCAACGGCAAGAAGACGGCCGTCACCCCCGAGGACGTCTACGCCGCCCTGCGCCCGGCGCTGATGAGCACGACGAACCGGGTCGCGGTCATCGACACCAACCCGAGCTAGCCGCGCCAGCCGCCGTCGGGGGGCGCTCCCGGCCGGGAGCGCCCCCCGCGCCGTACCCGTCACCCGGTCCGCATGACATCTGTCATCCGCCGGTCAGGACCCCCGGCACTGTCCGGGACCCGGGCCGTACCGCGAGCATGGACGCCATGACGACGACAGCGGCACCGGCCACCACCACCCCGGTGGTCGGGTTCGACCAGGTGACCAGGACATACGGGAACGTACGGGCCGTCGACGGCCTCTCGCTGCGGCTGTACCCGGGCGAGACCGTCGCCCTGCTCGGCCCGAACGGCGCCGGCAAGTCCACCACCCTGGACCTCCTGCTCGGCCTGAAGTACCCCGACAGCGGCTCGGTCAGCCTGTTCGGCACCGGCCCGCGCGAGGCCATCACGGCCGGCCGGGTCGGGGCCATGCTCCAGAGCGGCGGCCTGATGGACGGGGTCACGGTCGCCGAACTGGTGCGGCTGGCCTGCTCCCTGCACCCGCGGCCGTACCCGGTGTCCGAGGTGCTGGCGCGCGCGGGCATCGACCAGATCGCCGACCGCAAGGTCGACAAGCTCTCCGGCGGCCAGGCCCAGCGGGTCCGGTTCGCCCTCGCCACCGCCGGCGACAGCGACCTGATCGTCCTGGACGAGCCGACCACCGGCATGGACGTCTCCGCCCGCCAGGCGTTCTGGGCCACCATGCGCGAACAGGCCGACCAGGGCCGTACGGTCCTGTTCGCCACCCACTACCTGGAAGAGGCCGACGCCATCGCCGACCGGGTCCTGGTGCTGCACCGGGGCCGGCTCTTCGCCGACGGCACCGCCGCCGAGATCAAGGCCCGGGCGGGCGCCCGCCGCATCTCCTTCGACCTGGCCGGCCCGATCGACGAGAGCGCCCTGCGCGCCCTGCCGTTCCTCACCGCGCTCGACGTCTCGGGCCACACCGTCCGCATCCAGTCCGCCGACGCCGACGCCACCGTGCACGCCCTGTACGGCCTCGGCCTGTACCCCCGCAATCTCGAAGTCGCCGGGCTCGGCCTGGAGCAGGCGTTCGTCGCCATCACCGCCGCCGAGGAGGCGAAGCAGCAGTGAACAGCCTGATCAAGCTGGAGATCACCCGCACCCTGCGCAACCGCAAGTTCCTGTTCTTCTCCGTGCTCTATCCGGCGGGCCTGTTCCTGCTGATCGCGGGCGGCGCCGACAGCCGTACCGAGATCGACGGGACCGGGCTGACCCTGCCGGCCTACATGATGGTCTCCATGGCCTCCTTCGGCGCCCTGACCGCCGTCCTCATGGGCAACAGCGAGCGCATCGCCAAGGAGCGCGAGAGCGGCTGGGTGCGGCAGCTTCGGCTGACCACGCTGCCCGGACGCGGCTACGTCCTCGCCAAGACCGCCGGCGCGGCCGTGGTCAGCCTGCCGTCCATCGTGGTCGTGTTCCTGGTCGCCGCAGCGGTCAAGGACGTACGCCTCGACGCCTGGCAGTGGTGCGCGCTGAGCGGTGCCATCTGGGCCGGCAGCCTGGTCTTCGCCGCGCTCGGCGTCGCCCTCGGCTACCTCGCCAGCGGTGACGCGGTCCGCCCCATCACCATGATCATCTACTTCGGCCTGTCCATGCTGGGCGGCCTGTGGATGCCGACCGCCACCTTCCCGGGCTGGCTCCAGGACATCGCCGAGTGGCTGCCCACCCACGCGTACGCTTCCCTGGGGCGGGCCATCGAACAGAGCCGGGCCCCGCAGGCCCAGGACATCGCCGTGCTCGTCGTCTCCTTCGTCCTCTTCGCGGGCGGCGCGGCCTGGCTGTACCGGAAGGACACGCTGAAGGCGTGAGCGCGACGACGGAAGGCCGGCAGGCGGCGCCCCGGCACACCCCCGTGGGCTGGCCGCCCGCCAACCGCCGCGACCTGCTGGTCAAGACACTGTGGATCACGGTCTGGCTGGTCTTCCTCAGCTCACCGGTCGAGGACCTGGTGCACGGCGGCCACTCCGCCCGCGCCACCGCGGCGGGCGCCTGCGGCCTCGCCGTCTTCGTCGGGGCCTATCTGACGCTGGTCTTCCGCAACATCGGCCGGCCGTTCTCCCGGCGCGTCGTGCTCGGCCTCGGCGGTGTCCTCGGCGTGCTCGCGCCCGTCCTGGCCTCCACCCTGGGCGCCGCCTGGCTGGGCCTCTTCGTCTACCTGGCGGTCGCCTGGGGCGCCACCTTGCCGCTGCGCGCCGCCTACTGGGCCATCCCGGCCTCCGCGGTGGTGATGTACCTGATCGGGCTGCACTCGAACGAGAAGGAGGCGCGCGGCCTGGTCGTCCTCGTCCTGCTCATCGGGTTCGCGATGACCGGCGTGGGCCAGCTCGTGCGCACCACCATCGAGCTGCGCAAGGCCCGGGCCACCGTCGCCCAGCTCGCCGCCAACGAGGAACGCCTGCGCCTCGCCCGCGACCTGCACGACCTGCTCGGCCACTCGCTGTCGCTGATCACGCTGAAGAGCGAACTGGCCGGCCGGATGCTGCCCGGCCACCCGGACCAGGCGGCCCGGCAGGTCGCCGACATCGAACAGGTCAGCCGGCAGGCCCTGGTGGACGTCCGGGAGGCCGTCACCGGCTACCGGCGGCCCCGGCTCGCCGCCGAACTCGCCGGCGCCCAGGTCGCCCTGACCGCCGCCGGAGTCGTCGCCGAGGTACCCGCCGAACCCGGCCTCGCCGGTGTCCCGGAGGAGGCCGAGTCCGCCCTCGCCTGGGCGCTGCGCGAGGCGGTCACCAACGTGGTCCGGCACAGCGGCGCCGACCGCTGTGCCGTACGGCTGCGGCGCCACGAGTCGCTGGACGGGCCGGTGCTCGAACTGTGCGTCGAGGACAACGGCAGCGGCGGCTCCGGCAAGGGTCCCGGCAACGGGCTGACCGGTCTGGCCGAGCGGCTGGAGAAGGCCGGCGGCACCCTGGTGGCGGGCCGGGACCGGCACGGGTTCCGGCTGGTCGCCCGCGTGCCCCTCGCCTCCGCGGCCGACATAGGATCCGGGGCATGACGAGCCCGATCAAGGTCCTGCTTGCGGAGGACCAGTCGATGGTCCGCGAGGCGCTGGCCGCGCTGCTCGGCCTGGAGGCGGACATCGAGGTCGTCGCCCAGGTCGCGCGCGGCGACGAGGTGCTCGCCGCCGTCGGCGCGCACGGCGTGGACGTGGCACTGCTCGACATCGAGATGCCCGGCTGCACCGGCATCGAGGCCGCGGCCCTGGTGCGCCGGGCGCATCCGCGGGTCAAGCTGGTCGTGCTCACCACCTTCGGCCGGCCCGGCTACCTGCGCAGCGCCATGGAGGCGGGCGCCGACGCCTTCCTGGTCAAGGACGCCCCGGCCGCGCAGCTCGCGGCGGCGATCCGCACGGTGCTGGCCGGCGAGCGGGTCATCGACCCGACCCTGGCCGCCGCCGCGCTCGCCGATGGCGCGAACCCGCTCACCGAGCGGGAACGCGAGGTGCTGCGCGCGGCGGCCGACGGCTCCACCAACGCCGAACTGGCCCGGGCCCTGCACCTGTCCCAGGGCACCGTCCGCAACTACCTGTCGACGGCCATCCAGAAACTGGCGGCACGCAACAGGGCGGAGGCGGTGCTCATCGCCCGGGAGAAGGGCTGGCTGTGACCGCGGGGGCCGACCGCACACAGCGCCGGCTGTGACCGCCGGGGCCTGTCCGCGTCCGGCGTCGGCTGCGCCCGCCGGGGCCCGCCCGCCTCCGGCGTCGGCTGTGACCACCGGAGCCGCCCGCACCCGGCCCCCGCCCTACCGCCCCCGGTGTCGGCTGCGCCCGCCGAGGCCTGCCCGCAGACGGCGCTGGCTGCGCCCGCCGGGGCCTGCCCGCACCCGGCGCTGGCTGCGCCCGCCGGAGCCCGCCCGCATCCGCCCCCGCCCTACCGCCCGCGGACGCACGTCAGTTGAGCTTGGACCGTGCCGTGCCCGCCTCCTGCCGTACCTTGCGCGCCGCCGACTCGTCCACCACCTCGATCAGTCCGGCGTAGTGCTCCAGTTCCTCGGCGCCCGCCACGAACTCGCCGCGCTGCACGAGCAGTTGCCCACGCTCATAGCGCAGCCGCGCCGGATGGGACGGGATGAGCAGAGCCAGCTCCACCGCCCGCAGCGCGATGTCCGACCGCTCGGGCCGGGCCGCGGCCCACGCCCGGATGTTGTTCAGCACCCGCTGCACGACCTCCAGCGGCGGCGCCTCCTCCAGCATCGAGGGATCCGGCGGCGCGCCCGTGGCGCCCACCACCAGCAGCTCGGCGTCCGTCCCGGTCAGCACCCGGCCGCCGTCGAACGGGTCGGCCAGCACCCGCTCGGCCGCCGCGCCGAACCCGACCACGAAGTGGCCCGGCAGCGCCACCCCGTACACCGGGGCCCCGGCCCGGCGTGCGACCTCCAGCCACACCACCGACAGCAGGATCGGCAGTCCGCGCCGCCGGCCGAGCACCTCGTGCAGCAGGGAGGACTCCAGCCGCTGGTAGTCGCCCGGCGTGCCGCGGAAGCCGTAGCGCTCGCCGAGCAGCCGGCGCAGGGCCTGGGCCCACGCGTGCGGGCCGCCCGGCCGGTACGGCAGCTCGCCCGCCAGCCGGTCCAGCTCCGCCTGCGCGGCGTCCAGACCGGCCTCGTCCAGCGAGCCGTCCGTCTCGGCGCCGATCAGCAGGCACAGCGCCGACAGGTCCGGCTGCCCGGTCCGGGCCTCCTCGGCGAACCGCCGCCGCAACTCGGCGGAGCGCGCGGGCGGCGGCGGGTACGGCGGCGGCAGATAAGGGTGAGGCATGGCAGCATCCTGCCCTTCCACGACGGTGCTACGGACGTCCGGGGCCGGAGGGCGTGAGCGGCTCCAGCGGTTCCCGGTAATGGTGGTAGGCGTGGTGCGGTACGAAACCGAGCGCGCGGTAGAGCGCCCGGGCCCCGGCGTTGTCCTCCTCCACCTGGAGCCAGGCCGCCGAGGCGCCCTCGTCCAGCGCGCGCCGGGCCAGCGCGGCCATCACCTCGGTGGCCAGCCCCTGCCGGCGCCGGGCCGGATCGACCTCGACGGCGGCGAAGCCGGCCCACCGCCCGTCCACGGCACACCGGCCGATCGCGGCCGGGGGCTCGCCTTCCGCGGGGCCGGGCACGGCGGCGAACCACACCGACGGTCCGCTGCCGAGCACCCGCAGGACCGTCTCGTCCGGCCCCGTGCGCCGGTACCGGGCGAGCCACGCCTCGTCCACGCTCCGGGACAGCACGACGCCCGCGCCCTCCGCCCGGTCCGCGACCGGCGCCAGCGCGCCGGTCCACAGCCCGGCGGTCACCTCCCGCACCCAGCCGCGCCGCTCCAGCTCCGCGCACAGCGGCTCCTGCGTGCCCTCGGCACCGGTCGCGGCCTGCACGTAGGCGGGCAGCCCGCGCTCGCCGTACCAGCGCCGTACCGCTTCCAGGGCCGCGTCGAGCGGCAGCCCGGGATCGCCGAGCGCCAGCACGCTGTTGGCCCGCCGGGTGAACCCGGCGGCGGCCCGCAGCTCCCACTCGCCCAGCCGTTCGCTCTCCACCGGCCGCCAGGCCCGCGCGGTGACGCGCGCCAGTTCCGGATAGGAAGCGGCGACTCCGCCGCGCCGCGCCGGTGCGGCGGGTACGACTTTCCCCGCGACCAGTGCGGATTGTGGGATCCTCACACTTTCGCCGTCCCGCCGTGTGATCATGAGCACGCCGCCGTCCCAGGAGGTGAGAACGCCCACCGTGTCAGTGAACTTCTCCGGTCCGGCACCGGGTTCGCCCAACCGCCGTACGGAGACCCGTTTCCCCACGTCATCCGGGGTAATTCGGACCTCCAGGCGTCCAGCCGCCGAGATTTCCACTGGTCAGTTCACCCCTCCTGTTCGGATCATGCTCCGGAACGGAGATACTAGGGGCGGGCATCGACGACGCCGCGCTCCCGCGCGCCAGGCGGCGGGGCCTGAGGAGGCCCGCCAGCGCCCTATCGAGGAGGAACGACAGCGTGACCTACGTCATCGCGCAGCCTTGTGTCGACGTCAAGGACAAGGCGTGCATCGAGGAGTGCCCGGTCGACTGCATCTACGAGGGCCAGCGGTCCTTGTACATCCACCCGGACGAATGCGTCGACTGTGGTGCCTGTGAGCCGGTCTGCCCGGTCGAGGCGATCTTCTACGAGGACGACGTCCCGGAGGAGTGGAAGGACTACTACAAGGCGAACGTCGAGTTCTTCGACGAGCTGGGCTCGCCCGGCGGCGCCAGCAAGCTGGGGCTGATCGAGCGGGACCACCCCTTCGTCGCCGCGCTGCCGCCGCAGGGCGAGTGACCGTCTGAGCGCCAAGCGGCCGCAACAGCGCCGCCTCGGTCCCGTACGGCCCGATCACCCGATCGGCGCCGTACGGGACCCAGGCGTGTGCCGCACCGTACGAAAGTGAGCCACTGACCGTGTCCGCAGTCTCCGACCGCCTGCCCGAGTTCCCCTGGGACAAGCTGGAGCCGTACAAGAAGACGGCCGCCTCCCACCCGGACGGCATCGTCGACCTCTCCGTCGGCACCCCGGTCGACCCGGTGCCCGAGCTGATCCGCACGGCCCTGGCCGACGCGGCCGACTCGCCGGGCTACCCGACCGTCTGGGGCACGCCCGCCCTGCGCGACGCGATCACGGGCTGGCTGGAGCGCCGGCTGGGCGCCCGCGGGGTCACCCACCGGCACGTCCTGCCGGTCGTCGGCTCCAAGGAGCTGGTGGCCTGGCTGCCGACCCAGCTCGGCCTCGGCCCCGGCGACAAGGTCGCCTACCCGCGCCTGGCCTACCCCACCTACGAGGTCGGCGCCCGCCTCGCCCGCGCCGACTACGAGGTCTACGACGACCCGCGCGAGCTGGACCCGTCCCGGCTGCGGCTGCTGTGGCTGAACTCGCCGTCCAACCCCACGGGCAAGGTGCTCACCCGGCGGGAGCTGACCGACATCGTCGCCTGGGCCCGCTCCCACGGCGTCCTGGTCGTCTCCGACGAGTGCTACCTGGAGCTGGGCTGGGAGGCCGACCCGGTCTCGGTCCTGCACCCGGACGTCAACGGCGGCTCCTATGACGGCGTGGTCGCCGTCCACTCCCTCTCCAAGCGCTCCAACCTCGCGGGCTACCGCGCGGCCTTCGTCGCCGGCGACCCGGAGGTCCTCGGCCCGCTGCTCCAGATCCGCAAGCACGGCGGCATGATGACCTCCGCGCCGACCCAGGCCGCGGTGGTGGCCGCGCTCGGCGACGACGGCCACGTCCAGGAGCAGCGCGCGCGCTACGCGGCCCGCCGCGAGGCCCTGCGAACGGCACTCCTCGCGCACGGCTTCCGCATCGAGCACAGCGAGGCCAGCCTCTACCTCTGGGCCACCCGCGACGAGTCCTGCTGGACCACGGTCGCCCACCTGGCCGACCGGGGCATCCTGGTGGCCCCGGGCGACTTCTACGGCGCGGATGGCGCCCGGCACGTCCGCGTGGCGTTCACCGCCACCGACGAACGCGTCCGGGCCGCGGTCGCCCGTCTGACGGCGTAGCCGCCCGGCCGGTGGCGGCAAAGCCGACGGGGCCCGGGAAACCCCCGGACCCCGTCGTCACCGAGCCGGCTGCTAGCCGAGCGGCAGTCCCTTCGTCGGGAGGGAGGAGGTCGGCAGACCGCCCTTCGTGAGCGCGTCCGTCGGCAGCCCGCCCTTCGTCGCGGTGGCGGCCGTCTCCCCGAGGACACCCCCCGCGGTCCCGGCCACGTCCCCGGCGGCCTTCTGCGCGGCCGGCGCCGTCTTCTTCACGGCACCGCCGCCGGTCTTGCCCGCGGCCGGCACCGCCTGCTCGACCGCCTTGCCGCCCGCCTGACCGGCGAGCGAGGTGACGTTGCGCGCGGCGCCGTCGACGGTGTTGCCGACGTGCGCGCCGTCCAGCGCGGTCAGGCCGCCCAGGTTCGGGGTGGCCGCCGGCAGGTTCGTGGCCGCACCGGCGGAGCCGGCCGCACCGACCCCGGCAGCCGCTCCCGCTGCGACAAGCAGCGCGGCACGGGCGATCCGGCGGGTCAGAGGGAGGGACATGATGCTCCATTCGACGGAAGAGAACGGTGTCGGTGCCCGGGCCCGTATCCGGCCCGGACGCCGTGACTACCGCTCGAAGCCCGCGAAGGTTGCGGACAGCCCGGGTAAAGAATGGATAACGCATCGCATTATCGGGTGTGGATAAAAACGGGCAAACGAGGTCCGCGCGGAAACCGCGCAGAATCCTTCCGGCCCTTGATTCCCAAGGACTCCCGCACCCGGTGCGCCGGCCGGCCCGGCCACCGGTCCGCCCGGCCCCGCGCCACCCGGCGGAGGGAACCGCCGTACTGCTGTCCGACCTGCTGCCCGCCTTGCTTACCGGCCTACTGCCCGACCACGATCCGGACCGCCCCCACGGACTTCTCCGCGCCGCCGGCCCCCGCCGGGGCGACGGTCCGCCACGTGTCCGAGCCGTCGCCCGCGGCCCACTCCCGCCCCGCGTACGCCACCCGCTCGATGTGCAGCGCCGAGGAGTGCGCGACCGCCCACTGCGCGAGCTGCCAGCCCCGCGTGCGCTCGTCGCGGCCGGCCGCGTCCCGCTTCCCGCCCTCGGACACCGGAACCGTCACCGTCCGCCCGTGCGCGGTCGCGGTCACGCTCGGCGAGGGGGACGGCGACGGCACGGGCGCACCGCCCACCACCGCGCCGGTCTCCTGGAGCGCGTCCCGCCCGAAGTCCCGTACCAGCGCGGCCCGCACCGCGGCCGGACCGGTCGCCGAGACCGTGCGCTCCGGGCGCCCGTCGCAGGTCAGCGCGGCCGCCGCCCGACCGGTCAGGGCCGCGGCGAGCAGCGTGGCGTCCGGCTCGTGCTTGGCGTACGCCTCCGGGTAACCGCTGCGCTGCACCCGCTGCGCGGCCACCGTCAGCGGCAGCTCGGCGTAGCCGGGCACCTCGGCCAGGTGCGCGTAGAAGATGCCCGCCGCGTACGCCGGGTCCATGATCTGCCGTTTCGTGCCCCAGCCCTGGGAGGGCCGCTGCTGGAACAGGCCGAGCGAGTCGCGGTCGCCGTGGGCGATGTTGCGCAGCCCGGACTCCTGGAGGGCGGTCGCCAGCGCGATCGTCACGGCCCGCTGCGGCATCCCGCGCCCGGTGCCGACGGCGGCGATCGTGGCCGCGTTCGCCGCCTGCTCGGGCGTGAACTCGTACGCGGCCCCGTCACCGGCGGCCGGGGCCACTCTGCAGCCGCGCGCTCCGCCGGTGACGTACTGCACCACGAGGTACGCGGCGACACCGCACAGGACCAACAGGGCCGCGGTGTAACGGAAGAGGCGACCGCGGCGCTTGGGACGGGTGGGGGACGGCTCTGGCACGCGTACAAGGTACTGGAGCCCCGCCCCGCCCTCACGGGCGGTGCGCACCGCAGGTCGGAACCGGTGCCGGGGGGTGCCGCGCCAGGGTCTTTCGTTCGGATCAGGCCGGATCAGGGAGCGGTGCCAGACCCTGCGAGCCCGGCGTGATCCGAACGAGAGGCCCTATTAGGGTCGTGGGCATGGCCGACACCTCGCTTGACCTCACGCTGGACGCCGCCTCGCTCACCGCGCGGCTCGTGGACTTCCCGTCCGTCAGCGGCACCGAGAAGCCGCTCGCGGACGCGATCGAGACCGCCCTGCGCGTCCTGCCGCACCTGACGGTGGACCGCTACGGCAACAACGTGATCGCCCGTACGGACCTGGGCCGCGCCGAGCGCGTCATCCTGGCCGGCCACATCGACACCGTCCCGATCGCGGACAACGTCCCCTCCCGGCTCGACGCGGACGGCGTGCTGTGGGGCTGCGGCACCTGCGACATGAAGTCGGGCGTGGCGGTGCAGCTGCGCATCGCGGCCACGGTCCCCGCGCCCAACCGCGACCTCACCTTCGTCTTCTACGACAACGAGGAGGTCGAGGCCGAGCGCAACGGCCTGCGGCACATCGCCGCGGGCCGCCCGGAGTGGCTGAAGGGCGACTTCGCGATCCTGCTGGAGCCCTCCGACGGCGAGGTCGAGGGCGGCTGCCAGGGCACGCTGCGGGTGCTGCTGAAGACCACGGGCGAGCGGGCGCACTCGGCGCGCTCCTGGATGGGCTCCAACGCCGTCCACGCCGCCGCGCCCATCCTGGCCCGCCTGGCGTCCTACGAGGCCCGCCGGCCGGTCATCGACGGCCTGGAGTACCGCGAGGGCCTGAACGCGGTGCGGATCGGCGGGGGAGTGGCCGGGAACGTGATCCCGGACGAGTGCGTGGTGACGGTCAACTTCCGCTACGCGCCCGACCGCACGGAGGAGGAGGCGATCGCGCACGTCCGCGAGGTGTTCGCGGACTGCGGGGTGGCGGAGTTCGTGGTCGACGACCACAGCGGGGGCGCGCTGCCGGGCCTCTCCCACCCGGCCGCCGCGGCCTTCATCGAGGCGGTGGGCGGCGTACCGCGGCCCAAGTTCGGCTGGACGGACGTGTCCCGGTTCTCCGCGCTCGGCATCCCCGCGGTCAACTACGGCCCCGGCAACCCGCACTTGGCCCACAAGCGCGACGAGCGCGTGGAGACCGCGAAGATCCTGGCCGGCGAGGAGCGGCTGCGCCACTGGCTCACCGCGTGAGCGACCGGCGCACCGGCGCGGGCACGGCGACACGCGCGCGTCCCCCCGCCGTAACCCGACTGGATCTAGGCTGAGAGCGGACTACCGGCAAGCGGAGGGAGCGCACATGGCTACCGGCAACCCCGAGGGGAAGAAGCAGCCGCCGGACGAGCAGCGGCTCGGACCGGTCCTCCGGAGGCGGTCGCAGGTCACCGCCAGCACGACCGACCAGCGGCTGCTGGACGCGGGCGGCCCCTCGGACTGGGTCCACACCGACCCCTGGCGCGTCCTGCGCATCCAGTCGGAGTTCATCGAGGGCTTCGGCACTTTGGCCGAACTGCCGCCCGCCATCAGCGTGTTCGGCTCGGCGCGGACGGCGGCGGACACCCCGGAGTACGACGCGGGCGTGCGGCTCGGGCGCGGGCTGGTGGAGGCCGGCTGGGCGGTCATCACGGGCGGCGGCCCGGGAGCGATGGAGGCGGCCAACAAGGGCGCGAGCGAGGCGGGCGGCGTCTCGGTCGGCCTCGGCATCGAGCTGCCCTTCGAGCAGGGCCTCAACCCGTACGTCGACATCGGCCTGAACTTCCGCTACTTCTTCGTCCGCAAGATGATGTTCGTGAAGTACGCGCAGGGCTTCGTGGTCCTGCCCGGCGGACTCGGCACCCTGGACGAGCTGTTCGAGGCCCTGACCCTGGTGCAGACCCAGAAGGTCACCCGCTTCCCGATCGTCCTGTTCGGCACCGCCTACTGGGGCGGCCTGGTGGACTGGCTCAGGAACACCCTGGTGGCCCAGGGCAAGGCGGCCGAGAAGGACCTGCTGCTGTTCCACGTCACGGACGACGTGGAGGAAGCGGTCGCCCTGGTCTCCAAGGAAGCGGCCCGCTGACCCCGTGCCCGGCCCGCCCGCCCGGTGGCGGGCGAGCCGGGACTCAGGCCAGGCCCCGGCGGGCCACCGCGGGCGCCCGGTGCCCGGCGATGGACGCCACCATCTCCAGCACCTGGCGGGTCTCGGCCACCTCGTGCACCCGGTACACCTGCGCCCCGAGCCACGCGGAGACCGCGGTCGTCGCCAGCGTGCCGATCAGTCGCTCCGGCACCGGCCGGTCCAGCGTCTCGCCCACGAAGTCCTTGTTCGACAGCGACACCAGCACCGGCCACCCGGTGGCCACCATCTCGTCCAGCCGCCGCGTCGCCTCCAGGCTGTGCCGCGTGTTCTTCCCGAAGTCGTGCCCGGGATCGATCAGCACCGACTCCCGCGGCACGCCCAGCGCCACCGCGCGCTCGGCCAGCCCGAGGGTCACCTCCAGGATGTCGGCCATGACGTCGTCGTAGGCCACCCGGTGCGGACGCGTCCGCGGCCGCACGCCCCCGGCGTGCGTGCACACCAGTCCCGCGCCGTACCGCGCCGCGACCTCCGCGAGTTCCGGTTCCACCCCGCCCCAGGCGTCGTTGAGCAGGTCCGCGCCCGCCTCGCACACCGCCTCGCCGACCTCGGCCCGCCAGGTGTCCACGCTGATGACCACCTCGGGGAACCGGCGCCGCACCTCCGCGACGAAGCCGACCGTCCGGCGTGCCTCCTCGGCGGCCGTGACCTCCTCGCCGGGCCCCGCCTTGACGCCGCCGATGTCGATGATCGCGGCGCCCTCGGCCACCGCCTGCTCCACCCGTGCCAGGGCCGGCTCGTCGCGGAACGTGGCTCCTCGGTCGTAGAAGGAATCCGGCGTCCGGTTCACGATCGCCATGATCACCGGCTCGTGCGGCCCGAATTCCCGCCTGCCCAGCCTGAGCATCCGCTGTGACCTTTCCTAGTACGTCCCGCTGTACGGCCGCCTGTGACCCTAACCGCCGCGCTCACATGGCACGATCGGACCCTGACAGTTTCTGCTTCCGGCGCAGCGGCCGGTACGAGCGTGGGGACCCTGAGGCGATGGTGATGTTCTTGTTCCTGGTCGTCGCGCTGGCCGTCGTGGTCGCCGCGGTGACCCTGGGCGTGCTCGGGGGCGGGGAGAGCGGCCCGCTGCCCGAGGCGGCGCCCGAGCGGCTCCAGGACCCGCTGCCCGCCGACCGTCCGGTGGACCGCGCGGACGTGGAGAGCCTGCGCTTCCCGCTCGCGCCGCGCGGCTACCGCATGGCCGACGTCGACGACGCGCTCGGCCGGCTCGGCGCCGAACTGGCCGAGCGGGACGCCCGGATCGCCGACCTGGAGACGGCGCTGGCCGGCGCCCGCGCCGCCACGGCACCCGGGGAACACGCCCCGCACACCCGGCCGGACGACGGCGAGGGCCGGGAGGAGCGGCGATGACCGGCGCGACCGCCCTGGCCGGCCCGGACGGCGCCCTGCGCTGCCCCTGGGCCCTGTCCACCGACGACTACGTGGCGTACCACGACGAGGAGTGGGGCCGCCCGGTCCACGGCGACGACGCCCTCTTCGAACGGCTCAGTCTGGAGGCCTTCCAGTCGGGCCTGTCCTGGATCACGATCCTGCGCCGCCGCCCGGGCTTCCGCGCGGCCTTCGCCGGCTTCCGCATCGAGAAGGTCGCCGCCTTCACCGACGCCGACCGCGACCGCCTGCTGGCCGACCCCGGCATCATCCGCAACCGCGCCAAGATCGACGCCACCCTCGCCAACGCGCGCCTGCTCGCCGACTGGGCCGAGGGCGACCTGGACGAGCTGATCTGGTCCCACGCCCCCGACCCGGCCGGACGCCCCGCGCCCCGGACCCTCGCGGACGTCCCGGCGGTCACGCCCGAGTCCGCCGCCCTGTCCAAGGCCCTGAAGCAGCGGGGCCTGAGATTCGTCGGCCCCACGACGGCGTACGCGCTGATGCAGGCGTGCGGCCTGGTCGACGACCACCTGGAGACCTGCGTGGCCCGTCAGCGGCCGAGGTAGCGGGGCTTCTCCTTGTTGACGAACGCCTGTACGGCGATGGTGTGGTCCTCCGACCGCCCGGCCCGCGTCTGCAGCTCGTCCTCCTTCTCCAGCGTCTCGTCGAGCGAGTGGGTCAGCCCGTAGGCCACCGCCTCCTTGATCGACGCGTACGCCACCGTCGGGCCCTCGGCCAGTGCCCGCGCCACCTTCAGCGCCTCGGCGCGCAGCTCGGCCGCCGGCACGACCCGGTTGGCGATGCCCAGCTCCAGCGCGTCCCGGGCGCTGATGCTGCGCGGGAAGAGCAGCAGGTCGGCGGCGCGGCTCGGGCCGACGACCCGGGGCAGCGTCCAGGAGATGCCGGAGTCGGCGGTCAGCGCCACGCCCGCGAACGAGGTGTTGAAGGAGGCGGTGTCGGCGACGA
The DNA here is from genome assembly GCF_044332325.1 of Streptomyces sp. NPDC017095. Lineage (NCBI taxonomy): Bacteria > Bacillati > Actinomycetota > Actinomycetes > Kitasatosporales > Streptomycetaceae > Streptomyces > Streptomyces sp. NPDC017095. Next base: position 176,822 of record NZ_JBIROU010000013.1, read on the forward strand.
CGCGGTAGTCCGCGGCCAGCGCGAAGCCGAAGCCCGCCCCGGCCGCCACCCCGTTCACCGCCGCGACCACCGGCTTCGGCGCCCCCGCGAGGGCCCGCGCGATCGGGTTGTAGTGCTTCCTGACCGTCGTCATCGTCTGCCCGGCGCCGGTCTCCCGGTCACTGGCCAGCAGCCCGATGTGCTCCTTGAGGTCCTGGCCCACGCAGAACGCCCGGTCCCCGGCCGCCGTCAGCAGGATCGCCCGTACGGCCGCGTCGCCGGCCGCCGATTCCGCCGCCTCCCGGAGGGCGACCTTGGTCGCGATGTCCAGCGCGTTCATCGCCTCGGGGCGGTTCAGCGTGATCGTCGCGAGTCCGTCGCCCACCTCGTAGAGCACGGTGTCGGCCATGGCGTATCCCCTCCGGTGTCGCGGCTGGTGACGTACCGCTCGGTACGTCCCTGTCTGAGGACAGCATGGCGGAGATCCCGGACCCGCGGCCGGAGCGTACGTGTGACCTGCGTCTAAGAAAACACGGGCGGCGCCACCCGGACGATCTTCCCGCGGCGGCGCAGTATCGCAGGCACATCGCCGAATTGGGTGGTTTTGCTCGCGCGCGTTGCCCAAGCGATCCCGGCCGATGTTGGTCATCGGGTCCTGCGATGCGGGATAATGGCCTGGAAGCAATGTGTTCGATGCCGGTGTCGTGCGTCCGCTACGGATGACGGATGCCCTCGTGGGGCCGTCGGCAGACGATGAGCTGGTTTCAGGAAGGGGAACGAGCATGGCGGCCATGAAGCCGCGGACGGGCGATGGCCCGCTCGAGGTGACCAAGGAGGGGCGGGGCATCGTCATGCGCGTTCCGCTCGAAGGCGGCGGTCGGCTCGTCGTCGAGCTGACCCCTGACGAGGCCGAGGCGCTTGGCGATGCCCTCAAGAAGGTCGTCGTCTGAGGTCCCAGCGATCCTGTCCTCGCGACCGCCCCGGCACCGCACGCGGTGCCGGGGCGGTCGCGTTTCAGGGTTCTCGTACGGATGGCGGCGCTGTCACCGCGGGTACGGCCGGCGCCGCGGGAACCACGGGTACGGCCGGCGCCGCCGTCATCGCTTGACGGCGCACAGCAGTCCGTCGCCGACCGGCAGCAGCGACGAGATCAGCTCCGGGCTCTCCCGTACGGTGCGCAGCAGTTCCCGCAGCCGCAGCACCTCGGTCGGCTGCGGCCCCGAGTCCACCGTGCGGCCGCCCGCGAAGACGCCCTCGAAGACCACCAGTCCGCCCGGCCGTAGCAGACGCAACGATTCAGCGAGGTAATCCGGGTACTCCAGCCGGTCACCGTCGCAGAAGACCAGGTCGTAGCCGGCGTCGGCGAGGCGCGGCAGCACGTCCAGGGCGCCGCCGGGGATGAAACGGGCCCGGTTGCTGGCGAAGCCGCAGCCACGGAAGGCCTGCCGGGCGAACTGCTGGTGCTCCGGCTCCTGGTCCACCGTGGTGAGCACCCCGTCCGGGCGCATCCCGTGCAGCAGATGGATCCCGGAGACCCCGCAGCCGGTGCCGATCTCCGCGACCGCCTTGGCGTCCACGGAGGCGGCGAGCAGTCGCAGCGCGGCGCCCGTGCTGGGCGACACCGAGCGCAGCCCCGCCTCCCGGGCCCGGTCGCGGGCCCAGCGCAGCGCTTCGTCCTCGGCGACAAAGGCGTCGGCGAACGTCCAGCTCGTCTGCCGGTTGCCGGTAATGACCCTCTCCTGTCCCCGTGGTTGCCTCGGCGTGACTGTATCCGTTGGCGCCGGGAACCCGCAGATGAGCCCGGACGTTGAAGGGGGAGGAGCGGGTGGCCGGGGGCACGACGGGGGGCGAGAGGTGGACCAGCACGCCGAGCAAGTGCTGACGCAGCCGGATGAGCCGTGCCAGCACGCATCAAATTCTCGTAAAACCGCTTATCCGGAGCTAACGGGCGAGGTGGCTATGGTAGGGGCTCCACTGGACACCACCAGAGCCGACAGGGGAGGTGCGGCTGCGCCCGGGGACCGGGGCGGAGTGCTGCGGCGCTTCCTCGGGTCGGCGGGCAGGCCGAAATCCGTGACCGACACCGCTGCTGACAGCCACGCCGCCGGCCTTGCCGCCGGCGAGCTTCCGACCGCGACCTTCACCACCGACGCGGACGGCCAGGCGTGGACTCCGCCCACGTGGGAGGAGATCGTCAGCACGCACAGCGGCCGGGTCTACCGGCTCGCGTACCGCCTGACGGGCAACCAGCACGACGCCGAGGACCTCACGCAGGAGGTCTTCGTCCGCGTCTTCCGCTCCTTGTCGACGTACTCGCCGGGCACCTTCGAGGGCTGGCTGCACCGCATCACCACCAACCTCTTCCTGGACATGGTCCGGCGCAAGCAGCGCATCCGCTTCGACGCCCTCGGCGAGGACGCGGCCGAGCGCCTGCCCAGCCGCGAGCCCACCCCGCAGCAGCTCTTCAACGACGCGCACTTCGACGCCGACGTCCAGCAGGCCCTGGACACCCTGGCGCCCGAGTTCCGCGCCGCCGTCGTCCTGTGCGACATCGAGGGACTGTCGTACGAGGAGATCGCCGCCACCCTCGGCGTGAAGCTGGGCACGGTCCGCTCCCGTATCCACCGCGGCCGGTCCCAGCTCCGCAAGGCCCTCGCGCACCGGTCCCCGGAGGCGCGCGCGGCCGAGCGGCGCTCCTTCCTGACCCGCGTCCCCGCTCTGGGAGGAGGGGGCGCGCCCGCGTGAGTGGATCCCGTCCGGAACCTGTCGAGGAGGCACGCCTCGCAGAGCAGCACCTGGGAGACCGGCTTTCCGCCCTGGTGGACGGAGAGCTGGGTCATGAGACGCGTGAGCGCGTCCTCGCCCACCTGGCCACCTGCGCCCGGTGCAAGGCGGAGGCGGACGCCCAGCGCGCGCTGAAGAACGTCTTCGCGGAGGCGGCCCCGCCGCCGCCCTCGGCCAGCTTCCTGGCCCGCCTCCAGGGCCTTCCCGCGGGGGGCGGCCCGGACGGCGACGGACCGCTCGGCCGCGGCCCCGCCGACGGACCGACCGAGTCCTCCGGGCCCTCCGGGTCCTCCGGGGCCCTGGGCGCGTTCGGCCCGAGGCGCGGCGAGCGGCTGCCCTTCGGGTACCTCCCGGCCCGCCCGCACGGCCTGTTCCCGGACGGCACCGCCGCCTCCCGTGACGACGGCTTCCGCATCCATCCCGTCGGCCGCCCGGACGACGGCCGCTCCGCCTCGCGCGGGCGCAGGTTCGCCTTCGCCGCCGCCGGGGCGGTGTCGCTGGCCGCGGTCGCCCTCGGCGGCGTCACCACCGGCTTCCCCGGCGACCTGACCGCGGAGGCCCGCGGCGGCGCCGGCACCGGCAGCAATGTGCTCCCGGCGCGTTCGGCGGGCACCGGGGCGGGCGGGGGCGCGGCCACACCGGACAGCCAGCGCCGCCGTCCGGCCGGACCGCTGCTGCCCCAGGGCGGCGCGCTGCTCGGGCCGGTCCCGGCGGCACCGACCACCCTGTCCGCGCCGCTGCTGCCCGGCATCCCCGCCCCGGGCGCCGGGCAGGCCCGCTCCGGCGGGGCGGGCAGTCTGACCGCGCCCGTGTTCGCCGGTGCGGCCGCCGTCTCCTCGCTGATACGCCCGCTCGACCAGACCGTGGCGGTCCCGTCCGCCGACTGGCCCACACCTCCCGGAGCCCCCGGCCCCGGCACCCTGTCCGCCCCCGTCCCCGACACCACCCCCGCTCCCACCGCCTCCCCCGCTCCCACCGCCTCCCCGGCGACGCCCTGACCGGCCCGCGACCCGGGCTGGGCGCGTCCGAGCGGAACTGACGGAAGTCTCACCTCGGCGCGGTACCGGTCGGACAGGAACGCCGGGTACCGTTGAGCGACCGAGGACATCGCAAGGAGCGTCAGGTGTTCAATGACATAGGACCACTGGAGCTGGTCACGATCGTCGTGCTCGCCGTGCTCGTCTTCGGTCCGGACAAGCTCCCCAAGGTGATCCAGGACGTGATGCGCACGATCCGGAAGATCCGCGAGTTCTCGGAGAGCGCCAAACAGGACATCCGCAGCGAACTGGGCCCGGAATTCAAGGACTTCGAGTTCGAGGATCTCAACCCCAAGACCTTCATCCGCAAGCAGCTCGACAACGACGAGCTGGGGCTGAAGGAGATCCGCAACGGCTTCGACCTGAAGAAGGAGATGGCCGAGGTCACCGACGCGGTCAACGGCCACGACGGCGGGACGTCCGCCCCGGCGGCGCCCGCCCCGGCCCCGCTGTCCTCCGGCGGGCGCGTCGACATGACCAAGAAGCCCGAGGGGCCCGACGACTCCGCCCGGCCGCCCTTCGACGCGGACGCCACTTAGGGCCTCTCGTTTGGATCACGCCGGGCTCGCGGGCCCTGGCACCGCTCCCCCAAGCTCTTCGAGCAGGGGGTGCCCCCAGCGGCGTTGTCGTCGGTTGCCATGGCTCCGCCATGGCGCCCTCCTCCGCCTTGCGATGCACGGCACCAGACCCCGCTCCCTGATCCGGCCTGATCCGCACGAAAGACCCTGAGCCCGGCTTGCCCCGGCCCCGCCCGTCTCCGCCGACACGCGCAGACGGGCGTACGCCGCGCACGTGACGCGTGTCATAGTGCGCCCCCGCCGCACCCGGCGTGATCAGGCCGTTCATGCGACCCACGCGGCCGACGCCTGCCCTGCCGCCGCCGGTGGTGTGGATATGCTGCCGAGTTGTTGTGCGGATTGGACACGTACGCCCGAAGGGGGGCGGGCCACGCCGGTCCGACGAGATCGAGGAGGCGTCCGGGCAGATGGAGACGACGAGTCGGGTGGGCGCGCAGGCGCCGGCCGCGGAGGGCGCGCAGCAGCTCTCCCCGGCCCGGCGCACGGTCGACGGTTACCTGCGGGCGCCCTTCCCCTGGTACGGGCTCGACGAGGCGTTCACGGGGCCGCGCTGGCTGATGCAGGTCGGCACGACCGCCGACGGCACCGTCGAGCACGGCGCGATCGGGCACGGTGAGGAGCCCTCGCTGCGCGGCGAGACCGGTGCCGCGGGCGAGCCGCGGGAGAAGTTCGCGGTCGTCGTGACCGTCGCCGCGCAGCCGTCCCGGCGCAGTGCCGACGGCACGGGACTGCTGGAGGCGACGTCGGTGTCCTCCGCCGCCTGGCTGGCCGGGGTGGGCCTGCTGTCGTTCACCTGGCCCGGGCAGATGGACCACGGTCTGCGCGACGACTGGCTGGAGCAGCAGACCGAGACGGCGTGGGCGCTGGCCGACGACCTGGACGGACCGGAGTGGTCCAGACTCTCCCTGCCGGTGGACGGGGCCGCGGCCTCCTTCCACTACCGGGAGTCGGAGTTCGGCTGGGTGCTGGCCGGTACGACGGGTTCCGGCGTCCATCTGGGCGCGTACGGGCGGGGGATGAGCGCCTACGGCCTCGGGTTCTCCGTGGTGAAGGACCTGTCCGCCTACGCATGACGCGAGGGGCGCCGGATCTCCGGCGCCCCTCGTGCCGTACCGCCCCGCCGTCTGGCGGGAGGGGTCAGAACTTGTTCTTCGGGGTGAGGCCCAGGGACAGGCCCGACAGACCGCGCTGGCGGCCGCCCAGCTTGCCGGCGATCGCGCGGAGCGCGCTGCCCGCCGGGGAGCCCGGGTCGGTCAGGACCACCGGCTTGCCCTCGTCGCCGCCCTCGCGCAGCCGGATGTCGATCGGGATGCTGCCGAGGACCGGGACCGACGTACCCGTGGTGCGGGTCAGGCCGTCGGCGACGAGCTGGCCGCCGCCCGTGCCGAAGACGTCGACCATCTCGCCGCAGTGCGGACAGGGCAGGCCGGACATGTTCTCGACCACGCCGACGATCTTCTGGTGGGTCTGCACGGCGATGGAGCCGGCCCGCTCGGCGACCTCGGCCGCCGCCTGCTGCGGGGTCGTCACGACCAGGATCTCGGCGTTCGGGACGAGCTGCGCCACGGAGATCGCGATATCACCCGTGCCGGGCGGCAGGTCCAGCAGCAGGACGTCCAGATCGCCCCAGTAGACGTCGGCCAGGAACTGCTGAAGGGCGCGGTGGAGCATCGGGCCGCGCCACACCACCGGGGCGTTGCCCGGCGTGAACATGCCGATGGAGATGACCTTCACGCCGTGCGCGGACGGCGGCATGATCATGTTCTCGACCTGGGTGGGCCGGCCGTCGGCGCCCAGCATGCGCGGCACGCTGTGGCCGTAGATGTCGGCGTCCACGACACCGACCTTCAGACCGTCGGCGGCCATCGCCGCCGCCAGGTTGACCGTCACCGAGGACTTGCCGACACCGCCCTTGCCGGAGGCGACCGCGTAGACCCGGGTGAGGCTGCCCGGCTTGGCGAAGGGCACCTCGCGCTCGGCCTGGCCGCCACGGAGCGCCGACGCCAGCTCCTTGCGCTGCTCGTCGCTCATCACGTCCAGGGTGACGTCGACGCGGGTGACGCCGTCGAGCCGGGAGACCGCCTCGGTGACGCGTTGCGTGATGGTGTCGCGCATCGGGCAGCCGGACACCGTCAGGTACACGGTGACCGCGACCGCCCCGTCCGCGCCGATCTCCACGGACTTGACCATCCCGAGTTCGGTGATCGGGCGGTTGATCTCGGGGTCGTTCACCGTCGCCAGTGCTTCGCGCACCGCGTCTTCCGTAGCCATAAGGACGATGGTACGGCCCGCCGAGGGGCCTGAGGGATGCCCTTCAGCGGTCGTCTGTGTCACGTCCCGGCGGGCGTTCCGCCCGTTCCGCCGGGAATACGACCTGGCCGGTGTGCCCGTCGTGCCGGCGGCGCTCCTCCAGCTCCTTCGTCAGGTCCTGCAGCTCGGAGCGGATCCAGTCCCGGGTGGCCACCTCGCCCAGACCCATGCGCAGCGCGGCGATCTCCCGGGTCAGGTACTCCGTGTCGGCGATGGACCGCTCGTTCTGCTTGCGGTCCTGCTCCAGGTTGACCCGGTCGCGGTCGTCCTGCCGGTTCTGCGCGAGCAGGATCAGCGGGGCCGCGTAGGACGCCTGGAGGGACAGCATCAGGGTGAGGAAGATGAACGGGTACTCGTCGAAGCGCAGGTGACGGGGCGCGGCGATGTTCCACACCACCCACAGGATGATGACGACCGTCATCCAGACGATGAAGCGGCCCGTGCCCAGGAACCGGGCGATCCGCTCCGACAGCCGGCCGAAGGCCTCCGGGTCCCACTCGGGCACGATCCGGCGCCGGGGCGGGCGCGGCTGGTCCAGCCGGGCGGTCCGGGGCCGGCCGGCGGCCGTGGCACCCGCCGGATGCCGCTCGCGGGTCGCGGTCTCGCGCTCAGGAGCCATGCGCGGGCGCCTCCTCTCCTTCGTCCTCGGCCAGGTGGAACTCCGTCTCCCGCCAGTCCTCGGGCAGCATGTGGTCCAGTACGTCGTCCACGGTCACCACGCCGAGCAGCGAACCGGACTCGTCCACCACGGGCGCCGCGACCATGTCGTAGGTGGCGAAGAACCCGGCGACGACGGGCAGCGCGGCGTCCGGGTCCAGGGGCTGGAGGTCGTCGTCGACCAGCGAGCCGACCAGGGTGTACGGCGGGTCGCGCAGCAGCCGCTGGAAGTGCACGGTGCCCAGGTACTTGCCGGTCGGGGTCTCGTCGGGCGGGCGGCAGACGTAGACCTGGGCGGCGAGGGCCGGGGAGAGGTCCGGGTTGCGGACCCGGGCGAGGGCGTCGGCGACGGTGGCGTCCGGGCGCAGCACGATCGGCTCGGTCGTCATCAGACCGCCGGCGGTGTGCTCCTCGTACGCCATCAGGCGGCGCATGTCGGCGGCGTCGGCGGGCTGCATCAGGCTCAGCAGCCGCTCCTGGTCCTCCTCGGGCAGCTCGGCGAGCAGGTCGGCGGCGTCGTCCGGGTCCATCGCCTCCAGCACGTCCGCCGCGCGTTCCTCCTTCAGCTTGCCGAGGATCTCGATCTGGTCGTCCTCCGGCAGCTCTTCGAGGACGTCGGCGAGCCGGTCGTCGTCCAGGGCGGCGGCGACCTCGGCCCGCCGCTTGGCGGACAGGTGGTGCAGGACGTTGGCGAGGTCGGCGGGGCGCAACTGCTCGAAGGTGGCGAGCAGGCTCTCGGCGCCCTGTCCGTGCTCCTCCAGGGAGAACCCGGTGACAGCGGACCACTCGGCGGTCAGCGTCTCGCCCTTCGCCCGCCGGAAGGCGCTGCCCTTGCGCCCCTTGCGCACGAAGACGCGGTCCACCTCCCAGTCCCGGCGGGCGGGCAGCTGCTGCACGGACACGTCCAGGACGGTGACCTCCTCGCCGGTCTCCGTCAGCGTCACCCGCCGGTCCAGCAGCTCCCCGAAGACCAGCCGCTCGGTGGGCCGCTGCTCGAAACGGCGGACGTTGACCACGCCGGTGGTGAGGACCTGGCCCGACTCGATGCCGGTCACCCGGGTCATGGGCAGGAAGATCCGGCGCCGGGTGGACAGCTCGACCACCAGTCCGAGGACGCGCGGGGGCCGGCGTCCGACGCGCAGCATGACCACCACGTCGCGGACGCGGCCCACCTGGTCGCCGGCCGGATCGAAGACGGGGACCCCGGCCAGGTGCGAGAGGAAGATCCGGGGGGCGCCGGCTGCCATGACTGTGCTCCCTTTGCCTGGGGATCGGACGAGATGCTCGGACATGCCCGCACGGGTGCGCTTCAGGCTAGCCCGTCCGGATCGGATACGTCCTGGTGGGCGGTCCGGACGGACCGGCTCAGCCGGGCGGGCGGGGCCCCGGTACCCTGCGGTACGCCGCTCAGGAATCGTCAGAAAGGCAGCCGCACCTGTGACTGCGATCGCCCAGGGCCGAACCCGCCGGGCCGCGCGGAGCACCGCGCTGTGCGCACTGGCCGTGACAGGGCTGGCGGTGCTGACGGGGTGCGGCGGCGACGATCCCGACGCCGGCACGAACGGGGTGGGCAAACTGCCCGCCGCCCGCATCGAGGCCAGGACGCGGGCCGCGGCGGACGCGGCGCAGGCCGTACGGCTGTCCGGGACCGTGGTCAGCGGCGGCCGTACGTACCGGCTGGACATGCGGCTCAAGGACGACGGCGGGACCGGGTCCGTGACCTCGCAGGGGGCGACGTTCAAGCTGCTGCGGGTCGGACAGGAGCTGTACCTGAAGGCCGGCGCGGACTTCTGGAACCACGCCGACGGCGCCGACGGTGCCACGGGCAAGCTGGACGGCAAGTACGTGAAGGTGCCGCAGAGGGATCCGGCGTACAAGAAGTTCAGCGGTTTCACGGACAAGGACGTCCTCCTCGACGGTCTGCTGACGCTGCACGGCACGCTGGCGACGGACGGCCGCCACACCGGTCCGTCGGGTACCCGCACGATCCGCATCACCGGCGACGAGGGCTCCGGCGGCACGCTGGAGGTCTCCCTCGACGGCAACCCCTACCCCCTGCGCCTGGTCCGCGCCGGCAACGCGGGCACCCTGCGCTTCTCGGACTGGGGCGAGACCTTCACCATCGACAAGCCGCCCGCGTCGGAGACGGTGGACTACGGCGCCCAGCTCCCGGCGTCCTGACCTCCCGCCCCGCAGGTCCCGGCCCCGGCGGTCCCGGCCCGGCGCGGTGGTGCCGGGCTCCGGTCAGTCCCGTTCCTGACGGCGCTTCCTCTTCCGGCGGCCCAGCAGCTTCGGCAGGGCCGCGGGTGCCGGGGTGCGGGTCGTCGCCGGGGTCGGGACGGGGGACTCGGCGAGGTCGCCGTCCGGCAGCGGGGTCAGCGCGCCCGTCGGCACCAGGCGGAGCACCCGGCAGGTGCGGGCCCAGCGGGCCGGCATCTCCTCGGCGTCCGGGGCGTTCAGCCGTTTGCCCTTCAGCTCGGCGACGACCGCCTCCCACTCGGGGCTGCCGGGCGCCGGCTCCTCCACGGTGACCGGGAACATCACCAGCCGGCCCCCCTTGTCCTTGCTGCGCACGCTCACCTCGGCGGTGCCCCCGCCGGTCAGCCCGGTCAGCGGCTGCTCGCCCGGCCCGTCGCCCACCACGCAGACCGCGCCGTCGTGCCACACGTGCCACAGCGCCCGCGCGGCCGTGCCGCCGGCGCTCCTGACCCAGATGAGGCCGGACTTCTTCGCGGCCTCCTCGATGAGGGCCCGGTCGAGCAGCTCGCTTGTCATGCGCCCCAGCCTAACCAGGCCCGAGCCGCCCGCTCACAGCCAGCCGTTGCGCTTCAGCGTGCGGTGGATGCCGAGGCAGATGGCCGCGGTGATGCCCATGATCACCGGATAGCCGAACTTCCAGTGCGTCTCCGGCATGTAGTCGAAGTTCATGCCGTACACCCCGCACACCATCGTGGGCACGGCGATGATGGCCGCCCACGCGGTGATCTTGCGCATGTCCTCGTTCTGCGCCACGGACGCCTGCGCGAGGTTGGCCTGGAGGATGGAGTTGAGCAGTTCGTCGAAGTTCATGACCTGCTCCTGGACCCGGGCCAGGTGGTCGGCGACGTCCCGGAAATACTTCTGGATGTCCGGGTCGATCAGCCGCATCGGCCGCTCGCTCAGCAGCTGCATGGGCCGCAGCAGCGGCGCCACCGCGCGCTTGAACTCCAGTACCTCGCGCTTGAGCTGGTAGATCCGCGCCGAGTCCACACCGCGCGAGACGCCGCCCTTGCGGCCGGGCGAGAAGACCTCGGTCTCCACCTCGTCGATGTCGTCCTGCACCGCGTCGGCGACCGCGATGTAGCCGTCCACGACATGGTCGGCGATGGCGTGCAGCACGGCCGAGGGGCCCTTGGCGAGCAGCTCCGGGTCGTCCTGGAGGCGGTGCCTGAGGGCGCGCAGCGAGCCCTGGCCGCCGTGCCGGACGGTGATGAAGAAGTCCCGGCCGGTGAAGCACATGACCTCGCCGGTCTCCACGACCTCGCTGTTGGCGGTGAGCCGGTCGTGCTCGACGTAGTGGATGGTCTTGAAGACCGTGAAGAGCGAGTCGTCGTACCGCTCCAGCTTGGGCCGCTGGTGGGCCTGCACCGCGTCCTCCACGGCCAGCGGGTGCAGCCCGAACTCGCTCGCGATACCGGCGAATTCCGCTTCGGTCGGCTCGTGCAGGCCGATCCAGACGAACCCGCCGTCGCGGCGCACCAGCCGCATCGCCTCCTGCGGGGTCAGCGGTCCGGGGCGCTGCACACGGGCGCCGTCGCGGTAGACGGCGCAGTCGACGACGGCCGAGGGAGTCGCGGGATCACGCGTGGTGTCGTACGAGGTGCCCGGGTCCTTGCGCAGCGAGACGCGGGACGACGGGCGGACCACGGCGCGCAGGTCGCGGATCATCGACATGGGCAGGCTCCTTCGCGGGCGGGCGGCGACAGCGCGCGGCGACGGGTGGAACTACCCGGAATGGGGACGTCCTGGCTGTGCGTGCGGGGCACGTCCACAAAGCGGGGAGCACCGCACCGTCGCGGTGGCGGCTTCACTGCCGATGCAGAACTGATTCAGATCAGACAGATCAGGCAAGGCGAAACGAGGTGCTCTCCCGAAACGACGAGGCGCAAAGGAAGGCGGCGGCCAGCCGGTAACTACATCAGCAGCCGGAAGAGCGAGTGGTACTGCACGGTCGACTTCGATCCATGACAGCCCCACCTCCTCCGGCCGGTCCCTCGTAAGGGAGTCTCAGGCGTCGGGGCTTGACGGTGACGCTCGGCGTGCTGCCCCGAACCACCGGCTCAGAGTACCAGTCGCCCGTACTGTCAAGGTGCCGCTTTGCCCGCTGCTGACGAGTTCTATGCTCGCCGCATGGTTGATGTTCTTCCTCTGGTCGAGGCACGGTTGACCAGCGCGCTGGGCGAGCCGGACGCGCGCGCCGCCGTCACCTTCCTCGGCACGGACCGCATCGAGGTGCTCCGCTTCCAGGAGGGGGACGTCGTCCGGTACGCCACCCTCGGGATGTCCGGGCAGCCCATGACGGACCCCACGGCGACGCTGGCCGACCCGGTCAAGGGCCCCCGCGCCGAACTGGTGCTGTCCGTCCGGGCGGGCCGCGCCGACACCGACAAGCTGCTCCGCCCGCTCGCCGTGCTGGCCGCGAGCCCGCAGGTGGAGGGCCTGGTGGTGACCCCGGGCGCCTCGCTGGACGTGGGCGGCCCGCTGTGGCCCGGCGCCCCCTTCACCGCGGTCCTGGTGGGCGAGCCCGGCGGACTGGTGGAGGACCTGGAACTGGACGACCCGATGGATCCCGTACGGTTCCTGCCGCTGCTGCCGATGACGCCGAACGAGGCCGCCTGGAAGCGGGTGCACGGCGCGCAGGCCCTCCAGGAGCGCTGGCTCGCGCACGGCACGGACCTGCGGGACCCCGTCCGCGGAACCGTCCCGCTGGACTGACGCGCCGCCGGCCGGCGGCGCGTGACCGGGCTCGCCAACCCGGCGGCGGATGCGGTCGGTTGGGGTCAGTTGGCGAAGACGCCGACGCCGTCCTCGGTCGCGTGCCGCGGTTCGAGCTCCGCCGCCTCGTGGACGAGGGCCTTGCGCCGCACGACGACCACGAGCGCGCCCAGCACCGCCGTGACGGCCGCGACCACGAACGGGACGTGGATGTCCGTCCACTCCTCGATCTTCGGCGCGAAGTAGGGCGCCGCGGCGGCGGCGAACCAGCGGACGAAGTTGTAGCCCGCGCTCGCCACCGGGCGCGGTGCGTCCGACACGCCGAGGGCCAGCTCGGTGTAGACGGTGTTGTTCACGCCGATGAAGGCACCGGACAGGATCGTGCAGACGACGGCCGCGGTGTGGTTGCCGTAGCCGAGCACCAGGACGTCCGCCGCGAGCAGCACCAGCGAGCCGCCGAGCACCTTCAGCGAGCCGAGCCGCCGCTGCAGGCGCGGGGCCACGATCACCGAGAAGACGGCGAGCAGCAGACCCCAGGCGAAGAACACCCCGCCCGACCGGTACGGCGTCATGTCCAGCACGAACGGCGTGAAGGCCAGCACGGTGAAGAACGTGTAGTTGTAGAAGAACGCGGAGACGGCCGCCGAGGCCAGCCCGCCGTGGCCGAGCGCCTTCAGCGGGTCCAGGACCGAGGTCTTGCGGGCCGGCCGGGGCTGCTCCTTCAGGAACGCCGTGATGCACAGGAAGCCGACCGCCATCAGCGTGGCCGTGCCGAAGAAGGGGTAGCGCCAGCTGAGGTTGCCGAGGACCGCGCCGAGCAGCGGGCCGCAGGCCATGCCGAGGCCGAGCGCGGACTCGTACAGCAGGATCGCCGCCGCACTGCCCCCGGCCGCCGCGCCCACGATGACCGCGAGGGCGGTGGAGACGAACAGCGCGTTGCCGAGGCCCCAGCCGGCCCGGAAGCCGACGAGCTGGCCGACCGAGCCGGAGGTGCCGGCCAGGGCCGCGAACACGACCACGAACGCGAGGCCGAGCAGCAGGGTCTTGCGCCCGCCGATGCGGCTGGAGACGAAGCCGGTCAGCAGCATCGCGAGGGCGGTGATCAGGAAGTACGAGGTGAAGAGCAGGGACACCTGCCCGGCGGTGGCGTGCAGGCCCTGCGCGATGGACGGCAGGATCGGGTCGACGAGGCCGATGCCCATGAAGGCGACGACGGAGGCGCCGGCCGTGGCCCAGACCGCCTTGGGCTGTCGCAGGATGCTCGGGGCACCCGCGTCTAGGGGGTCCATGTGCTTCTCCCATCCCTCACGAAGTAGTTGGGTTATACACATAGTAAGTTAGTGCACCTAATTAATGCAAGATGCATCTATTGTGGCCGTCCGGGGCCGCGACGGGCTCTTCCGGCCGGACGGGTGATCATCCTTGACGCGGGCGGGCCGGGGTAGGACCGTGGAGCCCTATGAGGGGCGAACCCAGTTGCCCGAAGTGCGGTGGCCGGGTCAGGGCTCCCGGACTCTTCGCCGATGCGTGGCAGTGCGACCGGCACGGCACGGTGTATCCGCTGCAGCCCGTGATCCCGCCCAGCGTCGAGGCGCTCAACGTGGTGGTGCGCCGCACGCAGGTGCCGGTGTGGATGCCGTGGCCGCTGCCGGTCGGATGGCTCTTCACGGGCGTGACGTACGCCGGGGACGACCGCAGCGGCGGCCGGGCCACCGCGGTGGCCTGCTCGGGCCCCGGGCCGCTCGGCGGCCCCGGTGAGCTGATCCTGATCGCCGAGGAGCTGGGCGTCGGCCTCGGCGCGCACTACGCCGGCATCGACGGCCCGGACCCGGGCTCGTTCATGAACGTGGAGAAGCCGCCGCAGGCCAAGGTGCTGGCCGCCGGCCGCCCGACCCCGCTCTGGCATGTCTACCGCACCCCGGACGACCGGGCCGTCTTCGCCGGCGAGGCGCTCGGGATGTGGCTGTGGGCGGTGATCTGGCCCGAGCAGTCCGGCCTGCTCCTCTACGACGAGCTGGTGCTGACCGATCTGCGGGACGCCGGGGCGGAGATCGACCTGGTGCCCTGCGGAGCGCTGTCGCCGCGCCTGCTCCGGCCCTGAGGCCCGGCGGGATGCCGGGTGCCGCGGTCGCTCGCGCGGTTCGGCGGCGCCCCGAGGCAGGTTCGCGTCCCACTCAAGGGGGTTCCCGGGGTTCCTGAGCGGGCTCCCGTAGGGGGCGCCGGCCGGTTTCGGGTGTGACATCCGGGCCGGAAAACACCGGTATCCTTGCGGAGTCCCATCCGTCCGTCACCGCCTGGAGTCCGCGTGCGCATCGATCTGCACTGTCACTCCACGGCCTCCGACGGTACGGACACCCCGGCCGAGCTGGTGCGCAAGGCCGCCGCCGCAGGGCTGGACGTCGTCGCGCTGACCGACCACGACACCACCCGGGGCCACGGCGAGGCGATCGCCGCGCTGCCCGCGGGGCTGACCCTGGTCACCGGCGCCGAGCTGTCCTGCCGGATCGACGGCGTCTCGATGCACATGCTGGCCTACCTCTTCGACCCCGAGGAGCCCGCCCTGCTCGCCGAGCGGGAACTGGTCCGGGACGACCGGGTACCGCGGGCCAAGGGCATGGTCGCCAAGCTGAACGCGCTGGGCGTGCCGGTCACCTGGGAGCAGGTCGAGCGGATCGCCGCCGGCGGCTCCGTCGGTCGGCCGCACGTCGCCAGCGCGCTGGTGGAGCTGGGCGTCGTGCCGACCGTGGGCGACGCGTTCACCGAGGAGTGGCTGGCCGACGGCGGGCGGGCCTTCGTGGAGAAGCACGAGACCGACCCCTTCGAGGCGATACGGCTGGTCAAGGCCGCGGGCGGGGTCTGCGTGTTCGCCCACCCGGCCGCCGCCAAGCGCGGCCGCACGGTGCCGGAGGCCCGGATCGCGGAGCTGGCCGAGGCCGGTCTGGACGGCCTCGAGGTCGACCACATGGACCACGACCCGGACGCCCGGGTGCGGCTGCGGGGTCTGGCGAAGGAGCTGGGACTGCTGGTCACGGGCTCCTCGGACTACCACGGCAGCCGCAAGACCGTGACCCTGGGCGCCTACGCGACCGACCCCGAGGTGTACGGGGAGATCACCCGGCGGGCGACGGGCGCGTTCCCGGTGCCGGGCGCCGGCGGAGCCTGAGGCCCGCAGCGGCCGGTCCGCCGCACCACCCCCGTATCTCCTCTTCCCGCAAGGCCTGCACTTCCCCCATGTTCGACATCGCCGTCTTCGGCTCCCTGTTCCTGACCCTTTTTGTCATCATGGATCCCCCCGGGATCACCCCGATCTTCCTCGCCCTCACCGCCGGCCGGCCGGCGAAGGTGCAGAAGCGGATGGCCTTGCAGGCCGTCTGCGTGGCGGGCGGGGTCATCGCCGTCTTCGGCGTCCTGGGCCACCAGATCCTCGACTACCTGCACGTGTCCGTGCCCGCGCTGATGATCGCGGGCGGGCTGCTGCTCCTGCTGATCGCGCTGGACCTGCTGACCGGTAAGACCGACGAGCCGAAGCAGACCAAGGACGTCAACGTGGCGCTCGTACCGCTGGGCATGCCGCTGCTGGCGGGGCCCGGTGCGATCGTGTCCGTGATCCTGGCCGTACAGAAGGCCGACAGCGTGACCACGCAGGTCTCGGTGTGGTCCGCGATCCTCGCGATCCATGTCGTGCTGTGGCTGGTGATGCGCTACTCGCTGCTGATCATCCGCGTCATCAAGGACGGCGGTGTCGTGCTGGTGACGCGGCTCGCGGGCATGATGCTCTCCGCGATCGCCGTCCAGCAGATCATCAACGGTGTCACTCAGGTGATCCGGGGGAGCTGAATCCGACCTTCGTCGGCCCGGCTCCCCCGGAAAGCATGAGTGGCGAACGCCCCTGAGGGCTATGAGGCCGGTGTGTCGGCCGGCCGGATCCACAGGCGCTGCCCGATGGCGGCGGCCTGCTGCACGATCCGGTTGACGGAGGCGGCGTCCACGACGGTACTGTCCACGGCGGTGCCGTCGACCTCGTCGAGTCGCATGATTTCGAAGCGCATGGGCTTCTCCCTTCGTCTGGTCATCCTCCTGCGGAGAACTACTGGAGTGACACCCTGTGTATCCGGTGTCGTACTCAGTCAACGCTCCGTTTGTTACGAACATTCCCTACGCTAAAGAAATTTTTCGAACAACTAATTACTGACCGGTAAGCAGTGGGTGAGGCATGGGCGGGAACGGTTGTGTCCGCACTGTGATCACCCGGACAATGGGGGCGATGAACGACGACCTCGCCGCCCTCGGCGCCCACGTCAACCGCACGAACGAGCTGCTGGAGCGCATGCTCGCCGAGGTGGCGAAGACACCCTCGACCCACGCGATCTTCGTCGACGCGGGCTATCTGTACGCCGCGGCCGGCCGGCTGGTCACCGGAACCGAGGACCGCCGCGCCTTCGACCTGGACGCCGAGGGCCTGATCGACGCCCTGATCGACAAGGCCCGCACGATCTTCGCGGACAGCCGGCTGCTGCGCGTGTACTGGTACGACGGCGCCCGCCGCCGCATCCACACCGCCGAGCAGCAGTGCATCGCCGAACTGCCCGACGTCAAGGTCCGCCTCGGCAACCTCAACGCCAACAACCAGCAGAAGGGCGTCGACTCGCTGATCCGCTCGGACCTGGAGTCACTGGCGCGGCACCGCGCGATCAGCGACGCCGCGCTCCTCGGCGGCGACGAGGACCTGGTCTCGGCGGTCGAGGCGGCCCAGGGCTACGGCGCCCGCGTCCACCTGTGGGGCATCGAGGCCCCCGAGGGCCGCAACCAGGCCGAGCCGCTGCTCTGGGAGGTCGACAGCCAGCGCACCTTCGACCTGGAGTTCTTCAAACCGTACGTCTCCCGGCGCGTGACCGCCGGGTACGAGGCCGCCGGCACCGCCCGCCCCACCCGCGACGACGTCCGCTTCGTCGGCGCCCAGATCGCCGCGAAGTGGCTCGCCTCCCGGGGCCGCGACGCCCTCGTCGAACTCTTCCCCGGCCATCCCTACCTGCCCGGCTCCGTCGACCAGGACCTGCTGGTCGAGGCCGAGCAACTGCTCCAGTACTCCCTGCGCGGCCAGGCGGAACTGCGCCGCGCGCTCAGAGACGGCTTCTGGGAACACCTGCGGACCCAGTACTGAGCGGTGCCGCTGCGCCAGGGTGCGGCCGGCCGTTTCCGTCTGCCGGGCGGGGTCGGGCAGGGCTCAGCGGAGTCCCGGGCCGGCGTCCCAGAAGTCGGCGAGCGCGCGGGCGGTCTCCAGGGGGCGGTCGGTGTTGGGCGAGTGCTCGGCGCCCGCGACGACCGTGCGCCGCGCCCCGAGCCGTACCGCCATGTCGTCGAGCTGCGGCAGCGGCCAGGTGTCGTCCCGGTCGCCCGAGATCACATGGAACGGCAGCGGTACGGCGGCGAGTTCGGCGACCCGGTCCGGTTCCGTGCACAACTGGCGCCCGGTGGCCAGGAGCTGCGCGGGCCGGGTGGCCAGCCAGCGCCGCCGCAGGTCGTCCCGGTCGTCCAGTCCGGCGTCGAGCGCGGGCGCCGGCGGCTCCATCGCCTGGATCGCCTCCCACACCTGCGCCATGCCCAGCACCGTGAGCGCGTCCCGGAGCAGCTTCACACGCTCCTGCTGGGACGCCGAGATCTGCGCCGGCCCGGAGGCCATCAGGGTGAGCGACAGGAAGGGCGCGTGGTCGAGCAGCACGGCCGCGCGCGCGATCTGGCCGCCGAGCGAGTGCCCCAGCAGGTGCACGGGGCCGCCGATCGCCGCCGCCTGCGCGAGCACGTCCCGCGCCAACTCCTCGCGCGCGTACGCCGACTCGTCCGTCACGGGCCCGTCCGACTCGAACTGGCCGCGCCCGTCCACGGCGACGGTCCGGTAACCGCGCTCGGCCAGCGGCACGTGCAGCGGATTGAAGTCCTCCTTGCTCCCGGTGAACCCCGGCAGCAGCAGCGCCACGCCCCGGGGCTCGACACCGGCGGCCACCGGAGCGTCGACCACGGCGAACTCCCCACGCGCCGTCCGGAGACGGTAGGCACGAGCACCGGGAGGCGGAACGAAGGTGGGGGGCCTGCTCATGGGGGAGAGGCTATCCGGCGGGGGAGGGGGAGATGGGTGCGGGTGCCCGGGCGGAATCGGGGCGCCGGTGCGGGCGGGCGGCGGGGCGGCGGGCGATGGGGGCGAGGCGTCCGGCGGCGGGAGCCGGTCGCGGTGTGGGGAGCCCGGTGCGGGCTCGGGCCGGCCGGGGTTCGGGCCGTAGACGCCGATGGCCGGGTCCACTGCACGTGGACCCGGCCATCGGACCGGCTTGACGCCCTCGCGTACGCGGTGACGGATCAGGCCTCGGGTGCCTCCGCGACCGCCGTCTTACGGGCCCGGCGCGGCTTGGGCGTCGTCTCGGCGCTCTCGCCGGCCGCCGTCTCGGCGGACGCCGCCGTCTTGCGGGCCCGGCGCCGCGGCTTGGTCTCCGACTCCTCGGTGGCCTGCGCCGGGATCTCCGGAGCGGCCGACTCGGCGACGGCCTTGCGGACCCGTCGCGTCTTCGGCGCGGCGACCGCGTCCCCGTCGGCCGCGTCCACGGCGGCTGCCGTGGCCTTGCGGGCGCGGCGGGGCTTGGTCTCAGCCTCAGGGGCCTCAGGCGTGGCCGCGGCGGTCTTCCGCGTGCGGCGGGGCTTGGCTTCCGTGGCTTCGGCGGTGTCCGCGGTGGCTTCGGCGGCTGCCGCGGTCTTGCGGGTCCGACGCGGCTTGGCCTCGGCCTCGGGTGCCTCAGTGGCTTCCGCGGTCGCGGCGGTCTTCCGCGTGCGGCGGGGCTTGGCTTCCGTGGCTTCGGCGGTGTCCGCGGTGGCTTCGGCGGCCGCCGCGGTCTTGCGGGTGCGGCGCGGCTTGGCCTCGGCCTCGGGTGCCTCGGGGGCTTCCGCGGTCGCGGTGGTTGCCGCGGCGGTCTTGCGGGTCCGGCGCGGCTTGGCCACGGTCTCCGCCTCGGCCGCCTCGGCCGCCTCGGTCGCTTCCGGTGCGGCCGCCGCGGTCTTGCGGGTGCGGCGGGGCTTGGCCTCGGCCTCGGGTGCCTCGGGTGCTTCCGCGGTCGCGGCGGTCTTCCGCGTGCGGCGCGGCTTGGCCTCCGCCTCCGGCGCCTCGGCCTCGGGTGCCTCCGGCGCGGCCGGCTCCGCCGCCTTGCGGGTGCGGCGGCGCGGCTTGGCCTCGGTGACCTCAGTGGCCTCGGCGGTGTCCACGGCGGCTTCGGCGGGCGCCGCGGTCTTGCGGGTGCGGCGCGGCTTGGCCTCGGCGGTCTCCGCCGGGTCCAGGGCCGCCTCCGCCTCGACGACCGGCTCGGCCGTCTTCCGCGTACGGCGGCGCGGCTTGGTCTCCGCGGCCGAGGCGTCCGCGACCGCGGTCTCGGCCACCGGGGCCTCGGTCACCGGCTCGGCCGCCGTGGCCTTGCGGGTGCGGCGACGCGGCCTCTCGGACGCGTCCGGAACGGCCGCGACCTCCGCCGCGGCCACCGGCTCGACGGCGGGCGTGGCCGCCGCGGGCGTCTCGTCGGTCACCGTGGACGCCACGGCGCCCGTCACCGGCTGCGCGGACGCTCCGCCACGGGTACGGCGACGGCGGCGCGGGGTGCGCACCGCGGCCCCTTCCGACTCCGGGGCGCCGGAGGTCCCGGCGGTGCCGGAGGTCTCCGCGGCCGGCGTCGGCGTGACGGGGGAGGCGTCCAGCGGCGTGCCGCTGCGCGTACGGCGGCGCCGGCGCGGCGTACGGGCCGGACGCTCCCGCTCGGCGGCCTGCTCGGTGCGGTCACCACGGTCACCACGGTCGCTGCGGTCACCGCGGCCACCACCGTCACCGCGGCCACCACGGCCCCGGTCACGGTCCCGCGCGCCCCGCCCGCCGGTCTCGCCCAGGTCCTCCAGCTCCTCCGCGGCCAGACCGGCACGGGTCCGCTCGGAGCGCGGCAGGACGCCCTTGGTGCCCTGGGGGATGCCCAGGTCGGAGAACAGGTGCGGGGAGCTCGAGTACGTCTCCACCGGGTCGTTGAAGTCCAGCTCCAGCGCCTTGTTGATCAGCTGCCAGCGCGGGATGTCGTCCCAGTCGACGAACGTGATCGCCGTACCCTTGGCGCCCGCCCGGCCCGTACGGCCGACGCGGTGCAGGTAGGTCTTCTCGTCCTCGGGGGACTGGTAGTTGATGACGTGGGTGACGCCTTCGACGTCGATGCCGCGGGCGGCGACGTCGGTGCAGACGAGGACGTCGACCTTGCCGTTGCGGAAGGCGCGCAGCGCCTGCTCGCGGGCGCCCTGGCCGAGGTCGCCGTGGACCGCGCCGGAGGCGAAGCCGCGGCGCTGGAGCTGCTCGGCGATGTCGGCGGCCGTGCGCTTGGTGCGGCAGAAGATCATCGCCAGTCCGCGGCCCTCGGCCTGCAGGATGCGGGCGATCATCTCCGGCTTGTCCATGTTGTGCGCGCGGTAGACGAACTGCTTGATGTTCGCGACCGTCACGCCCTCGTCGTCCGGCGCGGTGGCGCGGATGTGGACGGGCTGCGACATGTAGCGCCGGGCGAGGCCGATGACCGCGCCGGGCATGGTGGCCGAGAACAGCATGGTCTGGCGCTTGGCCGGCAGCATGCTGATGATCTTCTCGACGTCGGGCAGGAAGCCCAGGTCGAGCATCTCGTCGGCCTCGTCGAGGACCAGGGACCTGATGTGCCTGAGGTCCAGCTTCTTCTGGCCCGCGAGGTCGAGCAGCCGGCCCGGGGTGCCGACGACCACGTCGACGCCCTTCTTCAGGGCTTCCACCTGCGGCTCGTAGGCCCGGCCGCCGTAGATCGCCAGCACGCGGACGTTACGGACCTTGCCCGCCGTCAGCAGGTCGTTGGTGACCTGGGTGCACAGCTCGCGCGTGGGGACGACGACGAGGGCCTGCGGGGCGTCGGTGAGGGCGTCGGGGGCGGCGCGGCCGGCCTCGACGTCGGCCGGGACGGTGACGCGCTCCAGGAGCGGGAGACCGAAGCCCAGCGTCTTGCCGGTGCCGGTCTTGGCCTGGCCGATGACATCCGAGCCGGACAGGGCGACGGGGAGCGTCAGCTCCTGGATGGGGAAGGGGGTGACGATGCCGACGGCCTCCAGGGCCTCGGCGGTCTCGGGAAGGATTCCGAGTTCTCGAAACGTCGTAGTCAGGGTGCTGCCTCTTCTGTGTGCGCGGTGCGAGGCGAGCGCGCGGGGGTCATGTCTGACCGTGCCGGGGACGTCGGCCGCCGTACGGGCGAACCACTCGGGCAAGCCGTGAGACACGGGACCTCTGCCGACGCTCTAGCGCTCGAACCGCTGAGGGTCCCTCCGGTCGTCGTACGATCACTGCCGTACGGCCGTGGAGGGCTGTCGGGTCGGAGCCGATCGGGCCACCGACCGGGCATCCTCATGCATGCAGCCTGTAGGGACACGTCGAACAGCGTCGACGCACTCGGCAGGCGCGCATTACCACCATACCCCGGATCCCCGCATATGTGATGGCCGATTCGGTCACGTAGTCGTGGTCACAGTGATCGGGCAGGGGCTTGAGGGGCGCGCCGAGCGGGCTATTGTGCGCCTCATGACTAGCTCTGACAAGCCTGGAAACGCCTCCGCAGAACCCGCCGGGCCCACCGGCGTCGCCGCCCAGGACTGGGCGCGGGCGTCCGCGGACCCGCAGTACCGCGCCGCCGTGGTGGACCTGCTCGGCGCGCTCGCCTACGGGGAGCTGGCGGCGTTCGAGCGGCTCGCGGAGGACGCCAAGCTGGCGCCGACCCTGGCGGACAAGGCGGAGCTGGCGAAGATGGCCTCGGCGGAGTTCCACCACTTCGAGCGGCTGCGGAACCGGCTGACCGAGATCGGCGAGGAGCCGACGGCCGCCATGGACCCGTTCGTGGCCGCGCTGGACGGCTTCCACCGGCAGACCGCGCCCTCGGACTGGCTGGAGGGCCTGGTCAAGGCGTACGTCGGCGACTCGATCGCGAGCGACTTCTACCGGGAGGTCGCGGCCCGTCTGGACTCCGACACGCGTGAGCTGGTGCTCGCCGTGCTCGACGACACCGGGCACGCCGGGTTCGCGGTGGAGAAGGTGCGCGCCGCCATCGACGCGGACCCGCGCGTGGGCGGCCGGCTGGCGCTGTGGGCGCGGCGGCTGATGGGCGAGGCGCTGTCGCAGTCGCAGCGGGTGGTCGCCGACCGGGACGCGCTGTCCACGATGCTCGTGGGCGGTGTCGCCGACGGGTTCGACCTCGCCGAGGTGGGCCGGATGTTCTCGCGTATCACCGAGGCGCACACCAAGCGGATGGCCGCGCTGGGCCTCGCGGCCTGACCGCCGCCGCGCTCCCCGGGAACGGCGGCCCGGCGGGAACGACGTCCCTCCAAGACCGACGTCCCTCCGGGAACGGCGTCCCGCCCGGACGGTGCCGTCTACGCCGTGGCCGATCGGCGGCGGAGGCGGCCCGCCGGGCGCAGCAGCAGGGACAGGGACGCCACCGCGATGACCGCGGCGCCCAGGAGGCTGAGCAGGGCCGGGCCGGGACCCAGCGCGGTGCGGGTGACGAAGTCCCCGAAGAGGGCCCCGGCCACGGCCGTCGCGTACACCAGCGGACGGGCCGGCAGCCGGTGGGCGAGGCGGTGCGCCGACGCCCAGGCGAGGATCAGCCCGAGCACGGCGGATCCGAGTACTTCGAGGATCATGTCGGGGTCCCTCCCACGGCCGGGTCTGGCTGGACGGTCGTAGCCCGTCTTACCCGTGACCTGCGCTTTGCAATCCTGGGCTGTGGAGAAGTCGTGCTCCGAATGTGTGTGCGCCCAGGGCCGTTTGGGGCGTGCGCCCGACACGGAAGGGCCCGGCGGCACACGGCCGCCGGGCCCTTCCCACGCCACGGCTCAGAGCGCGCCGAAACCCACCTTGCGCACGGTCGGCTCGCCGATCTCCACGTACGCCAGCCGATCCGTCGGCACCAGGACCTTGCGGCCCTTCTCGTCCTGGAGGCTGAGCAGCCCCGTCTTGCCGGCCAGCGCCTCGCCCACCACGCGCTCGACCTCGTCGGCGCTCTGACCGCTCTCCAGAACGATCTCGCGGGGCGCGTGCTGCACGCCGATCTTGACCTCCACGGTTATGTCCCTCCGACGGTCAGTATGTGCGCGATGATCCGCGCCGTACTCCGCACACATTAGTCCGGTCGAGGGGGCGTACACCCTGTCGGCCGGAACGCCAACAGCGAACACCGCGCGGGAACGGACGGGACCTCAGTGGTGATCGGTGCCGTGCAGCGGGAAACCGGCGATGCCCCGCCAGGCCAGCGAGGCCAGCAGCTGCACCGCCTGGTCGCGCGGGACGCTGCGGTCGCTGTGCAGCCAGGAGCGGGCGACCACCTGGGCCAGTCCGCCGAGGCCGGAGGCGAGCAGCATCGACTCCGCGCGCGAGAGCCCGGTGTCCTCCGCGATGACCTCGCAGATCGCCTCGGCGCACTCGGTGGTGACCTTGTCCACGCGCTCGCGCACCGCGGGCTCGTTCGTCAGGTCGGACTCGAAGACCAGCCGGAAGGCGCCGCCGTCGTCCTCCACGTACGCGAAGTAGGCGTCCATGGTCGCCCGGACCCGCTGCTTGTTGTCGGTGGTCGACGCCAGCGCGCCGCGCACCGACTGGATCAGCGACTCGCAGTGCTGGTCCAGCAGGGCGAGGTAGAGGTCCAGCTTGCCGGGGAAGTGCTGGTAGAGCACCGGCTTGCTGACCCCGGCGCGCTCGGCGATGTCGTCCATCGCCGCCGCGTGGTAGCCCTGCGCGACGAAGACCTCCTGAGCGGCGCCCAGCAGCTGGTTCCGCCGGGCGCGGCGCGGCAGACGGGTGCCACGCGGGCGCACCGCCTCTGTTTGCTCGATGGCTGTCACGCCGCCTCCCAAAGTCGTCCTCATGCGGTCTCGGCCGCGCGGCCATCGTACTTTTCGGTAATCGTGGTGTGCGCGGTGCGAGCGCAGAATTTCACGTACCGGACGACGGCGGAAGCCGTACGGCGTTCCCGGGGCGGCCCGCCGGACCTTCGGGGCCGGTGGTGGTCGTCCTCGCGGAGGTCAGCGGTAGTCGTCCTCGTCGAGTGCGACGACCCGCGCCTGCTCCAGGAGATCCGCCTCGTTCCCCCTGGCCGGGTCCACGTCCGTCAGCGGGTCGTCGCGGTCCGGCGCGATGTCCGTCTGCTGTTCGGCGGCGTCCACCTCGGGCGCCTCGACGTCGAACTCCGGTGCCGTGCCGGCCTCCGGATCGTCGATGTCCTCGATCGTGTCGGGCTGTGCGGGGTCATAGGCCATGGTGGGCTCCCTTCCTACGAACGTCCCTGGAAGCAGCAGGGGCCACACGAGGGTGCCCTCTGTACGAGCCTAGGAGACGGCTGATCCGAACGCCATGCCGTCGGGCCCGTTGGCCGACCGGTTCTCCCAGGGCGTACGGTTCACTCTGTGACGGCGAACACACCGATCCGGACGTGATCACCTCGTAACATTGCCGCATGTCTTCGACCGAGTCGCCGTCCGTGCCGGCCGCCAGTGTGCTTCCCAGGGTGGCGCCCGTCCGGGTCGGCGAGGGCGAGCGGCTGCGGTCGGTGGGCCTGCCCGGCGTCACCCTGTCGGTCCGTTCCCGGCCCGCCGCGCGCGAGGGCCTGCCGCCCGCGCTGTACGTCCACGGGCTGGGCGGCTCCTCGCAGAACTGGTCGCTGCTCATGGCCGAGCTGGACGGCGTCGTCGACAGCGAGGCGGTCGACCTGCCCGGCTTCGGCGACTCCCCGCCCCCGGACGACGGCGACTACTCCGTCACCGGGCACGCGCGCGCGGTGATCCGCTACCTGGACGCGGCCGGCCGCGGCCCGGTCCACCTCTTCGGCAACTCCCTCGGCGGCGCGGTCGCCACGCGCGTGGCCGCCGTACGCCCCGACCTCGTCCGCACGCTCACGCTCGTCTCACCGGCCCTGCCGGAACTGCGCATCCAGCGCAGCGCGGTGCCGACCGGGCTGCTCGGTGTCCCCGGGATCGCCGCCCTCTTCACCCGGATCACCAAGGAGTGGACCGCCGAGCAGCGGGTCCGCGGGGTCATGGCGCTGTGCTACGGCGATCCCGGGCGGGTGTCGCAGGAGGCGTTCCGGCAGGCCGTGGACGAACTGGAGCGGCGGCTGCGGCTGCCGTACTTCTGGGACGCGATGGCCCGCTCGGCGCGCGGCATCGTCGACGCCTACACGCTCGGCGGCCAGCACGGACTGTGGCGCCAGGCGGAGCGGGTGCTCGCGCCCACCCTGCTGGTCTACGGCGGCCGGGACCAGCTCATCGGCTTCCGCATGGCCCGCAAGGCCGCCCGTGCCTTCCGGGACTCGCGGCTGCTGTCCCTGCCGGACGCCGGGCACGTGGCGATGATGGAGTACCCCGACGTGGTGGCCGATGCCGTCCGCGACCTCTTGGCGCACACCACCGGAGCTGGCGGGCGGGCGACCGGCCGCGTCCGGGACGCGGCCGATGCCCGCGCTTGTACCGCCGGCTCCGTCGCCGGTGCGGGGAGCTGAGGCGGGGGTGGGACGTCACAGCCGCCGCGGACCGGCCCCGAAGGCCGAGCCCGCGGACATCACCGCACCACGCGACAGCCGGCGCGGCACGCGCCAGGACAGCCGCCAGGACACCGCTTCGGGCCCCGCGGGCGTGCCGGCCCCCGGCGCCGCGGGGGTTCCGGCCGCCGACCCGGCCGCCGACCCGGCCGCCGACCCGGCCGCCGACCCGGCCGCCGTTCCGGGCGTCGCCGTAGGCGCGTCGGCACGGCGTGTGCCGGGCGCTTCCGACGGCACGCCCGCGCGCGGTGTGCCGCGGCCCGCGGACAGCGGCCCCGCCCACGGTGCGCCCCGGTCGTCCGGCGGCGCCCCCGCGCAGGGCACGCCGCGGCCGTCCGACGGCGGTGCCGTGCGGGGCGTGCCCGGGAGCCCTGACGGCACGCCCGCGCGCGGTGTGCCGCGGTCCCCGGACGACGCGTCCCCGGACGGCGCGTCCGTGCGCGGCGCGCATCCGGAGCAGCGGGAAGCCGGGGGCGGCTGGGGCGAGTTCCCCGGCCGGGCACCCGGCAACGGCGGACCCGGTGTGGTGCTGCCCCGGCAGCGGCGGGCGGGGCAGGGCGGACCGCGGCGGGGCCCCGGGCCCCGGCAGGAGTACCTCGACGCCTTCGAGCGCGCCGGCGCACGGGACGCCGGCGACGGGGACGCCCGGGACGGCGGCACCGCGGGTGCGGCCGGAGGGGACCCGGCGGGCCGTGGCGGCGGACGGCCGGACGGGCCTGCGCGGAAGTCCGCCACGGCGGCGGACGGCGGCGCGTCCGCGCGGCGCGGCGGCACCAAGGGCTGGGCGTTCACCGGTATCGCGGCGGCCGCCGTCACCACCGTCCTCGCGGTGATCGTCGCCGGACAGGTGACCAAGACGCGACAGGACGCCGACGCACGGTCGGGGTCCGCCGCCGGCCACTCCCCCGGCGCCGGGACCTCCGGAGCGCCGACGCCCTCGGCCGTGCCCAGTCAGGCCGCCCTGACCTACGGCCAGAAGATGAGCCGCACCTACCCGCTCGCCGCCACCCTGACCGGCCCGGGGACCTTCGACGCCGTGCCCGGTTTCGACAAGGCGCCCGGCACCGGGCAGAAGTACCGCTACCGCGTCGACGTCGAGCGGGGACTGGGTCTGGACGGCGTGCTGTTCGCCGAGGCCGTGCAGAAGACCCTGAACGACGGGCGCAGTTGGGCCCACGGCGGTGCCCGCACCTTCGAGCGCGTCTCGTCCGGCAAGCCCGACTTCGTGATCACGCTGGCCAGCCCCGGCACCACCGCCAAGTGGTGCGCCAAGTCCGGCCTGGACACCACGGAGGACAACGTGTCCTGCGACTCGGCCGCGACCGAACGCGTCATGATCAATGCGTACCGGTGGGCTCAAGGAAGCAAGACATACGGTGACCGGATCCATGCGTACCGGCAAATGTTGATCAACCACGAGGTCGGGCACCGGCTCGGCCACGGCCACGTCATGTGCCAGAAGGACGGCGAGCTGGCGCCGGTCATGCAGCAGCAGACCAAGTTCCTGGACCACGACGGAATCCACTGCCGGCCCAATCCCTGGCCCTATCCCGGGAGTTGACCGGCACCGCTTATGTCACATTGACATGAGCCCGGGTGTTCGTTCATATTTCAGCGCATGTGGTCTGGTCATGCCCTCCGTACGAGCGCCCTCATCGAGCTGGCGCTCATCGGCGTGACCGCGCTCTGCGTGGCCGATATCAACTGTCGCTGACGCCGCCTCCCGGGCGTTCGCGTCGCGACCTTCTCCTCCCTTCCGATCCGTGACCGTGTCACGGATTCTTCGACGACCCGACGCCGGGGCCGACGTCTGTCCGCAGCCGTCTCATTCCTCGTCCCCATGTCTCAGCGATCGAGAAACCCTCGGTCAGCCCCGACTCGTCATCCGAGAGGTCGTCATTCCGATGCGTCAACCGTCCGTCGCAGCGCGCCGCGTGGCAGCGGCATCCGTCAGCCTGGTCGTGGCAGCGGGCGCTGCCGCCTGCGGCCCGGAGGACAGCGATGCCAAGGGCTCCAGTGGCGACTCCACGCCCCATCAGGGCGGCACGCTCACGATCCTGAACTCCCAGCCGCAGAGCGACTTCGACCCGGCGCGGCTGTACACCTCCGGCGGCGGAAACGTTCCCTCCCTCGTCTTCCGCACCCTCACCACGCGCAACCGCGAGAACGGCGCCGCCGGCACCAAGGTCGTCCCCGACCTCGCCACCGACACCGGACGCCCCAACAAGGACGCGACCGTGTGGACGTACACCCTCAAGAAGGGCCTCAAGTACGAGGACGGCACGCCGATCACCTCGGCCGACATCAAGTACGGCATCGAGCGCTCCTTCGCCCCCGAACTCTCCGGCGGCGCTCCCTACCTGCGGGACTGGCTGGACGGCGCCGCCGACTACCAGGGGCCGTACAAGGACAAGAAGGGCCTGTCGGCGATCGAGACGCCGGACGACCGGACCCTCGTCTTCCACCTGAACAAGCCCGAGGGCGAGTTCCCGTACCTCGCCACGCAGACGCAGTTCACCCCGGTGCCCCGGAGCAAGGACACCGGCACCAAGTACGAGTCGCACCCCCTCTCGTCCGGCCCCTACAAGGTGGTCAAGAACGAGAACGACGGCGAGCACCTCGTCCTGGAGCGCAACACCCACTGGTCGGCCGCGACCGACGCCGAGCGCAAGGCGTACCCGGACACCATCGACGTGCGCTCCGGGCTCGACTCCTCGGTGATCAACCAGCGGCTGTCCGCGTCCCAGGGCGCGGACTCCGCCGCCGTCACCACGGACACCAACCTCGGCCCCGCCGAACTCGCCAAGGTGAGCGGCGACAAGGAGCTGGCCGCGCGCGTGGGCACCGGCCACTTCGGTTACACCGACTACCTGGCCTTCAACCCGAAGGTGAAGCCGTTCGACGACCCCAGGGTGCGCCAGGCGGTCGCCTACGCCATCGACCGGTCCTCCGTGGTCAACGCGGCCGGCGGCAGCGCCCTCGCCGAGCCCGCCACCACCTTCCTGCCGAACCAGAAGTCCTTCGGCTACACGCCGTACGACCCGTTCCCGGCGGGTGCGTCCGGCAACGCGGCGAAGGCCAGGGAACTGCTCGCGCAGGCCGGTCACAAGAACGGGCTCACCCTCACGCTGACCCACTCCAACAGCAAGGACTTCGAGACCAGCCCGGAGATCGCCACCGCCGTCCAGGACGCGCTCAAGAAGGCCGGTATCACGGTCAGGCTGGAGGGCCTGGAGGACAACGACTACCGGGACACGGTCCACAGCGTGAAGACCGAGCCGGGCCTCTTCCTGGCCCACTGGGGTGCCGACTGGCCCTCCGGCGGTCCCTTCCTCGCCCCGATCTTCGACGGCCGGCAGATCGTCAAGGACGGAGCGAACTTCAACACGGGCCTGCTGAACGACAAGTCGGTCAATGACGAGATTGACGCGATCAACAAGCTGACCGATCTTGACGCCGCCGCCCGGCGGTGGGGTGCACTGGACAAGAAGATCGGCGAGAAGGCCCTCGTCGTGCCGCTGTTCCACCCGGTCTACAAGCGTCTGTACGGCAAGGACGTCAAGAACATCGTCATCAGCGACTGGACCGGTGTCCTGGACGTCTCCCAGGTCGCGGTGAAGTAGCACCGTGAGCGAGGCACTTGCCGCCGTCGAGACCGCCGGGACGGACCCTGCCGTCCCGGTGGTCTCGGGGGCACGTCAGTTCTGGCGGCGGCTGCGGGCGCAGCGCGCCGCGCTCGTCGCCGCCGTCGTGGTGGCGCTGCTCGTCCTGGTCGCGCTCGCCGCGCCGCTGCTCACCGCCCTGGAGGGCCAGGACCCCACCACCTACCACCCCGGCCTGATCGACTCCGCGCGCGGCGGCGTGCCCGTCGGCTCCCTCGGCGGCGTGAGCGCACGCCACTGGCTGGGCGTCGAGCCGCAGACCGGACGCGACATGTTCGCCCGGCTGGTCTACGGCGCGCGGGTCTCGCTGGGCGTGTCGCTGGGCGCCACGCTGGTACAGCTCCTCATCGGCGTCGCCATGGGCGTGGCCGCCGGACTGGGCAGCCGCTGGGTCGACCTGGTCCTGAGCCGGATCACCGACCTCTTCGTCTCCATGCCTCTGATGATCATGGCGCTCGCCCTGCTGGCCGTCGTGCCCACCGGTTTCCCGCGGCCCGTCCTAGTCGCGCTGATCATCTCCCTGGTGGCCGGATGGTCCACGATGGCGAAGATGGTGCGCGCGCAGACCCTCGCCCTGAAGAACCTCGACTACGTCTCCGCGTCCCGGCTCAGCGGCTGGAGCACCTGGCGGACCGCCGTACGCGAACTGCTCCCGGGCCTCGCCGCGCCGGTCATCACGTACGCCGCCCTGCTCATCCCGTCGAACATCAGCGCCGAGGCGGCCCTGTCCTTCCTCGGCGTCGGCGTGCAGCCGCCCACGCCCTCGTGGGGCCAGATGCTCACCTCCGCCGACGTCTGGTACCAGGCGGCCCCGCAGTACCTGCTGCTGCCCGCCCTCGCCCTGTTCGTGACCGTGTTCGCGATGACCGTCCTCGGCGACGGCGTCCGCGTCGCCCTCGACCCGCGCGCCGCCTCCCGCCTGCGGATCGGCACCGGCCGCAAACGGGAGGCGCGCGCCGCGACGGCGACGGCCGGCTCCGCGCCGCGGGAGCCGGCGTCCGCGACCGGCACCGCGCCGCGGGGGCCGCGGCCGCCGCGGCCGTCGGAGGAGCCGCAGAAGCCACAGAAGCCCAAGAAGGAGGAACGGGCGTGAACGGCTTCACCGGTTTCGTCCTGCGCCGGCTGATCGGCGCCGTGATCACCCTGTTCGTGCTGTCGGTGATCATCTACGTCGTCTTCTACGTCACTCCCGGCGACGTCGCCCAGATCACCTGCGGCCCGCGCTGCTCCCCGGCCCAGGTTCACCAGGTGGCTCAGCAGCTCCATCTCGACGACCCGCTGTACGTCCGCTACTGGCACTTCCTGCAAGGCGTCTTCGTGGGCCAGGACTTCTCCACCGGCACCTCCGTGGAGCACTGCGCGGCGCCCTGCCTCGGCCAGTCGTACAAGTCCGGCCAGCAGGTCACCGACATCATCCTGGCCAAGCTGCCGGTCAGCTTCTCGCTGGTGTTCGGCGCGATGGTGATCTGGCTGGTGCTCGGCATCGGCACCGGCGTGCTGTCCGCCTGGCGGCGCGGCCGGATCTCCGAACGCGTGCTGACCGCGATCACCCTGGCGGGCGTCGCCACGCCCGTCTTCGTCATCGGCCTGATCCTGATGATCGTCGTCTGCGGCGAACTCGGGCTGCTGCCCTTCCCGCAGTACGTCCGCTTCACCGACGATCCCGAGCAGTGGGCGTGGAACCTGCTGCTGCCCTGGCTCTCCCTGGCCCTCATCGAGGCGGCCAACTTCGCCCGGCTGACCCGGGCGTCGATGCTGGAGACGCTGGCCGAGGACCACATCCGCACCTTCCGCGCCTACGGCGTCAGCGAGCGCGCGGTGATCGCCCGGCACGCGCTGCGCGGCGCGACGGCCTCCGTCATCGCGCTCAACGCGGTCACCTTCGGCTCGGCCGTCGGCGGTGCCGTCCTCACCGAGACCCTGTTCGGCCTGCCCGGTGTCGGCCAGGAACTGGTGCACGCCGTCAAGGTCGTCGATCTGCCGGTGGTGGTCGGCATGGTCCTGGTGACCGGCTTCTTCGTGGTCCTCGCCAACGCCGTCGCGGACGTCCTGTACGCGGTGGCCGACCGACGGGTGGTGCTCGCATGAGCCTGGTGGACGTCACTGACCTGACCGTCGAGTTCGGTGCCCTGCGCGCCGTCGACGGGCTCACCTTCAGCCTGGCGGAGGGCGCCGCGCTGGCCCTGGTCGGCGAGTCCGGCTCCGGCAAGTCCACGGTCGCGGGCGCCCTGCTGGGCCTGCACCGGGGCACCGGGGCGCGGGTCGGCGGCTCGGTGCGGGTGGCCGGCACCGACGTGGAGGCGGCCTCCGACGAGGAGCTGCGCCGGCTGCGCGGCGCCAAGGCGGCCATGGTCTTCCAGGACCCGCTGTCCTCGCTCGACCCGTACTACGCGATCGGCGACCAGATCGCCGAGGTCTACCGCGTCCACACGCGCGTGTCCCGTCGCGCCGCACGCGCGCGTGCCGTGCAGGTGCTGGACAGGGTGGGCATCGCGGACGCGGCCCGGCGGGCCCGGTCCCGGCCGCACGAGTTCAGCGGCGGCATGCGCCAGCGCGCCCTCATCGCCATGGCCCTCGCCTGCGAGCCGGACCTGCTGATCGCCGACGAGCCGACCACCGCCCTCGACGTCACCGTCCAGGCGCAGATCCTCGACCTGCTGCACGCGCTGCGCGCGGAGACCGGCATGGGCCTGCTGCTCGTCACCCACGACGTGGGCGTGGCCGCCGAGAGCGTGGACGACATCCTCGTCATGCGGCACGGCAGGGCCGTCGAGCGCGGTCCGGTCGGCGCCGTCCTCGCCGCGCCCGCCGAGCCGTACACCCGCGAGCTGCTCGACGCCGTCCCGCGCGTGGACGCCCGCCGCACGGCCGCGCCGGCCGCCGGCGAGGTCGTGCTGGAGGCCGTCGGCGCGCGGCGCGAGTTCGGGCGCGGCAGGCGGGCGTTCACGGCCGTGGACGGCGTCTCGGTGACCGTCCGGCGCGGGGAGACCCTCGGCGTGGTCGGAGAGAGCGGCAGCGGCAAGACCACGCTCGGCCGCATGCTGGTCGGGCTGCTGGAGCCGACCGCCGGCGAGATCCGCTACGACGGGCGCCCGCACACCGGGGTCGACCCGGCCGTCCAGATGGTCTTCCAGGACCCCGTCTCCTCCCTCAACCCCCGCCGCAGCGTGGGCGAGTCCATCGCCGACCCGCTCCGCGCGCGCGGGGCGGACGAGCAGCGCATCCGGGGGCGGGTGGCGGAACTGCTGGAGCGCGTGGGACTCGACCGGGCGCACTACGACCGCTATCCGCACGAGTTCAGCGGCGGACAGCGCCAGCGCATCGGCATCGCGCGGGCGCTCGCCGCGGAGCCGCGCGTCATCGTCTGCGACGAGCCCGTCTCCGCGCTCGACGTCACCACCCAGGCCCAGGTGGTCGCCCTGCTCGGCGAACTCCAGCGGGAACTCGGGCTGGCGCTCGTCTTCATCGCGCACGACCTCGCCGTGGTCCGGCAGGTCAGCGACCGGGTGGCGGTGATGCGGCGCGGCCGGCTCGTGGAGTACGGCCCCGCCGACGAGGTGTACGACAGCCCGCGCGAGCCCTACACCAGGCAGCTCCTCGCCGCCGTACCCGCGCTCGACCCGGAGCTGGCGGCCCGGCGCCGCGCCGCCCGGCGCGAACCCGTGGTGGCGTAACGTTTCCCGCTCGTATGATCACCGTACGGCGCCATAGCGTGACGGAACGCGACCCGCACGGGAAAGTGACGAGCGTTCACCCCTTCTGGTGGTGGGGGGGGGCCCCCCCCCGCGCCCCCCCCCCCCCCGGCCCGGCGGTAGGGCCGCGGCGGGCCCGCGGGCCCACCCCGGCGCCCCCCACCCGGGCGCGGGGGGGGGCCCGGGGGCCTCGGTCGGCGG
>NZ_JBIROU010000013.1:210306-244969 GCF_044332325.1 Streptomyces sp. NPDC017095
TTTTTGGGGTCGGTGATTGAGCCCGCGCCGCGGGGTCTTCGGGGCCCGCCCCGCCCCCGGCGGTTGCTGGGGCTGGCCGCCTCCTGGTGGGGGGGGCCCCCCCCCCCCCCCCCCCCCCCCACCACCGCCTTGTCCCCTTACGTTCGTCCCGCTGCGAGCCGTCGGGACAACGGCGGCTCCCCAGACGGGAGATCGGGGGTGCACACGTGCGCATCGGACTGCTGACCGACAGTGGCTACCCGTATGCGAGCGGCGACGGCGTCGCCTGGTGCGACCGGCTGGTGCGCGGACTCGGGCAGCACGAGTTCGACGTCTACGCGCTCGGCCGCAGCCGGCACCAGGAGGCCGCGGGCCGCGTCCCGCTCCCCCCGCAGGTCCGCCGGGTGCGTACGGCGCCGCTGCGGAGCGCCGGGGACGACGGACCCGGTCACGGACGGCGCGCGCGCCGGCGCTTCGCCGAGTGCTACGGCGAACTCGTGGCGGCGATGTACGCCGGTGACGCCGGGTCCTGGGGCGGGGGCGTCGGGGGTGCCGGGCCCTTGGGCGGGGGCGTCGGCGGTGCCGGTGGTGTCGGGGCGGACCCGGTCTCCGGGCCTCTGGCGGACCGTTTCGGCAGCGCGCTGTACACGCTCGCCGCGTTCGCCCGCGAGGCGGGCGGCCTGCCCGGCGCCCTGCGCTCGGACACCGCCGTGCGCGCCCTGGAACAAGCCTGCCGCGCCCCCGGCGCACCGCACGCGGCGCGCACGGCGCGGGTGTCCGACCTGCTCACCGTCGCCGCACACCTCGAACGCGCCCTGCGCCCCCTGTCCCTGGACTGGTACGGCGCGGACGGCCTCGGCGCGGCCGACCTCTGCCACGCCACCACGGGCGGCCCCGCCGCCCTCTGCGGGCTGCTCGCCCGGCACTTCCGCGGAGTACCGCTGCTCGTCACCGAGTACGGCGTGCACCTGCGCACGCACTACCTGACCCTCGGCCCCGACACCGCCGCCCCCGCCGTACGCGCCCTGCTCGCCGCCTTCCACCGCCGGCTCGCCGCCGAGGTCTACCGCACGGCCGAGCTGCTCACCCCGGGCAACGCGCACACACGCCGCTGGCAGGAACGGTGCGGCGCCGACCGCGCCCGGATCCGCACGGTCCACCCCGGCATGGACGCCGCCCCGTTCGCGGAGGCCGGCGAGTCCCCGGAGCGGGCCGATCCGGACACGCTGGTCTGGGTCGGGCGCGTCGGCGCCGACAAGGACCTGGTGTCCCTGCTGCACGCCTTCGCCGAGGTGCGCCGGCAGCGGCCCACGGCCCGCCTGCGGATCGTGGGCACGCCCGTCGACGCCGAGGGCGCGGCCTACCTCGGCCACTGCCGGGCGCTCGCCGCGCAGCTCTTCCCGGACGAGGCGGACGGCGCGCACGCCGTCGGCGACAACCCCGTCTCCTTCGAGGAGACCGGCGGCCCGCAGACCCCGACGCCGGCCGACGCCTACGCCGCCGGCGCGGTCGTCGTCCTCTCCAGCGTCGTGGAGGGCTTCCCGGCCGGCCTCGTCGAGTCCATGTTCTGCGGCCGGGCCACCGTCTCCACAGACGTGGGCGCGGTCGTGGAGGTCATCGGCGGCACGGGACTCGTCGTACCGCCGCGCAACCCCAGGGCGCTCGCGGAGGCGTGCGTGGCGCTGCTGCGCGACCCCGAGCGCCGTGAGCGTCTCGGTGCCGCCGCGCGCGCCCGTGCGCTCGAACTGTTCAGCGTCGAGCAGAACATCGCGGCGTTCCACGGCCTGTACCTGGAGATCGTCGCGCACAGCCCGGTCCGCCGGGTCGTGCTGGACGCGTCCGGCGAGCCCCTGCCCTTCGCCGCGCCCGCCGAGTCCCACGTCCCCGGCCACTGGACCGACCCGGCGGCCCGCGTGCTGCCCCGCGGCGTCCCCGGCTGGGCGACCGGCACCCCGGTCCGGGCCACCGCCTCGACGGCGGAGGCGGCACGATGAGCGACCTGGACGCCCGGACCACCGAACCGGCCCCGCACCCGGGAAACCCCGCGGAGCGGCCGCCCGTCACCCCGGACGACGAACAACCCGCAACGCCCGACCTGGCCCTCGCCACCCCCGCCGGGACCCCCTTCCTGGCTCCCGCCACCCCCGTCCCGTCCGCCGCCGCGTCCGCCGCCAGGCACTCATCCGCCGGCCACCCGTCCGGATCGCCCGCCCCCGGCACCCCGGACGGCGAACAACCCACCCCACCGCACCCCCCGGACACGCCCGCGGGAACGGCCCCGTGGGACACACGGCCGGAGGACCTGCGCCCGCCGACGGGAACGCCAACAGAGGAG
Organism: Streptomyces sp. NPDC017095; assembly: GCF_044332325.1. Taxonomy (NCBI): domain Bacteria; kingdom Bacillati; phylum Actinomycetota; class Actinomycetes; order Kitasatosporales; family Streptomycetaceae; genus Streptomyces; species Streptomyces sp. NPDC017095. The sequence goes on from NZ_JBIROU010000013.1 coordinate 212,621, forward strand.
CCACTGGCGGAGGAGCCGCCGGTGATGAGCCCATGGGGGACGCGCTCGCCTGCGACCCCTGCCTTCGCTCCGGTGACCCTCGGCGTGGCTCCCGTGCCGCCCACCGTGACTCCCGCGGCGCCCGCCTTGGCTCCTGGGACCCCGGCCCTGGCCGCCGGGACCCCCGGCGTGGCCCCCGCGACCGTCGGCACGGCCCCCGCCCCCGTGCTGACTCCCAGGAACCCCGCCCTGGCTCCCGCGACGCCCGCCTTGGTTCCTGCGACCTCCGCCCTGGCCGCCGGGACCCCGGCCACCGCCACCCCCGGTCTGGCCCCCGCCCCTCCCGCCCTGGCCACCGCCACCCTGGCCCTGGCCACCCCCGTCTCCGCCCCCAGGACCTCGTCCGCCGGCCACCCGTCCGGATCGCCCGCTCCGGCCGGCCCCGGCGGGCAAGCCCCGGTGGAAGAGCGGGCGGACGGGCGGGGCGGGCTGCGGTGGGCCGGTGCGGGTCGTCGGGGGGCCGGTGATCCGGTGAAGGCACTGCTGCACCGCCACCGTGAGCTGTGCGAGCGGGCCGTGGAGCCGGGGGAGATCGCCGCCGGGCTGGAGGCGCACGGCGTCACCGACCGGACCGCCGCCCGCTGCCGCCACCGTGACGTGTTCTCGCTCGCCGAGGAGCTGTACGCGCGCGTGCCGCGTGACGCCGCCGAACCGTGCCCGCGGCCCCGGACCCGGCAGTCGTCCCGCGTGCGCGCCGGCCGGCTCCTGCTCGTCCTCCTGCCCGGAGCGCTCGGCGCGGCCACGGTGGCCGGACTGCGCCTCACCGCCCCGACCGCCCGCGCGTCGGCGGTCCTCGGCGGTCTCCTCGCCCTCGGTCTCGCCACCCGCGCGGTCCTGCGCCACGGCCCGCTCGCCGGTGCGCCCGGCACGCGCGCCCGGCGCACCGCCGCCCGCGTGGGGACGCTCTGGCTGCTCGGGTACGCCCTCGCCGGTGACGGCCTGCTCCACGCCGTCCTGACGGGCGGCCCCGACGCCCTGCCCACCGGAGTCACGGCAGTCACCGGAGCCATCGGAGCCACCGGAGCCCCGGACGGCGCCTGGCCCCTGGCCACCGCGCCCGTCCTGGCCCTGCTGCTGGCCTGCGCCCCCGCGGCCTGCTCCGCCCACCTCCTCACCGCCGGCGCCCGCCGTGCCCTCGCCGACAGCCGGGGCCTGAAGGAGTTCACCGCCCTCACGACACCCCTCCTGCTCGGCGCGCTCACCCTCTTCCTGGGCGCCCTCGCCGCGCTGCTCGCGCTGTGCGGCGCCGCCCTGCACCAGCCCGCGGCCCCTGCGCAGGCCCTCACCCTGGGCGCCCTGCTCCTGCTCGCCCGTCTGCTCACCGTCCACCGTCACCGCCGCGCCCCCGCGTTCGCGCTCGGCGCCGCCGCGGTCGTGGAAGCGGCGGCCCTCGCACTGCCGGCGGCCGCCCGGCTGCCCGGCTGCGCCTTCCTCGCCGTCCCCGTCGAGGGACTCGTCGACGCCTGGGGCGAGGCCGCCGTACCGGCCCTCGCCTGCGGTACCGCGGCCCTGGCCCTGCTGTGGCAGGCCGGCCGCACCCTCACCCGGGCCTCGGCCCACGCGCCCGCGGCGGTACCGGAGTGACATCCCGGCCGGCCCGGCCCACCGCCGCGGGAACCCGCACCACCCCTTTGAAGGAGAACACCAGATGACCACCTCCCGACCCGGAGCGTCCGGAGCCACCGGAACCGCCGGAGCGTCCGGAGCAGCCGCCCGCGCCGTCGCGAGGGCCGGTACCACCGGCGTGACCACCGGCGCGCGCACCCCGGGAGCCGTCCGATGAGGGTCCTGCTGATCGGAGCCAACGGGTTCATCGGACGCTTCGTCGCCGACCGCCTGCTCGCCGACCCGGCCGTCCAGCTCACCGCGCTCGGCCGCGGCGACGACGCCGACGTCCGCTTCGACCTCGCCACCGGCAGCCCGGGCGCGCTCACCCGCTTCCTGGACGCGGTCCACCCCGGGGTCGTCGTCAACTGCGCCGGCGCCACCCGCGGCGGCGCCCGCGAACTCACCCGGCACAACACCGTCGCCGTGGCCACCGTCTGCGAGGCGCTGCGCCGCAGCCGCTGCGGCGCCCGTCTGGTGCAGATCGGCTGCGGTTCCGAGTACGGGCCCAGCCAGCCCGGCTCCTCCACGGCCGAGGACGCCGTACCGCGCCCCGGCGGCCCGTACGGTGTCAGCAAACTGGCCGCGACCGAACTGGTCCTCGGCTCCGGCCTGGACGCGGTCGTTCTGCGTGTCTTCTCACCCGCCGGTCCCGGCACCCCGGCGGGCTCCCCGCTCGGCCGGCTCGCCGAGGCGATGCGCCGCGCCATGCAGTCCGGCGACGGCGAACTCAAACTCGGCGGCCTCGGCGTCCAGCGGGACTTCGTCGACGTACGCGATGTCGCCCGCGCCGTGCATGCCGCCTCGCTCTCCGCCGCGCAAGGCGTGATCAACATCGGTTCCGGCCGTGCCGTCCGCCTCAGGGACGCCGCCGCCGTCCTCGCGCGCGTGGCCGGCTACGGCGGTTCCCTCCACGAACTCGACGCCCCGCCCGGCCCGCTGCGCGCCGCCCTCGGCCACCCCCGCGCCGACGTCGAGCACGTGACCCCGGCGGCCTACCCCTACCCGGACGGCTGCGGCAGCTGGCAGCAGGCCGATGTGCGCACCGCCCGCGACCGGCTCGGCTGGCGGCCCCGCATCAACCTCGAAGAGTCCCTGGCCGACATCTGGATGGAAGCGGCCTGCCGCATCTGACCGGTGCCCTACGGAGACGCTGCCCGGCTGCTGGGACGACATCGTCTCGCGACTCGGGACAGGTGTCTCGGAATGAAGAAGGGCGTGGCAGTGTTACGTGGAGAACAACTGTAGTGATTGACCGACCAACGGAGTCCCCGTGTCGCTGCCACCCCTGGTCGAGCCAGCTCCTGAGCTCACCGTAGACGAGGTCCGCAGGTACTCCCGCCACCTGATCATCCCCGACGTGGGCATGGACGGGCAGAAGCGGCTGAAGAACGCCAAGGTGCTCTGTGTGGGCGCCGGCGGCCTGGGCTCGCCGGCGCTGATGTACCTGGCCGCCGCGGGCGTGGGCACCCTCGGCATCGTGGAGTTCGACGAGGTCGACGAGTCGAACCTGCAGCGCCAGATCATCCACAGCCAGTCGGACATCGGCCGCTCCAAGGCCGAGTCGGCCCGTGACAGCGTCAAGGGCATCAACCCGTACGTGAACGTGGTCCTTCACGAGGAGCGGCTCGAAGCCGACAACGTGATGGACATCTTCAGCCAGTACGACCTGATCATCGACGGCACCGACAACTTCGCGACCCGCTACCTGGTCAACGACGCGTGCGTGCTGCTGAACAAGCCGTACGTGTGGGGTTCGATCTACCGGTTCGACGGCCAGGCGTCCGTCTTCTGGTCCGAGCACGGCCCCTGCTACCGCTGCCTCTACCCGGAGCCCCCGCCCCCCGGCATGGTCCCCTCCTGCGCCGAGGGCGGCGTGCTGGGCGTGCTGTGCGCGTCCATCGGCTCCATCCAGGTCAACGAGGCCATCAAGCTCCTCGCCGGCATCGGCGAGCCGCTGGTCGGCCGCCTGATGATCTACGACGCCCTGGAGATGCAGTACCGCCAGGTCAAGGTCCGCAAGGACCCGGACTGCGCGGTCTGCGGCGAGAACCCGACCGTCACGGAACTCATCGACTACGAGGCCTTCTGCGGCGTCGTCTCCGAGGAGGCCCAGGCGGCGGCGGCCGACTCCACGATCACTCCCAAGCAGCTCAAGGAGTGGATCGACGACGGCGAGAACATCGAGATCATCGACGTCCGCGAGCCGAACGAGTACGAGATCGTCTCCATCCCGGGCGCCAAGCTGATCCCGAAGAACGAGTTCCTCATGGGTACCGCCCTGGAGGGCCTCCCGCAGGACCGGAAGATCGTCCTGCATTGCAAGACGGGTGTCCGCAGTGCGGAAGTCCTCGCGGTCCTGAAGTCCGCCGGCTTCGCCGACGCGGTCCACGTGGGCGGCGGCGTCATCGGCTGGGTCAACCAGATCGAACCGGAGAAGCCGGTCTACTGACCCAATCGGCCCAGTCGCCGAACCAGTCCCCAGGAAGCCCACGGCTCCGGTGTTCCGGAGGCCGTGGGCTTTCCGGTGTCCGGTGGGTGTGGTGGGGAACGGCTGTGGGCGGCGGTGGTCCGTCAGGCGCAGGTTTTTCCGTCCTTCGGTATCTTTCCGTGCAGCAAGTAGGCGTTCACCGTGGTGTCGACGCAGTCGCTGCCGCTGCCGTACGCGCCATGGCCCTCGCCCTTCCAGGTGAGTTCGACGCCCACACCCCGGCCCAGCTCGTCGGCCATCCTGCGGGTCCCCTCGTACGGAGTGGCCGGGTCGCCGGTGTTGCCGACGAGCAGGATGGGGGCCGCGCCCGGTGCGCTGACCTCCGGGGTGTCGAACTGGCCCGGCACCGGCCAGTCGTGGCACCAGCCGGCCGTGTCCCAGCCCAGGAAGTCCCCGAACACCGGCGAGATCCGCTCGAACCGGGCCAGCCGCCGTCTGGTCTCGGCGGGCGTCGGCCGTTGCCTGTCGTCCAGGCACGATATGACCCGCTGGGAGTGGGACGTGGTGCCGTAACGGCCCGAGGCGTCGCGGTCGTTGTACTGGTCGGCGAGTGCCAGCAGCTCCGAACCGTCGTCCTGCCGAGCCGACTTGAGCGCGCTGGTCAGTCTCGGCCAGCTCGGCTCGCTGTACAGCGGCAGGATGATCCCGGTGAGCGCGAGGGTCTGGGTCAGCTTCCGGCCGGAGGAGGTCGGCAGCGGTGCGGCGTCCAGTCTGGTCAGCAGGCCGGCGATCTTCCGGGTGCCCTGGGCGGGGTCCTCGCCGGTGGACGCCAGGTAGCTGTCCAGGGCCCGTTGGAAGCCGCGGGCCTGGTTCTCCGCGTGTCCCACCGTGTCCGCGGCCGGGTCGACCACCGCGTCGAGCACCAGGCGGCCCACCCGCTTCGGGAACAGGTGGGCGTAGACACCGCCGAGTTCGGTGCCGTAGGACATACCGAAGTAGTGCAGTCTGTCGTCGCCCAGGACCTGGCGCATCAGGTCCAGGTCGCGGGCCGTGTCCGTGGTGGACACGTGCGCCAGCAGCGGTCCGGCGGCCTTGCGGCAGCCCTCGCCGAAGTCGGCGGCGTCCTGGAAGTACGCCTTCTCCTCGGCCGGGGTGTCCGGGGTGGCGTCCACGGTCTCGGCGGCCTCGGTCTCCCGGTCGCCGCGGCAGCGCACGCCTTCGCTGGCGCCGACGCCGCGCGGGTCCCAGCTCACCAGGTCGTACCGCTCGTGGAGCGCGGAGACGGAGGAGGCGAAGTACGGCATCGCCGACACGCCGGAGCCGCCGGGTCCGCCGAAGTTGAACAGCAGCGAGCCGACACGGTCACCGCCGGTCGCCCGGGAGCGGATGAGGGCGACACCGATCGTCCTGCCGTCCGGGCGGGACCAGTCCAGCGGCACTTTGAGCGTCGCACACCGCCACGCGCCGCCCGGTGCGGCGGAGTCGCCGGTGGCCTCGCACCGGTGCCAGTCGAGGCGCTGGGAGGTGAGCGAGGCGGGAAGGGCCGGGGAGCCGGTCCCTCTGCCCTCGTCTCCCTTGTCCTCCTTGTTCATCTTGTCCACCTTGCCGTCCGCACCGGACGGGCCACCGCAGCCGGCCAGCAGCAGCCCTGCCGCCACCGCGGCCGCCCACCGCGCAAGTCGCACCATGCGCACCCCCCTGACAGGCCCGGCGCGTCGTACCGCCGGGCGTTCAGGCCATGGTAGGCGCCCGGGGCCCGGCCCGTGACGGCCTGTGGATAACCCTCTGACCTGCGGTTATTCGCGTACCGGGCTCGGTGTGCCGGCAGGTTCAGGAGCAGACGGTGCCGGCCTTCGGCACCTTCCCGTCCAGCAGATAGCCGTTCACGGCGCTCTGCACGCACTTGTTCTTGCTGTCGTAGGCGCCGTGTCCCTGGCCCTTGTACGTCAGCTCGACGCCGACGCCCCTGCCGAGCGCGTCCACCATCTTCCTCGCGCCCTCGTACGGGGTGGCCGGATCGCCGGTGTTGCCGATGACGACGACGGGCGCGGAGCCCGGCGCGCTGACGTCGGGGTGGTCGGCGGCGCCCGGCACCGCCCAGTCGGTGCAGCTGACCATGCCCCAGGCCAGATAGTCCCCGAACAGCGGGGAGGCGGCGCGGAACACGGGCAGTCTGCGCCGCACGTAGTCCGCGGTGTACCGGGGCTTCTCGTCGGAGCAGTTGATGGCGACGTTCGCCGCGGTCAGGTTGCTGTACTCGCCGTTCTCACCGCGGCCGTTCATCGAGTCGGACAGCAGCATCAGGACCTTGCCATCGCCGTCGTACGCCTGCTCCAGGCCCTCCGTGAGGTACTCCCAGAAGTCCTTCGAGTACAGGGACTGCGCGATGCCGTTGGTGGCGGCGGTCTGGGTCAGCCGGCGCGGGAAGAGGCCGGGGATCGGCTTCTTCTCCAGGTCGGCGAGCAGCTTGGCGATGCGGTCCTTCACCTCCTGCGCGGTGTCGCCGACCGGGCAGGGCGTGGTCTTGGAAGTGCAGTCCTCCGCGTAGTTGTCCAGCGCGAGCTGGAATCCCTTCGCCTGGCCGAGCGCGCTCTGATCCGGGTTCTGCGTGGGGTCCACGACCGCGTCCAGGACGGCCCGGCCCACCCGCTTCGGGAACAGGTGGGCGTAGACGCCGCCGAGTTCGGTGCCGTAGGAGATGCCGAAGTAGTGCAGCTTGGCGTCGCCGAGGACCCGGCGCATCAGGTCCATGTCGCGGGCCGCGTCCGTGGTGCGCACCTGCGGCAGGATCTTCCGGGAGTTCTTCTCGCAGGCCGCGTTGAACTGCCGGGTGCGCTGGAGGAGCTGGGCGCGTTCGGCGGCGTCGTCCGGGGTGGCGTCCTCCTGGAAGTACACGTCCAGTTGCCCGTCGCTCTCGCATTCCACCGGTGCGCTGCGACCGACGCCGCGCGGGTCGAAACTGACCAGGTCGTAGCGGGTGCCCAGGGTGGCGTAGTCCGCGCCGAACGCCGGCAGCGTGGTGACGCCGCTGCCGCCCGGGCCGCCGAAGTTGAACACCAGCGACCCGATCCGGCTGCTCGCCGGTCCCGTGGCCCGGGCCCGGATCAGGGCGATGCCGATGGTGTCGCCCTGGGGCCTGCTCCAGTCCAGCGGCGCCCTCATGGTGGCGCACTGCCACTCGGCGCCGTCCGGCAGCGGGGACGGGGCGCTGCCGCCGCCCTGCGCCTCGGACGGGGCCGGGCAGTCCGTCCAGTCCAGTTGCTGCCGCGTGATGTCCCCGTCCTGGGCGCCGCCCCCGCAGCCGGCCAGCACGGCGCCGAGCAGCGCGGCGGAGGTGGTCAGCGCGACGGCGCGCAGCCGGGAGGGGTTCGCCATGCTCCCATCGTGAGCGCGCGCACGCCGGCTCGCGCGGGGCGCGGGCCGTCCGGGCTACGTCACCCGGCGCGGACGCTCACAGGGCTCCCTTGCGGGTGAGGTGGTTGAAGGCCAGCCAGCCCGGCAGCACCGGCAGCCACAGGGTCAGCAGCCGGAACAGCAGGACGGCCGGGGCGGCGACCTCCTTGGGCAGGCCCACGGCGATCAGTCCGACGGTGAGGGTCGCCTCGACCGCGCCGACGCCGCCGGGGGTGGGCGCCGCGGAGCCGAGCGCGTTGCCGGCGAGGAAGACCACGGCGACGCTGGCGATGCTCAGCGACACCGAGCCGTCGCCGAAGGCCCGGATGGAGGCGTCCAGGCACATCACGAAGCAGGCGGTCAGCAGGAGCATGCCGCCGATGCCGGTGACCAGTTTCTGGGGCCGCTGGAGCACGTCGAGCATGCGCGGCACGACACCGGCGAACAGCGACCTCACGCGCGTGACGACGAATTTCCGCAGGAACGGCACCGAGGTGACCACGAGCACCAGGACGGCCACGGTCAGCAGGCCCGCGATGACCGTGCGGGACGGCGAGAGCGAGGGCGTCTTCTCGGTGCCGGTGAGATAGCCGAAGGACAGCAGCATCAGGATGTGGCAGCCGAGCCCGAACAGCTGCGACGCGCCGACGCTCGCCACCGCGAGCCCGGGGCGTACGCCGGCGCGCTGAAGGAAGCGTGTGTTGAGGGCGACGCCGCCGACCGCGGCCGGCGCCACGATCTTCACGAAGGACCCGGCGACCTGCGCCGCCACGGTCCGCGGGAACGGCACCCGTTCCGGCACGAAGCCCAGCAGCGCCATCGCCGCGGCGACGTAACTGAGCGCGGAGAACAGCACCGCGGCGGCCACCCAGCCCCACTGGGCCTGCGCGAACAGCGTGGCGAACTGGATGTGGGTCAGCTGCGTCAGCAGGTAGTACGCGCCGATCGCGCCGGCGATGAAGCTGAACAGCGTGCGCGGCCGGATCCGCTCCAGCCGGGCCGGCTCCACCGGCGCCTGCGGCCTGATCCGCAGCACCTGGTGCCGGATCTGGGTGAGCAGGTCCTCCTCGCGGGCCTCTTCCAGGGCCTCGTCGATGGCCCGCTTCTCCGCGCGCTGCTCGGCGCGGACCGCCTTCTTGTCGGGCTTGTCGGTGACCGGCGTGGCCGCCCCGGGCGCCTCCTCCAGGCGGGCCGGCTTGGCCTGCCGGGAGGCTTCGAGCACCGCTTCGCGCTCGCGCTGGGCCCGCTCGCGGGCCAGCCGGCGCAGCGTCGCGCGCGTGGAGCGGGTCAGCGCGATCGGCTGGAGCATCGGCAGGCAGTCGGCGACCGCGTCCGGGCCGAGCACACCGACCGCGGAGGCCACGGCACGCTCCGCGCCGACCCGCAGCCCGAGCGTGGTGACCAGCTGGGCGACGTCCATGCGCAGCAGCAGTTCACCGGCCGCGATCTCGCCGCCGCGCAGCTCGGTGAGGATCACCGTGCCGGAACGATCCACCAGGATCGCGTCACCGGCCAGCCTGCGGTGCGCGATGCGCCGCGACTGCAACGCCCGCACCTGGTGCCAGGTGTTGCGCAGCAGTTCGTCGGTGATCTCCTCGTCGGCCAGCGAGTCCAGGGTGCGCCCGCCGGTGTGCTCGTAGACGAGCATCACCGCGTCGGGGCCGAGTTCGGAGGTGGCGATCAGCTTCGGGGCGTTGGCGCCCGCCGCGATCGCCGCGTACGCCAGCAGCGCCTCCTGCTCCAGCGCCTGGCGCAGCGACTGGAGGCTGGAGCGGGTGGCGAAACCGCGCAGGGTCAGGTTGCGCCAGGCCCGGTAGAAGAAGCCCTGCGCCTGCTGTTCCCGGTCGACGACCGTGACGTCCAGCGGCGGGCCGTCCTCCAGGGTGACGAAGTAGCGCCGGCCCCGGTCGCCGTTCTCCGACTCGGTGGCGTCCTCCCGGGCGGCGCTCACCGGGTGGAAGCCGACGTGCCGGAGGCCCGCCATCAGGGTCTGGCCGGTCGGGCGGACGTTGGGGGAGCCGACCGCGTACAGGGTGCCGTAGGCGATGGACCAGCCGATCAGGACCGTCAGGATGATCGAGAAGGGTGTGGTGTAACCGGTGACCAGCATCGAGAAGGCGTCGAGCAGCAGCACGATCCACAGCACCGCGCGCCACCGGGGTCTGCGGGACATGCCGACGGCCGACATGTAGGCGATCACGGGCGCCAGATAGCCGTGCACCGGGTCGGTCAGGGCGTGGATGTCGCCCGGCGAGGGCTGGGTGAGCGCCTCCTGGATCGAGTCCGGGGCGGCCTGGGCGACCCACAGGTCGGTGGCGAGTGTCACGCCGTGGGCGAGGACGGCCGCGAGGACGCCGTCGGCGATGCGCAGCCCGTCCCGTTTGATCAGCCGCTCGATCGCGAAGGCGACCGGCACCAGCAGGATCGCGATGCTGGACGCCAGCCCCGCGATCTTGATCAGCAGGTCCGGGGCCTGCCCGGTGCCCTTGTTGATGTCCTGTTCGAGGCCCGAGGTGGTGCCGTGCGCGAACGCGGCGATCGCGAGCAGCACCACGATGGCCAGCACGCCCGCCAGGAGCCGCATCAGATCGGAGGGGCGGTGCACGCGCGCGGGGAGCAGCGGTTCGTCGCCCTCCACCCGCTCGGCGTGCGGGTCGTCGTCGGCGCACGCCGGGTGGTCTCCGCGCGTGGCGGTGTCCTCCCGGGAGCCGTCGTCCTCGGGCGGACCGGTGCTCTCCGGACGCGCGTCCTCTTCCTGGTGCCCGCCGCCGTCCTCGGCCGCGCGGGCGGTGTCCGGGCACGCGGAGTCGTCAGGGCCGCCCGCCGCTCCTCCGGGGTGCACGCCCTGATCGTCCATGGTCTCTTCTTGGTCTCGTATCACCAGTCACCGCCCGCACGATGGTGGCATGCCCCACCGACACACGGGGGCATCAGGGTGCGGATGCGCGGGCGGACAGTCTGCCCCACGCGCCGCCCGGGGGCGAGAGGACCGTTCTCCGAGGACCCGGCCGGAATGTCGGTGCGGTGCGGCAGGATGGGGTGGATGAGCGAGCAGAGCCCTCTTGAAGACGTCCGCGAGGGGTACGCGGACGCGCTGCCGGAGTACGCCGAGCGGGTCCTCGAGGTCGCCGAGCTGATCCCGCCGGGCCGGGTCATGACCTACGGCGATGTCGCCGAGTGGCTGGAGGAGGGCGGCCCGCGCCAGGTCGGCCGGGTGATGGCCCTCTACGGCAGCGCCGTCCCGTGGTGGCGTGTCGTGCGCGCGGACGGCGCGCTGCTGCCCGGACACGAGCTGAGCGCGCTCGCCCACTACCGCGCGGAGGGCACCCCGCTGAAGCAGGCCGCCAGGAGCGCGCAGGGCCATCTCCCGCGACTCGACATGCGACGGGCCCGCTGGGACGGCGGCGCGGACGCGGAGGGTCACATCTGACAGCTTCCGCCATCGGATGCCGCCGGGGCGGGCCTGTGGTCCGTCCGGGTGACATCGGGGACGGTCTCGGCATGCCGTACGTTCGTGAGGGGTGGGACACGCGTTTCCCGAGCGCCCCGGGTGAAGGGAAGGAAGCAATGCTTCCGCCCGGAGCGGGGGCGTAGCGTCGGCGGCGCGTGTTCCTCTCATCCCGCGGCCACCGCCTCGCACGCGTGACCGCCCGCCCGCCAGCACGACCACCAGGACCGGCCGATCACGTGAGCCTCTCTCCGTCCACCAGGCGCCCGCCGCACCCCCCGGTGCGGCAGGGGAGCCGTGGCGCTTACCGACTAGTCCGTACCCCGCCGCCCGTCACGGACCCCCCTCGACTGGACGCGGCGCAACGCGCCGTGGTCGACCACCGGAGCGGACCGCTGCTCGTCCTCGCCGGTCCGGGCACCGGCAAGACCACCACCCTCGTCGAGTCCGTGGCCGCGCGGATCGCCCGCGGCGGCGACCCCGCGCGGATCCTCGTGCTCACCTTCAGCCGCAAGGCCGCCGTCGACCTGCGCGACCGCATGGCGCTGCGCATGGGCGCCGCCCGCGCGCCCAGGGCGACCACGTTCCACTCGTACAGCTACGCCCTGGTCCGCGCCCACCAGGACGGTGTCCGGTTCACCGAGCCGCTGCGCCTGCTCTCCGGACCCGAGCAGGACGTCACCGTCCGCGGGCTGCTGGCCGGCCAGCCCGAGCTGGAACGGCTCGGACTGACCCATGTGCGCTGGCCGGACGAGCTGCGCGCCTGCCTGACCACGCGCGGCTTCGCCGACGAGGTCCGCGCCGTCCTCGCCCGCACCCGCGAGCTGGGCCTCGGCCCGGACGCCCTGGACGCCTTCGCGCGCCGCATCGGCCGCCCCGACTGGCGGGCCGCCGCCGCGTTCCTGGCCGAATACCTCGACGTCCTCGACCTCCAGGGCGTGATCGACTACGCGGAACTGGTCCACCGCGCGGTGCTGCTCGCCCGCCGCCCCGACACCGCCGCCCGGCTCGCGGCCCAGTACGACGCCGTGTACGTCGACGAGTACCAGGACACCGACCCCGCCCAGGTCCGGCTGGTGCGCGCGCTGGCCGGCCAGGGCCGCACCCTCGTGGCCTTCGGTGACCCGGACCAGTCGATCTACGCCTTCCGGGGCGCCGACGTGAACGGCATCCTCGACTTCCCGGCCGCCTTCCCGCGCGCGGACGGCCGCCCCGCGCCCGTCGAGGTGCTGCGCACCTCCCGCCGCTCGGGTGCCGGTCTGCTGGCCGCGACCCGTCTGATCACCCAGCGCATGCCGCTGACCCGGCTGCCCGCCGACAAGGTCCGCGCCCTCCGCGAGCCGGCGCCCGTACGGGACGGCGGCCGGGCCGAGGTCTACACGTATCCGACAGCCGGCGCGGAACTGGACAACATCGCGGACATCCTGCGCCGCGCGCACCTGGAGGACGGCGTCGCCTGGGGAGACATGGCCGTGCTGGTACGCGCCGGCTCCCGCACCCTGCCGACCCTGTGCCGGGCCCTCACCGCGTCCGGCGTCCCCGTGGACATCGACGGCGACGAGCTGCCGCTACGGCACGAACCGGCCGTGGCGCCGCTGCTCACGGCCCTGCGCGCGGTCGCCACGGCCGAGGCGCGGGTCCGCGAGGAGGACCCGGCGGCGCACGTGGGTCCGGCTGCCTGCCCCACGGAAAATGCGGCGGAAGCCGAGGGCGGACCGGAAACCGATGACTTCGTAGGGGCCGATGACGCTACGAGAACCGATGACTCGGCGAAAGCCGATGATTCGGCGGAGACCGGTGAGGCCGCGAAAACCGATGACTCGGCGGAGACCCGTGACGCCCCGGTAGTCGAAGGAGCCCCGGAAGCCGAAGGAGTCGCCGCCGGGGGGAGCGCCGACGCCGATGCGCGGGCCGACGCGTCCTCGGAACGGGCTCCGGAAGCGGTCCCGGACGGCGTCTGGCTCGACACCGAGACCGCCCTCACCCTGCTCACCTCCCCGCTCGCCGGCATGGACGCCGCCGACCTGCGGCGCCTCGGCCGCGCCCTGCGCGAGGAGGAGCGCGCCGTCGGCAACCCGCTGCCGCCCCCGTCGGACGAGCTGCTCGCGCGGGCGCTCGCCGAGCCCGAGCGGCTGGCCGTACACGATCCGGCGTACGCGCGGGGCGCGCAGCGCCTCGGCGCGCTGCTGCGCACCGCCCGAGAGCGCCTCGCGGGCGGCGGCACGGCCGAGGAGGCGCTGTGGGACCTCTGGGACGGCACCCCGTGGCCCGCGCGCCTGGCACGGGCCGCCCGGCGCGGCGGCGCGGCCGGCCGCAACGCCGACCGGGACCTGGACGCCGTGTGCGCGCTGTTCGCCACCGCCGCGCGCGCGGAGGAGCGCACCGGAGGCCGCGGCGCCCTGAACTTCCTGGAGGAGATCGAGGCCGAGGACATCGCCGCCGACACGCTCACGCGCCGCGCGGTGCGCCCCGACGCCGTCCGGGTGATGACCGCGCACCGCTCCAAGGGCCTGGAGTGGCGGCTCGTCGTCGTCGCCGGTGTGCAGGAGGGGCTCTGGCCCGACCTGCGGCGCCGCGGCTCCCTGCTGGAGGCCGACCGCATCGGCCGCGACGGTCTCGCCGAGCCGCTGACCCCGGGCGCGCTGCTCGCCGAGGAGCGCCGGCTGTTCTACGTCGCCGCCACGCGCGCGCGTGACCGGCTCGTCGTCACCGCCGTGAAGGCACCGGCCGACGACGGCGACCAGCCGTCCCGGTTCCTGACCGAGCTGGGCGTCGAACCGAAGGACGTCACCGGGCGCCCCCGCCGTCCGCTCGCCGTCGCCGCGCTCGTCGCCGAGCTGCGCGCCACCACCGTCGACCCGCGGGTGTCGGCCGCCCTGCGCGAGGCCGCCGCCCGGCGGCTCGCCCGGCTGGCCGCGCTCGCCGACGAGGACGGCCGCCCCCTGGTGCCGTCCGCGCACCCCTACCGCTGGTGGGGCATGTTCGAGCCGACCGAGAGCAAGGTGCCGCTGCGCCACCGCGACCAGCCCGTGGTGCTCTCCGGCAGCGCCCTCGACCAGCTCGCCAACACCTGCGCGCTCCAGTGGTTCCTGGGCCGCGAGGTGAAGGCCGACGCCCCCGCCACCACCGCGCAGGGCTTCGGCAACGTCGTGCACGTCCTCGCCGACGAGGTCGCCTCCGGCCGTACGCCCGCCGACCTCGACGTCCTCATGGAGCGCTTGGACTCCGTGTGGAACGCGCTCGCCTTCGACGCGCCCTGGAAGTCGCGGCAGGAGAAGGACAACGCGCGCGTGGCGCTCGAACGGTTCCTGAACTGGCATGTGCTGGACCGCGCCGGCCGCACCCCGGTGGCCAGCGAGCAGGACTTCGACGTCACCCTCGAAGCGGGCGACTACCAGGTCCGCGTCCGCGGCCAGATGGACCGCGTGGAGACGGACGCGGCGGGCCGGGCCTACGTGGTCGATTTCAAGACCGGCAAACAGGCGCCCACCGCGCGCGAGGTGGACCGGCACCCCCAGCTCGCCGTCTACCAGCTCGCCGTCCGGGAGGGCGCCGTCGACACCGCCCTCGACGGCACGCACCCCGAGCCGGGCGGCGCCGAACTCGTCCACCTCAGACAGGGCGCCGCCAAGCGTGACGGCGGCGACAGCCTGCCCAAGGTGCAGACGCAGGAGCCGCTGGCGGGGGAGTGGGTCGGCGAGCTGCTGGCCACCGCCGCCGGCAAGGTCCTCGACGAGCGGTTCACACCCAGTAGCGGCCAGCACTGCACGCACTGCGCGTTCCGCGCCTCGTGCAGCGCCCGGCCGGAGGGCCGCCACGTGGTGGAGTGAGGACGGGCCCGGCGGACGACCGGCGAGACAGGCCGGCGGACGACCGTCGAGACCGCACGCCACCGCACGCCCCGACCCGCGTGGCGCACGGCCCACGGGCGTGACCTACAGCACGACGGGCGATGGCGGCTGTGGCGTACGGCACGACAGGGGCTGGCGGCCGTGACCTACGGCACGACGGGCGGACCGCCGTGACGTACGGCATGACGCGCGCTGACCGCCGTGACGCACGGCACCCCACGCCCTGACCTGCGGTTCCTCCGTCCCGGGCGGCTGGTTCGTCCGCGACTGTCAGTGCCCCCCGCTAGCCTCTTTCGACATGTCCGCCCGTATCACCGACCCCGAGCAGCTCAAGCAGCTCCTCGGTATCCCGTTCACCCCGGAGCAGACGGCCTGCATCACCGCGCCGCCCGCCCCGCAGGTGATCGTGGCCGGCGCCGGGTCGGGCAAGACCACCGTGATGGCGGCCCGCGTGGTCTGGCTGGTCGGCACCGGGCAGGTCGCCCCCGAACAGGTCCTCGGCCTGACCTTCACCAACAAGGCCGCCGGCGAGCTGGCCGAGCGGGTGCGCAAGGCGCTGATCGCGGCCGGTGTCACCGACGCCGAGGCCATCGACCCGGACAACCCGCCGGGCGAGCCGGTCATCTCGACGTACCACGCCTTCGCCGGCCGCCTGCTCACCGACCACGGTCTGCGCCTCGGCCTGGAGCCCAGCTCCCGGCTGCTCGCCGACGCCACCCGCTACCAGCTCGCCGCACGCGTGCTGCGCGAGGCCCCAGGCCCGTACCCGGCGCTGACCCGCTCCTTCGCCGACCTGGTCGGCGACCTGCTCGCCCTCGACGCCGAACTCGCCGAACACCTCGTCGACCCCGAGGAACTGCGCGCCTGGGACACCGGCCTGCTGGAGACCCTGGAAGGCGCCAAGCTCACCAACGCCGACCTGCGCAAGGTCCCGGAGGCGGCCGCCGCCCGCCGGGAGCTCGCCGGCCTCGTCCAGCGCTACCGGGCCGAGAAGCGCCGGCGGGACCTGCTCGACTTCGGCGACCAGATCGCCCTGTCGGCCCGCCTCGCCCGCATCCCCGAGGTGGGGCGTCTGCTGCGCGAGGAGTTCCGCGTGGTGCTCCTGGACGAGTACCAGGACACCTCCGTGGCCCAGCGCGTCCTGCTCGCGGGCCTGTTCGGCGACGGCACCGGCCACCCCGTGACCGCCGTCGGCGACCCCTGCCAGGCCATCTACGGCTGGCGCGGCGCCTCCGTCGCCAACCTGGACGACTTCCCCGACCACTTCCGCCACGCCGACGGCCGGCCCGCCGCCCGGCAGGCGCTCAGCGAGAACCGCCGCAGCGGCGGCCGCCTGCTCGACCTCGCCAACGGCCTCGCCGCGCCCCTGCGCGCCCTGCACGCGGGCGTGGAGGCCCTCCGCCCGGCGCCCGGCGCCGAGTACGACGGCACCGTGCGCTGCGCGCTGCTGCCCACCCACGCCGAGGAGACCGACTGGATCGCCGACTCCCTCGCCCACCTGGTGCGCACCGGCACGCCACCCGGCGAGATCGCCGTCCTGTGCCGGACCGCGGCCGACTTCGCCGAGATCCAGGGCGCCCTCGTCGCCCGCGACGTCCCGGTCGAGGTGGTCGGCCTCTCCGGGCTGCTGCACCTGCCCGAGATCGCCGACCTCGTCGCCGTCTGCGAGGTCTTGCAGGACCCGGGCGCCAACGCCTCCCTGGTGCGTCTGCTGACCGGACCGCGCTGGCGCATCGGCCCCCGCGACCTCGCCCTGCTCGGCCGCCGGGCCCGCCTGCTGGTCGCCCACGCGCGCGTGGACGCCGGCGACGACCCCGACCGCCGGCTCGCGGCGGCCGTCGAGGGCGTCGACCCGTCCGAGGTGATATCGCTCGCGGACGCCCTGGACACGTTCCTGGAGACGCCGGCGCAGGACTCCGCGGGCACTGCCGACGACGGGCTGCCGTTCTCCGCGGACGCACGCGTGCGCTTCGCCCGGCTCGCCGCCGAACTGCGCGACCTGCGCCGTTCGCTGGCCGACCCGCTGATGGACGTCCTGCACCGCGTCCTCGCCGTCACCGGCCTCGAAGTGGAGCTGTCGGCGTCCCCGCACGCGCTGGCCGCCCGCCGCCGCGAGACCCTGTCGAACTTCCTGGACGTCGCCGCCTCCTTCGCCGCGAGCGACGGCGAGGCCAGCCTGCTGGCCTTCCTCGCCTTCCTGCGCACCGCCGCCCAGTACGAGAAGGGGCTCGACAACGCCCTGCCCGGCGGCGAGAACACCGTCAAGGTGCTCACCGCGCACAAGTCCAAGGGCCTCGAGTGGGACGTCGTGGCCGTCCCCGGACTCGTGACCGGCACCTTCCCCAGCGCCCAGGGCCGCGAGAAGTGGACCGCGCAGGCCAAGGTGGTGCCGCACGCCCTGCGCGGCGACACCGACACCCTGCCCGACGTCACCGACTGGGACGCGCGCGGCATGAAGGCCTTCCACGAGGCCATGAAGGACCACCAGCACACCGAGGAGCTGCGCCTCGGCTACGTCACCTTCACTCGCCCCCGTTCCCTCCTGCTCGGCTCCGGCCACTGGTGGGGACCCAGCCAGAAACGCAGACGCGGCCCCTCCGACTTCTTGCGGGCCCTGTACGACCACTGCGCCGCCGGGTACGGCGAGATCGAGGTGTGGGCCGACGAACCCGCCGAGGACGCGGAGAACCCGGCCCTGCACGCGGCCACCGCCGACCAGGTGTGGCCGCTCCCGCTGGACGCCGACGCGCTGGCCCGCCGCCGCGCCGCCGCCGACACCGTCCTCGCCCACCTGGACGCGCTCGCCGTCAGCCCCGAGGGCGCCGGGCCGGTCGTGCACGACCCCGCCGGCGACGACCACCCGGACTGGCCCACCCCGCCGGACGACGACGCACCGTGGGACGACGATCCGCACGGCGCCGAACCGCATGACGATCCGTACGGCGACCCCCACGACGACCCTTACGGCGAGGAGCCGTACGAGGACGGTCCCTACGAGGCCTACGCGGACGATCCCCGCGCCGAGGAGCCCCCGCCCCCCGACGAGGCGCCCCTCGGCGAGGCACCCGCCGACGCGCCCCCCGGCCACGCAGCCGCTCCCGCCCCGCACGGCACCGCCCCCTACGGCACCGTCGGCGGGGATTCCCGGAGCACCGGTCGCCCCACGGTCCCGCACCAGGCGCCCGCCCCGCAGGAGGGCCACCGGCCCGCCCGGCCGCGGCCCGCCGACGCGCTCACCCCCGAGGAGGCCCGGGTCGTCGCCTCCTGGGACCGTGACCTGGACGCGCTCGCCGGCGAGCTGCTGCGCGCCCGGCGCACCGTCACCGACGTACCCCTGCCCGCCACGCTCACCGCCTCCCAGCTGCTCCGGCTCGCCGAGGACCCGGACGGCCTCGCGCAGGAACTCGCGCGCCCCATGCCGCGCCCCCCGCAGCCGGCAGCGCGCCGGGGCACCCGTTTCCACGCCTGGGTGGAATCCCGCTTCGAGGAACTCACCCTGCCCCTGCTGGAACCGGACGAGCTGCCCGGCACCGACGCCGAGATCGCCGACGAACACGACCTGGAAGCCCTGAAGGAGGCGTTCGAACGCACCGAGTACGCCCGGCGCACCCCGTACCGGGTCGAGGCCCCCTTCCAGCTCACCCTCGCCGGCCGTGTCGTCCGGGGCCGCATCGACGCCGTCTACCGGAACGGCGACGGGGACGAGGCGACGTACGAGATCGTCGACTGGAAGACCGGCCGCACCGGCACCGCCGACCCGCTCCAGCTCGCCGTGTACCGGCTGGCCTGGGCCGAGCAACAGGGCGTACCGCCCGAGTCGGTCACGGCCGCCTTCCTGTACGTGCGCACCGGCGAGGTCGTACGCCCCGCCGGCCTGCCCGACCGGGCCGCGCTGGAGCGGCTGCTCACCGGTGAGACGGATAGCACACACCAGGCGACCTGAGTGTGACCAATCGCCCGCCGAGGATGTCGGTGCGGGCGGATAGGCTCGTGAGCATGAGCCAGACCCCGGACAGCGCCGTCCGCGCGTACATCGAGCAGCACCGCGCCGCCTTCCTCGACGACCTCGCCGCATGGCTGCGCATCCCCTCCGTGTCGGCCCAGCCCGACCACGCGCCCGACGTACGGCGCAGCGCGGACTGGCTCGCCGCGACCCTGAAGGAAACCGGCTTCCCGACCGCCGAGGTCTGGCAGACGCCGGGAGCGCCCGCCGTCTTCGCCGAGTGGCCCTCGGACGACCCCGAGGCGCCCACGGTCCTGGTCTACGGCCATCACGACGTGCAGCCCGCCGCCCGCGAGGACGGCTGGGACAGCGACCCCTTCGAGCCGGTCGTCCGCGGCGACCGTCTCTACGCGCGCGGGGCCGCCGACGACAAGGGCCAGGTGTTCTTCCACACACTCGGCGTCCGCGCCCACCTCGCCGCGACCGGCCGCAGCGCGCCGGCCGTCCACCTCAAGCTGCTGATCGAGGGCGAGGAGGAGTCCGGCTCGCCGCACTTCCGCGCCCTGGTGGGGGAGAAGGCCGGGCGGCTCGCCGCCGACGCCGTGATCGTCTCCGACACCGGCATGTGGGCCGAGGACACCCCGACCGTGTGCACCGGCATGCGGGGCCTCGCCGAGTGCGAGATCCGGCTGTACGGCCCGGACCAGGACATCCACTCCGGCTCCTTCGGCGGCGCCGTCCCGAACCCGGCCACCGCCGCGGCCCGCCTGGTCGCCGCCCTGCACGACGAGCACGCGCGCGTGGCGATACCCGGCTTCTACGACGGCATCGTCGAGCTGACCGACCGCGAGCGCGCACTCTTCGCCGAGCTGCCCTTCGACGAGGCGAGCTGGCTGCGCACGGCCAAGTCGCACGCCGCGCACGGCGAGGCCGGCTACACCACCCTGGAGCGCGTCTGGGCCCGCCCGACCGCCGAGGTCAACGGCATCGGCGGTGGCTACCAGGGCCCCGGCAACAAGACGATCGTCCCGTCCACGGCCATGGTGAAGCTGTCCTTCCGGCTGGTCGCCGGCCAGGACCTCGGCCACATCGAGAACGCCGTGCGCGCGTGGGCCGCCGAGCAGGTGCCCGCCGGCATCCGCTGCGAGACCCGCTTCGGCGCGGCCACCCGCCCGTGTCTGACCCCGCTCGACCACCCCGCGCTGCAGTCCGTGGTCCGCGCCATGGGCCGCGCCTTCCAGAGCCCGGTCCGGTTCACCCGCGAGGGCGGCTCCGGACCCGCCGCCGACCTCCAGGAGGTCCTCGGCGCCCCGGTGCTCTTCCTCGGCATCTCCGTCCCGTCCGACGGCTGGCACGCCCCCAACGAGAAGGTCGAGCTTGACCTCCTCTTCAAGGGCGTCGAGACCAGCGCCTACCTGTGGGGTGACCTGGCCCGGAACTGGCGTACCGCACCCTGACCCGGCCGCCGCCGGGAGGCACCGTGCGCGGGGCACACTGGAGACGGCCGTCCCGCCCGCGCCGTCCCGGTGCCCTCCCGCCCTATGTCCCGCCGAACCGCCCGCCGAAGAAATGCTGAACTGGGGGAGTTGGAAGCACACGTGACCACCTGCACCGACCACACAGCCGACCGACCCATCTCGCTGACCGCCCCGAGCGGCATCGACCGCGCCGCCCACCACCGGCTGGACGAGGCCTGGCTGGCGGCGGCGTGGAGCCACCCCACGACCCGCTGTTTCGTGGTCTCCGGCGGCCAGGTGCTCATCGACGAGACGCCGGACGGCCGGACCGAACTCGTGATGACGCCGTCCTTCGAGGCGCCCCTCACCGAGGCGCACCGCTACTTCCTCGGCATCGACGAGGACGGCGTGAGCTACTTCGCGCTCCAGAAGGACTCGCTGCCCGGCCGTATCGACCAGTCCGCGCGCCCGGCGGGGCTGCGGGAGGCCGGCCTGCTGCTGTCGCCGCGCGACGCCGGGCTGATGGTGCACGCGGTGGGCCTGGAGAACTGGCAGCGCACCCACCGCTTCTGCTCCCGCTGCGGCGAGCGCACGGTCATCGCGGCGGCCGGTCACATCCGGCGCTGCCAGGCCTGCGGCGCCGAGCACTACCCGCGCACCGACCCGGCCGTGATCATGGCGGTCACGGACGAGGAGGACCGCATCCTGCTCGGCCGGCAGGTGCACTGGCCCGAGGGCCGCTTCTCCACGCTGGCCGGATTCGTGGAGCCCGGGGAGTCCATCGAGCAGGCCGTGCGCCGTGAGGTGTGCGAGGAGGTCGGCGTCACGGTCGGGCCGGTCGAGTACATCGCCAGCCAGCCCTGGCCCTTCCCGTCCAGCCTGATGCTGGGCTTCATGGCCCGGGCCACGTCCACCGAGATCGACGTCGACGGCGACGAGATCCACGAGGCCCGCTGGTTCTCCCGCGAGGAACTGCACGCGGCCTTCGAGTCCGGCGAGGTGCTGCCGCCCTACGGCATCTCCATCGCGGCCCGGCTGATCGAGATGTGGTACGGCAAGCCCCTGCCGACCCGCGGCTTCGTCTGACACGACAGGGCGGCCCCGGTCCTGCCGGGGCCGCCCTGTCGTCGGTCACCGCGGTGACCGGGGCGTGTCAGGCGGCCAGCTTCTGCTTCACCTGGGCCAGCGACGGGTTCGTCAGCGTGGAGCCGTCCGGGAAGAGCACGGTCGGGACGGTCTGGTTGCCGTCGTTCGCCTTCTCCACGAAGGCGGCGGACTCGGGGTCCTGCTCGATGTTGATCTCGCTGTACGCGATGCCCTCCCGGTCGAGCTGGCTCTTCAGCCGCCGGCAGTAGCCACACCACGTCGTGCTGTACATCGTCACAGTGCCCTGCATGTCTCTCGCTCTCCTCGGACAGTTCGGTGGAAAGGTCGTCGAGCAGGAGAACACGAGTGGCCGGGCGGTCATTCCCGGGTGGGGTATCCGCACCGCCCGCCCTCCGCCGCGCGGCCCGCCGCGTCTGTGTGATGCCTGCCGCATCAATACGACAACAAGCCTGCCGTTTATAGGACTGCGAGGTCCCGCCTGTGGACAACCGGCCCGTCCGTCCCGGCCGACCTGGCAGCATGGCGGTGTGACAGCAGCAACGCATTCCACCCTTTTCCCTCGGGTACCGGAGTCGGCCGACGCGGTGCTCGAAGGGCTCGACCCCGAGCAGCGCGAGGTCGCCACCGCCCTGCACGGTCCGGTGTGCGTGCTGGCCGGAGCGGGCACCGGCAAGACCCGGGCGATCACCCACCGCATCGCCTACGGGGTGCGGGCCGGCATCCTCCAGCCGTCCAGCGTGCTCGCCGTCACCTTCACCAACCGCGCCGCCGGCGAGATGCGCGGCCGGCTCCGCCAGCTCGGTGCCCAGGGCGTCCAGGCCCGCACCTTCCACTCCGCCGCCCTGCGCCAGCTCCAGTACTTCTGGCCGAAAGCGGTCGGTGGCGTCATGCCCCGGCTCGTCGACCGCAAGGTCCAGCTCGTCGCCGAGGCAGCCGTCGGCCTCGGCACCCGCCTCGACCGCAACGAGCTGCGGGACGTGACCGCCGAGATCGAATGGTGCAAGGTCACCCAGACCGTCCCCGCCGACTACCCGTACGCGGCCGCGAAGGCCGGCCGCGAGACACCTCGCGACCCGGCCGAGATCGCCCATCTCTACGCGGCCTACGAGGACCTCAAGCGCGACCGCGCGGTGATCGACTTCGAGGACGTCCTGCTGCTCACCGTCGCCGTCCTCCAGGATCGGCACGACATCGCCGAGCAGGTCCGTTCGCAGTACCAGCACTTCGTCGTGGACGAGTACCAGGACGTCAGCCCGCTCCAGCAGCGGCTGCTCGACCTGTGGCTCGGCGACCGCGAGGACCTGTGTGTCGTCGGTGACGCCAGCCAGACCATCTATTCGTTCACGGGAGCAACCCCGGACCACCTGCTCGACTTCCGCGTCCGGCACCCCGGTGCCACCGTCGTCAAGCTGGTCCGCGACTACCGCTCCACGCCCCAGGTGGTCCGCCTCGCCAACGGCCTGCTCGCCCAGGCCCGAGGCCGGGCCGCCGGATACCGGCTGGAACTCGTCTCCCAGCGCCCCTCGGGACCCGAGCCCGTCTACGTCGAGTACACCGACGAACCCGCCGAGGCCGAAGGCGCCGCCCGGCGCATCCGCGAGCTGATCGACGCCGGTGTCCCGGCCGCCGAGATCGCCGTGCTGTTCCGTACGAACTCCCAGTCCGAGACCTACGAGCAGGCACTCGCCGACGCCGGTGTGCCGTACCAGCTGCGCGGTGCCGAGCGCTTCTTCGACCGGCCCGAGATCCGCAAGGCCGGCCTCGCCCTGCGCGGCGCGGCCCGCTTCGGCGGCAACGACTCCCTGCTGGACGACGTCGTGGACCTGCCCTCCCAGGTGCGCGCCGTCCTCTCCGGGGAAGGCTGGACCAGCGCGCCCCCGGCCGGGTCCGGCGCCGTCAGGGAACGCTGGGAATCCCTGGCCGCCCTGGTCAGCCTCGCCCACGACCTCGCCGCCGCCCGCCCCGGAGCCACCCTCGCCGACTTCGTGGCCGAACTGGACGAGCGGGCCAACGCCCAGCACGCCCCGACCGTGCAGGGCGTCACCCTCGCCTCCCTGCACGCCGCCAAGGGCCTGGAGTGGGACGTCGTCTTCCTGGTCGGCGTCGCCGAGGGCATGCTCCCCATCTCCTACGCCCGCACCGACGAGCAGATCGAGGAGGAGCGCCGGCTGCTCTACGTCGGCGTCACCCGCGCCCGGGAACGCCTCCATGTCTCCTGGGCCCTGTCCCGCTCACCGGGCGGCCGCCCGGGCCGCAGACCGAGCCGCTTCCTGGACGGCCTGCGCCCCGGCACCACGCCCACCGTCGGACCCACCGGCTCCGGCGCGGGCGCGGGCGTCGAACGCGGTTCCCGGCCCAACGCCGTCGCCGCACCCCGCCGCACCCAGCGCACCCCCGCCCGCTGCCGCGTCTGCGGACGCACGCTCACCGACGCCGGCGAGATGAAGCTGATGCGCTGCGAGGACTGCCCCTCGGACATGGACGAAGGGCTCTACGCACGGCTCCGGGAGTGGCGCGCGGTGCAGGCCGAGCGCAGCGGCCAGCCGGACTTCTGCGTCTTCACGGACCGGACACTGATGGCGATCGCGGAAGCCTGCCCGGACACCTCCGCCGAACTCGCCCGCATCCCTGGTGTCCTCAGCCGCAAGCTGCGCAGCTACGGCGCCGATGTTCTGGCCATTTGCGCAGGTCGGGAGCCTGATGCAGGCGAGGAGAGCGAGTGAGGGCAACTCGTCGAAAAAATAGTTTGCGCATGCCCCGGCAATCCCCATAGGTTCTAAGCACGGAAGCAGCGGCCTTCTCCAAGGCCCCGGCTCCGTGTTGTACTTGCATATCCGAACGGACCGGATTCACCCCGGTCCCTTGAGACGCCGAGAGGAGGCGAGTCCTGTGATCAGCATCAACATCAGCTCCATCAGCACGGCCAAACTGACCGATCGCTCGACCGTCTCCACGTGCATTCTCGGCGCCTCGAACCAGGGCACCGGTCTGTCCGGTGTCCGTGCCGTGCGTCCGGCGTCCTCCCGTGCCCTCGCGAGCCTTCCCGTTCGTGAGCGCGATGAGCGACCGACCAAGGCACTGGAAGCGGTAGTGGCACAGGCGCATGCCTATGCCTTCGCGGCGGCCGGTGCCGGATTCCGGAAGCAGACGACGCAGCACCACCTGATGTGGGCCTTCCGTGGGCCAGAACCCTGGAGTGATCCAGCCTGATCTCCGATCAGGCCGGCGCCTTCAGGGCCGCGGAACCCCATCCGGGATCCGCGGCCCTTCTGTTTGTCCCGAACGGGACGACGGAGTGAAGGGGCCTCGGGACAAGAAAAGAACCCGGTACCCAGCCGACACCCGGTCAACCGGCCGGAACGACCAGACGAGGAAGACCATCGTGCAACTCGAAGCGCACGCCCCGTCCGTACCGCCTTCGCAAACGATCCCCCCGCCCGGCCTCACGGAGGACTCCACCTTGACCGCCCTCGCCCCCCTCACCGCGCTCACCGCGCTCGACGACGCCATCGAGAACCTCGGCGTACCCGTCCCCTGCCGCTCCTACGACCCGGAGGTCTTCTTCGCCGAGTCGCCCGCGGACGTGGAGTACGCCAAGTCCCTCTGCCGCACCTGCCCGCTGGTCGAGGCCTGCCTCGCCGGCGCCAAGGAGCGGCGTGAGCCGTGGGGTGTCTGGGGTGGCGAGCTGTTCGTCCAGGGTGTCGTCGTCGCCCGGAAGCGGCCGCGTGGCCGCCCGCGCAAGAACCCGGTCACAGCATGAACACCGCAGGAACGATCGACCGCCCTCTCACGCACGACCCCAAGAAGCAGGCCCCGATGACGCCGTCCACCACTGAGCCCGCCGGCTCCGCGACCCCAGACTTCACCACCACCGGCGCCACCGAAGCGCGCCAGAACAGGAACCACGAGATGCAACTCATGCAAGAAGCCCTGGCTCGTGCGCATATGCACGACCAGCTTCAGCACGCCGTGCGCGAGCGCCGGGCCATGCGCCTGGCGGTCGCCCAGCGGATGCAGCGCCGGGCCGAGCGAGCCTCGCTGCGCGCCCGCCGCGCGCTCGCCATGGCCGTGATGCAGTAACGCTCACACCCGAGCGGCGGTGGCCTACCGGAAACCCGGGAGGCGAAGCTCTCCGCGGGGGCCGGTCCGGCCGAACGGACCGGCCCCCGCCGTGCGTTGCGGGCACCGTGCGGCCGGATCAGGCCCCTGCCGGTTCCTCCTCGGTCGCGTCCGGCGCGTCCGGTGCGAAGCCCGGCAGCCATTCCTCCAGTTCGTCCCGCAGCCGCACCGTGGCACCCAGCTGGCACAGGACTCCGATGGTGCTCAGGGTCACCCGGTGTATCAGCAGGTAGGCCGGCGGCAGGTTGAGCCGCTTGCCGAGCTGGTAGGCGGGCGAGCGCGGGTCGGCGATGCGGGCGGCCTGGCCGCGCATCCAGGAGCGGCTGAAGGTGAACGCCTCCACCCGGGCCGGCTCGATGATCGGCAGCAGATAGTCCAGGACGGCGTCCGGCTCCAGGTCGATGCTCTCCTTCACGAACCCCTCCGCACAGAGCAGTTCGTAGACCCGCTCCGCGTCGCCGTCCAGGGTCATCCGCAGGGAGACGCCGATCGGGTCCGGCAGCCCGCCGGGGAGCCGGTCGACCGTGCCGAAGTCCAGGACGCCCAGGCGCCAGTCGTCCTCGCCCGCCGGGCCGCCGGGCAGCAGACGGAAGTTGCCCGGGTGCGGATCGGCGTGCAGCAGGCCGGTGCGGGCCGGCCCGGAGAAGAGGAAGCGGGCCAGGAGCTGGCCCGCTCGGTCGCGCTGTCCGGGGGTGCCGTCCGCGATGATCTCCGACAGCGGGATGCCGTCGATCCACTCGGTCACGAGGACCTGCTCGCACTGGTGGACCACCGCCGGGACGACCACGTCGGGGTCGTCCGCGAACTCCGCCGCGTGCGCGGCCTGGGCCTGTGCCTCCAGGCCGTAGTCCAGTTCCTCGGAGACGCGGTCCCTCAGCTCCGCGATCAGCGGCTTGATGTCCATGCCCGGGATGAGCGGGCCGAGCAGCCGGGCGAACCGGCTCAGCTGGCCGAGGTCGGAGAGGAGGGCCTCGCCGGCGCCCGGGTACTGCACCTTGACCGCCACCTCGCGGCCGTCGTGCCAGACCGCCCGGTGCACCTGGCCGATCGAGGCCGCGGCGGCCGGCTTGTCCTCGAACTCCTCGAACAGCTCGCGCCAGTCCGGACCCAGCCGCTCCTCCAGCACCGCGTGCACCGTACGGGTCGGCATCGGCGGGGCGGCTTCCTGGAGTTTGGTCAGGGCGGCCCGGTAGGGGCCGGCGACCTCCTCCGGCAGCGCGGATTCGAAGACGGACAGGGCCTGCCCGAACTTCATCGCGCCGCCCTTCAGCTCGCCGAGCACCTTGAACAGCTGATCCGCCGTGCGCTGTTGCAGTTCGCGGCCGACGATCTCCGCGGACTCGCCCACGATCCGCTTGCCCAGCCCCCACGTCGCCCGTCCGGCGAAGCCGAGCGGGAGCGCGGCCAGCTTGGCGGTCCGGGTGACCGCCTTCCGGGGAAGATCAGACATGCGCCCTCCAAGTCGCAGTCGGCCGTGCCGCGCCTGCTTCGCGTTGTCGCTTGGTCGTCGGCCGTCGCACCGCCATTGTCGCGCGTGGCCGCCCCATGGTCGGGGAATGTTCCCGGCTGCCTTTCCCGGCCGCCCCGCAGCCGCACGCCGGATGCGGCCGGACCGGGTGGGCACGCCAGGTCAGACCGGGCAGGGACACCTCACGGCGGATGCCCGCGCCGCCCGCCGGACCGCCGTCCAGGAAGGCCAGCGCCTGTGCGGCCGCCATCCCGGCCACCGTCGTGGCCAGGGCCAGATCGCAGGCCGCGACCCGGCGGGCCCGGCCGGACCGCCACTGGGTGACCAGCCGGGGCCAGGCCGGATCACTGTCGGTGCGCTCCTGGTCCAGGCATCCGGCACAGCCCGTCTCGCCGGGCAGGACCAGTGGACCGACGACACCCGTGCCCTCCACCACCCCGGCGTACAGATGCGGGGTGCCGGAGGCCATGAGCGACTCGGCGGCGGCCGGGTCCGGGGCGTGCACGGCGACCTCGTCCCGGGGCGCGAGGACCACCAGGGACAGTCCGGGGCCGCCGGCGCCGGAGCCCGGGGAGTGGGGGTGGCGCGGCGGCCGGTCCGGCGCGGCTCGGCGGACCGCCGCCCGCGCCGCCGCCTCCCGGCGGTCGCCGACCGACTCCGCGGTCAGCCCGCCCGGCGCCACGTCCCACGGCTCCACCCGGCCCGTGTCGTCCACCTCCACCTCGCCGATCCCGGCGCCCGCCAGCACCGAGGCCAGCAGGGCGCCGACCCGGCCCGCTCCGCGCACCCGCACCCGCAGCGCGCGCCGCGCCGCCAGCCGCGCCGGTGCGCCGCCCGGCTCGGATGCGACGAGGGACAGCGAGGCGAGGTCGGGGCGCAGCCGCTGGAGCACCTCGGTCCTCACCCGCAGCGCGTCCGCGGCGGGGCCGCCGCCGCGGGCGTCGTCGACGAGGCCGGCCCGGGCCAGCCGCCGCACCAGCGCGTCCACACGTCCGCCCGGCAGTCCCGCGCGGCGGCCCTCCTCGCGCAGCAGCGGCAGTCCGCGGGTGCCGTCGAGCAGTGCCAGGAAGCCGTCCGTGGCCTGGTCCACCGGTCCCAGCGTCACCGCGTGCGCCGGGGTCATCCCGAACTGCACCGTGCTCTGATCGCGCCAGCCGCGCCGCAGCGCGGACTTCACCACCGGATGCATGAGCGGCCCCCGTAGTCGCACCTAGTTCTTACCAGCGGGACATCCCGGGCGGAACGTCCTTTCGTCGGTGAAGCCGGGCGGGTTCCTCCGACGCCTGTCAGCATGCCCGGTCCGGGCGTCCGGCGTCGAAAGTTATCCACAGGCCGTGGGATTCGTCGGAGGAATCTGCGGCATCGTCCCGGAGCCGGGACTTTGCCCGCGCGCACCGGGTAACGTCGGGGCGTGCCCGCCGATCCTCTGCACCGCGCCGGTGAACCGCAGCGCAGCATGACCCGCCAGCCGCCCGGCGGTCCGGCGGCGAGCGCGATCGAGGTCCGCAGGAGCCCCCGGCGCCGCCGTACCGTCTCCGCGTACCGCGAGGGCGATCGCACCGTCGTCCTGATCCCCGCCCGTATGTCCAAGGCGGAGGAGCAGCGCTGGGTGACCGTCATGCTGGACAAGCTCGCCGCCCAGGAGAGCAGGCGCGTCCTGGGCGACACCGCGCTGGCCGAGCGTGCCGAGCGGCTGTCGGCGCAGTACTTCGACGGCCGGGCCCGGCCGGCTTCCGTGCGCTGGGTCACCAACCAGAACACCCGCTGGGGTTCGTGCACCCCGGCCGAGGGCAGCATCCGGCTCTCGCACCGCCTCCAGGGGATGCCGGAGTACGTCGTGGACTACGTGCTCTGCCACGAGCTGGCGCACCTGCTGGTCCCCGGGCACGGGCCCGGCTTCTGGCGGCTGCTGGAGGCGTATCCGAGGACCGAGCGGGCCCGCGGCTACCTCGAAGGAGTGGCCGCCGCCGCACGCCTGCCGCACGTTTCGGACGGGCGCGACGAACGCGACGTACAGGATGAAAGCGGTGAGGCCAGCGAACACGGCGAAACGGGTGAACCCGGCGAGCGGGACGGCTGACCGCTCCCGTCCACCGCCGGATGGTGCTTGTGTACCGGCTCTGTACCGACCGCGACCCTTCGAAGCCGCTGCCGGATATTGCCGTTAGCCTGGCGCGACGCACTCACATTCGGGATGGGGGACGGTCGTCGCGCATGGCCAGGGAATTCCAACGCGGCCACAAGGCCAGGATCAGTGACCTCACGCTGGGCACGGATCTGTACGTAGGCGTGCAGATTGCGGCCCCGGGGCTGACCTTCGACATCAGCTGCTTCGGTCTGGACGCCGACGAGCGTCTGTCGGACGACCGGTACTTCATCTTCTTCAACCAGCCGAAATCCCCCGAGGAGTCCGTCCAGCTGCTCGGTGCGCAGGCGGGTGACACGGAGTCGTTCCGGGTCACGCTCGACCGGATTCCCGCCGGGATCCGCAAGCTGTCCTTCACCGCGACCATCGACGGCGACGGCCAGATGTCGCGTATCGGCCCCGGATACCTCCGCATCGTGGCGGGCGGCGAGGAGGTCGCGCGGTACTCCTTCGACGGCTCGGAGTTCTCCACCGAGCGGGCCGTGATGCTCGGTGACTTCTACTTCAAGGACGGGTGGCGGTTCGCCGCCGTCGGCCAGGGTTTCGACGGCGGCCTGGAGGCGCTGCTGAAGAACTTCGGCGGCGAGGTGCTGGAGGAGGAGGCGCCCGCCGCCGCGCAGCAGCCGCATCCCCAGCCGTCCGCCGGCGCTGTCCCCGGCTTCGCCCCGCCCGCCCAGGCCACCCCGCCGCCCGCGTTCGCCGCCCCGGCCGCCCCGGAATCCGCCGCGCCGCCCGCCCCCGCTCCGGCCCCGCAGGGCTTCGCCCCGCCCCCAGCCCCCGCCCCGAACGTGCACGGCGCCCCGACGGTCGTCGCCCCGCTGGCCCCGCCCGCCGCCGGCACCGTCCCGCCACCGGCCGCACCCGCGGCACCGGCCCCCGCACCGTTCGGCGGGCAGCAGCCGTCGTACGGCGGTGGTCCCGGCGCGCCGATGCCTCCGGGACACGGCCCGCAGCAGGCGTCCTACGGCGCCCAGCCCGCCCCGCCCCTGCCGCCGGGCTACGGACAGGTGCCCGGTCAGCAGCCCGCCGCCTACGGAGTGCCGCAGGGCGCGCCCCAGGGCGGCGCCGGGGTGACGGCCGCGCTCTTGGCGTTCAAGGAGACACCGACCGGCCAGCGCTGGACGCAGCAGAACAAGAAGCTCATCCGCGTCGACCTCGGCGTCGGCGGCCAGCCGGTGCTGGCCCGGCAGGGCAGCATGGTGCTCTACCAGGGCAAGGTCGACTTCGGCTACAAGGGCGCCGGGTTCATGGGCCGGGTCGTGGGCAACGCCACCGGCCAGGAGATGCAGCTCATGCGCTGTACCGGCCAGGGCCAGGTCTTCCTCGCCGACGACGCCACCCACCTGCACCCCGTCGAACTCCAGGGCGACGCGATCTGCGTCTCCGCGGAGAACGTCCTCGCCTTCGACGAGAGCCTCGGTTACGAGGTCCGCCGGATCGAGGGCCACGGCATCCCGGGCGGCGCGCTGTTCACCATGCAGTTCCAGGGCACCGGCACGATCGTCGTCAAGACGCACGGCACGCCCGTGGTGCTGCCGGTCACACCGACCACCTTCGCCGACTGCAACGCCGTCGTCGCCTGGTCGGCCGCCTCCCAGGTGATCGTCTCCAGCCAGGTCCGGATGCGCCGCAACGCCTACCCGGGCGACACCGGAGAGAGCGTCAACCTCCAGTTCCGGGGCGCACCCGGCAACTTCATCGTCGTCCAGCCGTACGAGGTCTGAGGGAGCCCGACATGAACGTCGTGAACCAGGCGATCGCGGGCTTCGCGCCCGCGGCCGTCACCGCCCGCATGGAGAACCACGGCAGCCACATGCTGAAGGTCGCCCTGCAGACCGGGAACGACCTCCTCGCGCGCGTGGGCTCGATGGTCGCCTACGAGGGCTTCATCCAGTACGAGCCCAACCCGCCGGCCGTCCGCCAGATCGCCCGCGACTGGGTCACCGGCGAGGGCGCCCCGCTGATGAAGTGCTCCGGTGACGGCCTGCTCTACCTCGCCGACTACGGCGCCGACGTCGTCGTGATCAACCTCGACGGCGAGGGCATCTCCGTCAACGCCACCAACCTCCTCGCCTTCGACGCCCACCTGAGCTGGGGCGTGGAGCGGGTCAAGGGACTCGCCAAGTTCGCCGGCCAGGGCCTGTGGAACACGAAGATCTCCGGGCAGGGCTGGGTCGCGCTGACGTCCCGGGGCAAGCCGATCGTCGTGGACTGCGGGGGCGGCGAGGACGAGACGTACGTCGACCCGGACGCGCTCGTCGCCTGGTCGCCGAACCTGAAGGTGAAGGGCAAGCGCAGCTTCAAGGCCCAGTCGCTGATCGGCCGGGGCAGCGGCGAGGCCTACCAGATGGCCTTCTCCGGACAGGGCATCGTCGTCGTCCAGCCCAGTGAGGACAGCACCGACCGCCTCCGGGCCCGGGGCTGAGGGGGAGCCAGAACACCATGCAGAGCCCGCTTTTCGCGCACAACGACCTCCAGAGCCAGGAGCGCTGGAGCCTGCAGAACGCGCAGATGCTCCGGATCACCCTGGAGGGCCACGACGACGTCCTCGCCCGCAAGGGGACCATGGTCGCCTACCAGGGCCTGGTCGAGTTCGACGCCGAGTACCGCGGCACCGGCCAGGCACGCGCGCGTGCCTTCACCGGCGAGGGCCTGGACCTGATGCGCTGCCACGGCCAGGGCACCGTCTACCTCGCCAATCTCGCCCAGCACGTGCACATCGTGGACGTCGAGCAGGACGGACTGACCGTCGACAGCTCCTATGTCCTCGCCATGGACTCCTCGCTGCACCACGAGGTCATCGCCGTCGACAGCCTCTACGGCATCTCCGGTTCCGGGAAGTACCAGCTCAACATCACCGGGCGCGGCAGGGTCGCCCTGATGACCTCGGGCGCCCCGCTGCTGATGCGGGTCACGCCCGACCGGTACGTCAACTGCGACGCCGACGCGATCGTGGCCTGGTCCACCGGGCTGCGCGTGCAGATGCAGGCCCAGACCCACTCCTCCGGAGTGTGGCGCCGGCGCGGCAGCACCGGTGAGGGCTGGGAGCTGAGCTTCATGGGGTCCGGGTTCGCGCTCGTCCAGCCCAGCGAGCTGCTGCCGCCGCAGAACGCGGAGATCGGGCAGGGCATCGCCGCCCAGTTCGGCATGGGCCAGCAGGGAGCACGCGGCCAGAACCAGGGCAACGTCTGGAGCTGAGCCCGCGCAGGACGCACGTAAGGGGCGGCCGCCCAGGTGGCCGCCACTTACAGGTCATCTCATTTGGTGAGCCTGCGGTAGCAGATGAGGGTGCAGGCGAGGCTGGTGAAGGCCAGGAAGTGCTCGGCTTTGCGTTCGTAGCGG
>NZ_JBIROU010000014.1:0-222419 GCF_044332325.1 Streptomyces sp. NPDC017095
CACCAGCGTCCTGTTCGCCATGCTCCGCGACGGAACCTTCTACGAACCCAGGAGCCCCCGCATCGCTTGACGAAAGACATAGAGGCACCCCCCCGGGTACGTCTGGCTGCTCCTGTCACCGTCACGGGGGAGGGCGGGCCCGGGCAAGCGCCGGCGTCGTGGCGCGGGCCACGACCGGCTCGGCGAACCGTCCGGGAAGGGTTTCGCCAGGGCCGCGCCCACCCGCGCCAGGCGGCGCGCGGGGCGTGCTTCCGCTCGGTGACCGGCGGGTCCGGGACGTGCACGGCGCCCGGCGCGACCTCCGCGCGCTCCCGGCGATACGGCCCGTCCTGTGTGCCCCACGCTGTCCACGGCCCCTGAGCTGCGGCTCCGCTAGCCTGGACGCACGATGAGCGACCGTATGACGACACCGTGGGGCGAGGCCGAGCTGACCCGCTTCCCCGAGGACCCGCGCGACCGGCTGCGTGCCTGGGACGCCTCCGACGCGTATCTGCTGCACCATCTCGCCGAGGAGCGGGTGCCGCTCACGGGCACGGTCGTGGTGGTCGGGGACCGGTGGGGCGCGCTGGTCACCGCGCTGGCGGAGCACCGGCCGACCCAGATCACCGACTCCTTCCTAGGCCAGGAGGCGACCCGGGCGAACCTGCGGCGGGCCGGCGTGGAACCGGGCGCCGTGAGGCTGCTCACCACCCAGGATCCGCCGCCGGAGCGGGTGGACGTGCTGCTGGTGCGGGTGCCCAAGAGCCTGGCGCTGCTGGAGGACCAGTTGCTGCGGCTGGCCCCGGCCGTGCACGCGGACACGGTCGTGGTCGGCACCGGCATGGTGAAGGAGATCCACACCTCGACGCTTCGGCTCTTCGAGCGGATCCTCGGGCCGACCCGGACCTCGCTGGCCCGGCAGAAGGCGCGGCTGGTCTTCTGCACCCCGGACCCGGCGCTGGAGCGGCCCGCGAACCCGTGGCCGTACAGCTACACCCTCCCGGACGGCATCGGCGCGGTGTCGGGGCGCACGGTGGTCAACCACGCGGGCGTCTTCTGCGCCGACCGGCTGGACGTCGGCACCCGCTTCCTCCTGGAGCACCTGCCCGGCCCGGGTCCCGGACGGGTGGTGGACCTCGGCTGCGGCAACGGCGTGGTCGGTACGGCGGTGGCGCTGGCCGATCCGACGGCCGAGGTGCTGTTCGTGGACGAGTCGTACCCGGCGGTGGCCTCGGCGGAGGCGACGTACAAGGCGAACGGGGTGCCGGGGCACGCCGAGTTCCGGGTCGGGGACGGGCTGGCCGGGGTCGCCGCCGCCAGTGTGGACCTGGTGCTGAACAACCCGCCGTTCCACTCCCACCAGGCGACCACGGACACGACGGCCTGGCGGATGTTCACCGGGGCGAAGCGCGCGCTGCGGCCGGGCGGCGAGCTCTGGGTGATCGGCAACCGGCACCTCGGCTACCACCTGAAGCTGAAGCGACTGTTCGGCAACAGCCAATTGGTCGCCAGCGACCCGAAGTTCGTCGTGCTGAAGGCCGTCAAGAGGGCGTAGGGCGGCCGCCGGCAGTGCGCGGCCCCGGCCGCCTCGTCCCGGCCGCCGCCGTCGCGCCGGGGCGGGAGCGGCGGCCGGGCGAAGGAAGATCAGCCGACCATGCGGGCGAGAATCAGCCGGCCGTGCGGGAGAGGACGCCGATGATCCGGGTCACCTCGCGGGCCATCGCCTCCCGGCCGACGGTGAGGTACTTGCGGGAGTCGACGGCCTCGGGGTGGGCGGCGAGGAACGCGCGGATCGCGCCGGTCATCGCGATGTTGAGGGCCGTGCCGACGTTGACCTTGGCTATGCCGCCGCGGACCGCCGCCACCAGCCCCTCGTCCGGCACCCCGGAGGAGCCGTGCAGGACGAGCGGCACGGCCAGCGCGGCGGACAGCCGCTCCAGGAGCGCCTGGTCGAGCACGGCGGTGCGGGTGGTCATGGCGTGCGCGCTGCCGACGGCGACGGCCAGGGCGTCGACGCCGGTGCCGGTGACGAAGTCCCGGGCCCGGCCGGGATCGGTACGGGCGCCGGGCGCGTGCGCGTCCAGCGGGGGCCGGCCGTCCTTGCCGCCGATCTGCCCCAACTCGGCTTCGATCCAAAGCCCTTGGGCGTGCGCCCAGTCGGCGGCGGCACGGGTGGCGGCCAGGTTCCCGGCGTACGGCAGGCGGGCCGCGTCGTACATGACGGAACCGAACCCGGCTTCGGGCGCCTGGCGCAGCAGCTCGTCGCTCTGCACGTGGTCCAGGTGCAACGCGACCGGTACGGCCGCCTGTCCGGCCGCCGCGACGGCGGCGCGGGCCAGCGGCAGGAGCCGTCCGTAGCGGAACTTGACGGCGTTCTCGCTGACTTGGAGGACCACGGGTGAGCCGGCCGTTTCGGCGCCGGCGATGACGGCCTCGATGTGTTCCAGGGTGATGACGTTGAACGCGGCGACGGCGGTGCGGGCCGCGGCGGCCCGGGTGATCAGCTCGCCGGTGGGCACGAGGGGCACGAGGTGTCCTTCCTCTTCCTTCCCTGTTCCTCCTGAAGGGCGGCGGACTCAGGGGGCGAGGATCACCGAGCGGGTGAGGTGGCGGGGCCGGTCGGGGTCGAGTCCCCGGGCGGCGGCGACCGCGACCGCGAGCCGCTGCACGCAAACCAGTTCGGCGAGCGGGTCCAGCGTCCCCTCGATCCACGTGCCGCCGGTGGCGCGGACCTGTGCGGCGAGTCCGTCGGGTGCCGTGCCGAGCATCCAGGTGGCGGTGCCCTCGGTGGTCACGCTGATCGGGCCGTGCCGGTACTCCATCGCCGGGTACGCCTCGGTCCAGGACAGGGAGGCCTCGCGCATCTTCAGTGCGGCTTCGCTGGCGAGCCCGACGGTCCAGCCGCGGCCCAGGAAGGTGAACTGGGCGCATTCCACGAGCCCTTCGGGCAACGGGGCGGCGAGGGCGGTGCGCGCGTCGGCGACGGCGGCGTCGGTGTGCAGGCCGAGGTGGGCGCGCAGCAGGGTGACCGCGGTGGTCGCGAACCGGGTCTGCACGACGGAGCGTTCGTCGGCGTAGTCCAGGACGAGGAGGTCGTCCACGGCCGCCACGACCGGGGTGCCGGGGTCGGCGGTGACGGCGGTGGTGCGGGTCCGCCCGGCCAACGCGCCCAGCAGCTCCAGCACTTCGGTGGTGGTGCCGGACCGGGTGAGGGCGACGACCCGGTCGTACGACCGCCCGTGGGGGAACTCCGAGGCGGCGAACGCGTCGGTCTCGCCCTGTCCGGCACCCTCGCGCAGCGCGGCCACCGCCTGGGCCATGAAGTACGAGGTCCCGCACCCGACGACGGCGACCCGCTCCCCCGGCCGCGGCAGCGCGTCCCGGTGGCGTCCGGCCTGCTCGGCCGCCCGTGCCCAGCACTCCGGCTGGCTGTTCAGCTCGTTCTCGACATGGGTCATGCCCACACCCTCCCCTTGCTGATTGTTCCTGCAAGATATAGCGAGCTTTCGAACACAATCAAGCATTCGAGGGGGTGCGCTAGGGTCGCCGGGAGACGG
This sequence comes from Streptomyces sp. NPDC017095, assembly GCF_044332325.1. NCBI lineage: Bacteria > Bacillati > Actinomycetota > Actinomycetes > Kitasatosporales > Streptomycetaceae > Streptomyces > Streptomyces sp. NPDC017095. Next base: position 3,537 of record NZ_JBIROU010000014.1, read on the forward strand.
AAAGCGATCGAAGAGCGGCCGGAAGGTCACCACCCGGCGACCGGGAGATCGTCCGGAAGAGGGGAACGGAGGCTGCGGATGTCCCGGGACGCCCGCTGGAAGGCGCTGCTGGAACTGCTCGTCGAGCGCGGCCGGCTGGACGTCGAGGAGGCCGCGGCCGAGCTGGCGGTGTCGGCGGCCACGATCCGCCGGGACTTCGACCAGCTCGCCGAACAGCAGATGCTGGTCCGCACCCGGGGCGGGGCCGTGGTGCACGGGGTGTCGTACGAACTCCCGTTGCGCTACAAGACGGCCCGCCGTGCCTCCGAGAAGCAGCGCATCGCCAAGGCGGTGGCCGAACTCCTCGCGCCGGGCGAGGCGGTGGGGCTGACCGGCGGTACGACGACCACGGAGGTGGCCCGCGCGCTGGCCGTGCGCGGTGACCTCGCCACCGGTTCGCCGGCGCTGACCGTCGTCACCAACGCGCTCAACATCGCCAACGAGCTGGCCGTACGCCCCCAGTTCAAGATCGTGGTGACGGGCGGGGTGGCGCGCGCGCAGTCGTACGAGCTGATCGGTCCGCTCGCGGACGGGGTGCTGGGCCAGATCACGCTCGACGTGACGGTGCTCGGTGTCGTCGGGTTCGACGCCGCGCACGGGGCGGCTGCGCACGACGAGGCGGAGGCCGCCGTCAACCGTCTGCTGTGCGAGCGCGCCGAGCGGGTGGTGGTCGCCGCCGACTCCAGCAAACTGGGCCGCCGGGCCTTCGCCCGGATCTGCGGGACGGAGCTGGTGGACACGCTGGTGACGGACGCGGCGGCGGAGCGCGAGACGGTACGGCGGTTCGAGGAGGCGGGCGTGCGGGTGCTGACCGTGTGAGACACCGGGCCCCGGCCCGGACACGGCCGCGCGCTTCCGCCGCGTCGCCACCCGTCTCGCCCCGCCCTCGGCGAGGCGCCCTCAGAACCCGCTGAGATCCGCCTTCACGAACCCCGCGCCCCGCTGGTCGTTGCAGCTCGTGACGGCCCGGCCGACCGGGTCGGGCCAGGTCTGCGGGGCCTGGAGCGCGACGCTCACCAGCGTCAGCAGCAGGTCGACATCGCTCGCGGCGTCCAGGCGCAGGGTCACCCACGGCGAGCCGGGCACGATCCTGATCGCACCCGAGTGTTTGAGGTCCTTGGCGAACCGGCGGACGGCCCGGTCGGTGAGCAGCAGATCGACATCGCGCTCGGAGTGGATGTGCACGATCTCCCCCAGGACCGAACTCACCGCCTGACCCAGACCGCAGCTCGGCACGGTCTGCCTCAGATCCGGCCAGGTCGCCAGTTGCGCGAACGCGCGCGAGCCCAACGTCATGGGGCCATCATGGCGCGCTCACCCGCCCGCAACCAGCTCGTGAGCAAGCATTAACCGACCCGTATCCGCCTCGCGCCCCGCATATCGCACACGGATTCCCACCCCGAACAAACCTGCCCACACGCCTGGTTGACCATCACCGTCGCGGACAGCCGGGGGAAACCGCAGGTGACTTGCGTACGGAGACCACCGCTCCGGTTCCGCGTCCCGGGACGGCCCGCGTCCGGGTGCGTCCGGCCCGCCGGATGCGCCCGGCGCGACGACTCCCGAACGGATGAAGCCTCGGACGCCGGTTCGTCATCAGGACGCCTCCGGGCCGCCGTAGCCGGCCGGCCACGCCCAGCCATCCCGGCCGCGTCCCTTGCCCGCCCTCCGCCCCGCTCGTACGCTGCTTTTGTGCCGAAGCTGAACAAAACCCGGGGGCACCACGTCGTGCCGGAGCGCGGACTGACGGCACTGCGGGTGGCGATCACCGCCTTCTTCGCACTGGACGGTTTCCTCTTCGCGGGCTGGGTCGTCCGGATCCCCGACATCAAGCACCAGACGCACGCCTCCACCGGCGCCCTCGGCCTCGCCCTGCTCGGCGTGTCCGCGGGGGCCGTGTTCACCATGACGCTGACCGGGCGGCTGTGCCGTCGCCACGGCAGTCATCCGGTGACCGTGGTGTGCATGGCGGTGCTCGCCCTCAGCGTGGCCCTGCCCCCGCTCACCCGCTCGGCACCGGCGCTGGGGGCGGTCCTGCTGTTGTTCGGGGCGGCCTACGGCGGTGCGAACGTGGCCTTCAACAGCGCGGCCGTCGATCTGATCGCCGCCCTGCGGGGGCCGCTCATGCCCGGTTTCCACGCGGCCTTCAGCCTGGGCGGGTTGGTCGGCGCCGGCGTCGGCGGGCTGGCCGCCGGCGTCCTCTCCCCCACCCGCCATCTCCTGTGCCTCACCGTGATCGGGCTGCTGGTCACGGCCGTCGCCGGGCGCACGCTCCTGCGGTACGAGCCGCCGGCACCGGCGGAACGCGCGCGGGGGGCGGCAGGACCGGAGGGCGCGAGGGCGGGACGGGGCGGTGCGACGGCGGTGGGACGGGGCGGTGCGACGGCGGGACCGGGCGACGCGACAGCGGGGCCGGACGACGCGACAGCGGGGCCGGACCGCATGGCGGCGGGGCCGGATGACGCGGCGGCGGTCCGGCGGGGTGAGCGCGGGCTCGTCGTCGGCTTCGGGCTCGTCGCGTTGTGCACGGCCTACGGCGAGGGCGCGCTGGCCGACTGGGGCGCGCTCCACCTCCGGCAGGACCTCGCGGCCCCGGCGGGCACGGCGGCTGCCGGGTACGCGTGTTTCGCGCTCGCGATGACCGTCGGCCGGCTGTCGGGGGCGGCGCTGCTGGCCCGGCTCGGCCGGGCCCGGACCGTGATCGCCGGCGGCGGCGTCGCGGCGGCCGGCATGCTCCTCGGGTCGCTCGCGCCCTCCGTCTGGGCGGCGCTGACCGGTTTCGCGGTGACCGGACTCGGCCTCGCCAATCTCTTCCCGGTCGCCGTGGAGCGGGCGGGCGCGCTCACCGGCCCGTCCGGTGTCGCCGTCGCCTCCACGCTGGGCTACGGCGGCATGCTGCTCGGGCCGCCCGCGATCGGGTTCATGGCCGACTGGTTCTCCCTGCCCGTCGCGCTCACCAGCGTGGCCGCGCTGGCGGCGACGGCCGCCGTCCTGGGCTTTTCCACGCGCCGGGGTCTCGGCTGAACCAGCGTGACCGCGCGCACCGGTACCGGACCGGCTGGGGTTCGCGCGGCCGTCGTTCCAGCGGGACGAGTAGGGTCGCCTGACAGCTCGTACAGGTCAAGGACAAGAACAAGGACAAGGGGGTGGCCGGCCATGACCATGTCTCGGCCCGGCGTCTCGGCTGACCTCGATTCCTCCCTCGGGGTCGCCGACTTCATCGAGATCCTCGACCGTGAGGGCCGGTCGCTGGCGGCGGCGGCCGCCGCCGCGGGACCCGACGCCCAGGTGCCGGTGTGCCCGGAGTGGCAGGTGCGCGACCTCGTGCGGCACGTCGGCCTCGTGCACCGGTGGGCCACCGCTCTCGTCGCCGAACGCGCCGACGCACGCAGGCCGTTCGGCGATCCGCCGGCGCTGGACGGCGACGAGCTGGTCGACTGGTACCGGGACGGCCATCGCCGGCTGGTGGACACCCTGGCCGCCGCCCCGGCCGACCTGGAGTGCTGGACCTTCCTGCCCGCGCCCAGCCCGTCACCGCTGGCTTTCTGGGCCCGTCGGCAGGCGCACGAGACGACCGTGCACCGCTACGACGCCGAACTGGCGCGCGGCGGCGCACCGTCACCCATCGCGCCGGACTTCGCGGTGGACGGCATCGACGAACTGCTGCGCGGCTTTCACGCCCGCTCCCGCAGCCGGCTGCGCAGCGACGAGCCGCGCGTGCTCAGGGTGCGGGCGGTGGACACCGGGACGGGTACGGACGCCGTGTGGACCATGCGGCTCACGGCCGAGCCGGCGGTGACCGTGCGCGCGGCGGGGGGCGACGCCGAGGCGGAACTGTCGGGCCCCGCGGACCAGTTGTACCTGGCGCTGTGGAACCGGAGGGACTTCCCGCGGGTGAGCGGTGACCCGTCGCTCGTGGCTCTGTGGCAGGAGCGGGCCGGGGTCTGAGGTCCGGTCAGCGGGCGTCGGCCAGCATCCGGACCAGCACCGCGCGCTGTACGGGCCGTACCTCACCGTGCAGCGCGCGGCCCTTCGCCGTGAGGGACACGCGCACTCCGCGCCGGTCCTCCGGACACATGCCCCGCTCGACGAGGCCGTCCTTCTCCAGGCGGCCGATGAGCCGGGACAGCGCGCTCTGACTGAGGTGGACCCGGTCGGAGATCTCCTGTACGCGGTAGACGCAGCCGGTGTCGGAAGCCGGGCCGGCGGCCAGCAGGTCGAGCACTTCGAAGTCGCTCGCGCACAGGCCGTGTGCGTGCAACACCCGGTCCAGTTCGCACTGCGTGCGGGCGTGCAGCGCCAGGATCTCCCGCCACTGCTCCACGAGCCCCTGCTCGGCCTTCGTCGCCGCCATAGCGGCACGGTAGCAGAGAACCCCGTTCATTGCATCGTAATTTAATGCGTTTGCATAGGCTTGCCCCGCTGGTCCGGCCTGATCCCGCCTGGTCGGCCTTGCCTCGCCGGGCGCCTCGCTGCGAGGCTGACGGCATGGATACGCACGGGGGCCGCCGTTCCGGGGCGGAGCGGGACGCGATGACGGTCGAGATCGGGTACGCGCTGGTCAGCGCCGGATTCGCGGCGGCGGTGCTGTTCGGCGCGGTGGCCGGGCCCGCGCTGCTGTTCGATCTGCCCGCCCTGCCGGCCACGATCCTGCTCCGGGTGGGCGCGGTGGCCGCGGCGGTCGTGTTCGCGGCCCGGGTGGTGAGCGTCCTGATGCGCTTCCAGCGGCCGGTCCAGCCCGGCCCACCGGGTCACGCCGGCCGCGAGCGGTAGGGCGGGCACAGCCAGTAAAACGGTTACGGCCGGCGCGGCGGTACGGCCAGTAGGACGGTACGGCCGGCAGGGCGCGGCCCCGGAAGCCCGGCCGCACCCTCGCCGACCCGCCCGCCGGCCCGCGCGGGCCGGCGGTAAGCGGGCCGGCGGTAAGCGGGCCGGCGGTAAGCGGGCCGGTCATCAGTCGGGCGGGCGGTGTCCTCAACCGACGAGGTCGGATCCCCGGCCGTCAGGAACCGACGGGGTCCTCCGCCGACGCGGCCGGTGCCGCCGGCTCGGCCGGTGCGGTCTGCCCGCGGTCCCGGTCCAGTGCGGTCAGCGCGCGCTGGGCGATCGGGTGCGAGCGGACCAGTTCGCCGAGCGAGGTCGAGCCCTGCGTGATGTCCCGGAACGCGCGCCAGGCCGGGCGGAAGCCGGTGAGCGCCGCGTGGAAGAGACCCGGGCGCCGCTCGAACACGGACAGCAGCCGCTTGCCGACGCTCATCTCGACGCCGAGCCCGGCCTTGACCGCGAACGCGTAGTTCAGGGCCTGGCGCCGGGTGTCCACGGCATCGTGCGCCTCGGCGATGCGCACCGCCCACTCGCCCGCCAGCCGGCCCGACCGCAGCGCGAAGGAGATGCCCTCGCGGGTCCACGGCTCCAGCAGACCGGCGGCGTCCCCGCAGACCAGCACCCGGCCCCGGGACAGCGGCGAGTCGTCGGCGCGGCAGCGGGTCAGATGCCCGGAGGAGATGGCCGGCTCGAAGCCGGCGAGACCGAGCCGGGCGATGAAGTCCTCCAGGTACCGCTTGGTGGCGGCGCCTTCGCCGCGCGCGGAGATCACGCCGACGGTCAGCGTGTCGCCCTTCGGGAACACCCAGCCGTAACTGCCCGGCAGCGGGCCCCAGTCGATCAGGACGCGGCCCTTCCAGTCCTCGGCGACGGTCTCCGGCACCGGGATCTCCGCCTCCAGACCGAGGTCGACCTGGTCCAGCTTCACGCCGACGTGGGCCCCTATCCGGCTGGCGCTGCCGTCGGCGCCGACCACCGCGCGGGCCAGCACCGTCTCGCCGCCCTGCAGCACGACGGCGACCGTGCGGCGGTCCGGCACCGCCGAGCCGTGCTGCTCGACCCGCTGGACCGTGACGCCCGTCCGCAGCTCGGCGCCCGCCTTCTGGGCGTGCTCGACGAGCTGCTGGTCGAACTCGGGGCGGTTGACCAGCCCGAAGAGCATCTGCCGGGAGCGGCGGGTGCGCGAGAAGCGGCCGTTGTGGGAGAAGGTGACGGCGTGCACACGGTCACGGAAGGGCAGTTCGAAGCCGGGCGGCAGCGCGTCGCGCGAGGGGCCGATGAGGCCGCCGCCGCACGTCTTGTACCGGGGCAACTCGGCTTTCTCCAGCAACAGCACGCGCCGTCCCGCGACCGCCGCCGCGTAGGCGGCCGAGGCGCCCGCCGGGCCCGCGCCCACCACGACGACGTCCCACACCCGCTGCACGTCGTCCGCCGAAGAATTGTCGCCGCTCACGATGGTCTACCGCTCCGATCAAGCCGCTGCCAAGTGTCCTGTCGCATCCTACGGCGACCGTCCGCGCAGGTCGCTGTGGGAGGATCGGTGTACTCACCCCCCGTACGACGTCGCACCCACGAGGAGCGTGCCCATGCCGTCGAATCCGGTCGCCGAGACCGTCGCCTCGCTGCTGCCCCGGGCCAAGGCGGAACTGGCCGAACTGGTCGCCTTCAAGTCGGTGGCGGACTTCACCCAGTTCCCGAAGAGCGAGAGCGAGGCCGCCGCGAACTGGGTCGCCGACGCGCTGCGCGCCGAGGGATTCACGGACGTGGCCCTGCTGGACACCCCGGACGGCACGCAGTCCGTGTACGGCCATCTGCCGGGCCCCGAGGGTGCGAAAACGGTTCTCCTCTACGCGCACTACGACGTGCAGCCGCCGCTGGACGAGGCCGGCTGGGACACTCCGCCGTTCGAGCTGACCGAGCGCGACGGCCGCTGGTACGGCCGCGGGACCGCCGACTGCAAGGGCGGCTTCCTCATGCACCTGCTCGCCCTGCGCGCCCTGAAGGCGAACGGCGGGGTGCCGGTGCACGTGAAGGTGATCGTCGAGGGCTCGGAGGAGCAGGGCACGGGCGGTCTGGAGCGGTACGCCGAGCAGCACCCCGAGCTGCTGGCGGCGGACACCATCGTCATCGGCGACGCGGGCAACTTCCGGGTCGGGCTGCCGACGGTCACCACCGCGCTGCGCGGCATGACCCTGCTCCGGGTGCGGGTCGACACCCTGGCCGGCAACCTGCACTCGGGCCAGTTCGGCGGGGCCGCCCCGGACGCGCTGGCCGCGCTGATACGGGTGCTGGACTCGCTGCGCGCCGAGGACGGCTCGACCACGGTGGACGGGCTGGACGCCACGGCGACCTGGAAGGGCCTGGAGTACGCCGAGGAGCAGTTCCGCAGGGACGCCAAGGTGCTGGACGGCGTCGGGCTGATCGGTGACGGCTCGGTCGCCGACCGGCTCTGGGCCCGCCCGGCCGTCACCGTCCTCGGCATCGACTGCCCGCCGGTCGTGGGTGCCACCGCGTCGGTGCAGTCGAGCGCCCGCGCCCTGGTCAGCCTGCGGGTGCCGCCGGGCACGGACGCGGCGGAGGCCACCAAGCTGCTCCAGGCGCACATCGAGGCGCACGCCCCGTGGGGCGCCCGGGTGAGCACCGAGCAGATCGGACAGGGCCAGGCGTTCCGCGCCGACACCTCCAGCCCCGCGTACCAGGCGATGGCGGACGCGATGGCGGTGGCCTACCCGGGCGAGACCATGAGCTACGCCGGCCAGGGCGGCTCCATCCCGCTGTGCAACACCCTCGCCGGGCTGTACCCGCAGGCGGAGATCCTGCTGATCGGGCTGAGCGAGCCGGAGGCGCAGATCCACGCGGTCAACGAGAGCGTCTCGCCCGAGGAGCTGGAGCGGCTGTCCGTCGCCGAGGCGCTGTTCCTGCGCAACTACGCGGCGGGCTGAGCCCTCCCGTCCACGGCGGCCCCCGGGCGCATACCAGGGGGCGGCCTGTTTTTGGGCAGGCCGCCCCGGTTCCGGGACGCGCGGCCGCGGGTTCGACCGGCCCCGTGGAGGAGCAAGGCCCTCGGTCGGCGGCCCGTGGACCGGCCTCGTACAGGAGAAGGGCCCCCGGCCGGCGATCCCTGGGCGCCCGGCGGCCCGCGGACGCCCGGCGGCCCCTGGGGCCGGGTCAGCCGACCGGTACGCCGGCCTCCAGGTAGAGGGCGCTGCCCCGCTCCCGGGCGCGCAGGGCCCAGCGCAGCCGCTCGTAGCGGACCGGGGGCAGCATCGTGGCGGCCTCCTGCTCCGTGGCGAACCGCCAGGCGCGCAGCTCCGGGCCGGGCAGCAGCACCCGGGACGCCTCGCCGGGGCCGAGCCGGCCGCCGTCGAACAGCAGCCGCAGTCCGCCGAAGCCGGGCGGTACGGGCCGCTCCCAGTCGACGACCAGCAGCCGGGGCACCTCGCGCAGGTGTATCCCGGTCTCCTCGGCGACCTCGCGCATCCCGGCGCGGGCCGGTGGCTCGCCCCGCTCCACCACACCGCCGGGGAACTCCCAGCCGGGCTTGTAGGTGGGGTCGACGAGCAGCACCCGGTCGTCTTCGTCGAAGAGGAGCACCCCGGCGGCGAGCGTCTCCCCGGTCGGCTCGGGCGTCTGCACGATGTCGCAGGCGGGTACGGCGCCGCTGCCGACGGCCTCGGCGATACGGACGGCGGTCTGGTACGGCGTGAGGCCGCTGGTGTCGAGCAGGTGGGCGTCGGCGGTGAGCCAGGCGGCGAGGGCCGCGCGGTAGGGCTCGATGTGGCCGTCACCCCACTGTCGCGTCCGCAGCTCGCCGTCCGGCGCGTCGGACGACACCTTGCGTCCGGCTATTCGCTCTCGCAGGATCGTTTCGGCCGGGGCGAGCAGCAGATGGTGCACAGGAATCCGGCGGGCGGCGAGGCCGCCGAAGATCTCGTCGCGGTACTCCTGGCGGAGCAGGGTCATCGGCACCACGAGGGTGCCGCCCAGTTCGGCGAGCATCGCGGCGGCGGTGTCGACCACGAGCCGGCGCCAGATCGGCAGGTCCTGGAAGTCGGCGACCTCGGCGAACCGCTTGGGCGGCAGCAGGTGCGTGAGCGCCCCGCCGATGACCTCGGGGTCGAAGAGCGCGCTGTTCGGGATCAGTTCGATCAGTTCACCCGCGGTGGTGGTCTTCCCCGCACCGAACGCGCCGTTGATCCAGACGACGGTCACGGACTCCCCCTCTTCTGTTGGCCCCCTGAGGCTTGCCCGCTCCACCCTGCCACGGAAACCCCCCGCCGTTGAGGGCGCCTGTCCGCGCACACAGGTGTGCCGGCGCCCCCTGCGGCGGGGACGCCGGCACACGGGCCGTACGGCGGCGGGGTCAGTCCTGTCCGAGCGGGCTCTCGTCGACGGACAGGCTTCCCTGGCTGACGAGGTGACCGGCCGTCTGCACGGTGTCCGGTACGTCGAGGTCGCCGAGGGCCCCGCCGTCCGCCGCGTGGGACGGGGTGACGGCGGCCACGACGAATCCGGCGGCGAGGGTGGCGAGGGCGAGCATGCTGCGCTTCTTCATGCGCTGATCAACTGCGCGCAAGGGCCGGGGGTCACGGATCGACCGCGCACAAAGGCCGGGGGGTCTCGCGGAACACGGCACTCGCGTGGGACCGACGATGCGGAGCCGGGGCTCCGGCGGCCGGCGGGGCCGGGCCGGCCGGGCACCGCCGGCCGCCGCGGTGAGCGGCGTCTAAGCCGGGGACCGTAGGGAAATACTGACCTGCATGACCGATCAGATTCGGGGAAACACCGTCCGTGACACCGCGGCAGGGGGACACCACCGGTTCCTCCAGGACGCACCGCGGCTGCGGAGACTGGTCCGTGACCTGGTCGGCGGCATCGCCATCCTGTCCGCACTCGGTGCGGCCGCCGGTGCCGGTGTCCCGATCGCGCTCGCCCTCTGGCGACAGGAGCCGTGGCTGCTGAAGCAGTACGAGGACCACTTCGCGGCTGTCGTCGGACTGCCCGCCTGCGCACTTCTCTCCTTCCTCCTCGTCGTCCTGCTCGAAGCCCGGTACGACAAAGTGGAGATGGAGTTCTTCGGGGTGGTGCGCTTCCGAGGCGCCGCGGGACCGATCATTCTGTGGGCGTTCTGTTTCTTCATCATGGCGTGCGGGGTGAAGATGCTGTGGTGACCGCGGTCCGGACCGATCCGGCGGGTCCGCGCCCTCGGATAGCGGCCGGGAAGCCTTGACCGGCGAAGCGCACAGACCCGAACGTCGGCACCATCCCTGACGGACCTCTTCCAACATAGTCCGACAGGTCCTACCGTAAACGCGCACTGATGACGCGTGCATGCCGTCATCTGCCGTTCGCGAGTGGGAGGAACGTCGACGATGCGTCACCCTCACGACCGCACCACCAGCACCACCCGGACGACCCGCCGCAGACTGGCCGGAGCCCTCACCGCCGGCCTGCTGTGCGCGGCGGGCCTCGCGGCCCCCGCCCTGGCGGCCCCGGCCCGGCCCCCGGCGGCCCCGGCCGCTCCCGCCCCGGCCGACGGCCTGGCCCTCACCCCGCCGATGGGCTTCAACAACTGGAACTCCACGCAGTGCGGGGCCGACTTCGACGAGGACATGGTCAAGGGCATCGCGGACCTCTTCGTGGCGAAGGGCCTGAAGGACGCGGGCTACCAGTACGTCAACCTGGACGACTGCTGGGCCCTGCCGGACCGCGACGCGGACGGCCGTCTGGTGCCCGACCCGGCGCGCTTCCCCGGTGGGATCAAGGCGGTCGCGGACTACGTCCACGCCAAGGGGCTCAAACTCGGCATCTACACCAGCGCCGGCACCAAGACCTGCAGCAACACGGGCTTCCCGGGCGCCCTGGGCCACGAGTACGACGACGCGCGGCAGTTCGCCGACTGGGGCGTGGACTACCTGAAGTACGACAACTGCAACAACCAGGGTGTGGACGCCCGGCAGCGCTACCGGACCATGCGGGACGCGCTCCGGGCGACCGGCCGGCCCATCGTCTACAGCATCTGCGAATGGGGCCAGAACAAGCCGTGGGAGTGGGCCGGCGACGTCGGCCAGCTGTGGCGCACCACCGGCGACATCAGCGACAACTGGAGCTCGATGCTGTCGATCCTGAAGCAGAACCTCCCGCTCGCGCCGTACGCCGGTCCCGGCCACTGGAACGATCCCGACATGCTGGAGGTCGGCAACGGCGGCATGACGGACACCGAGTACCGCTCGCACTTCTCGCTCTGGTCGGTCATGGCCGCACCGCTGCTCATCGGCACGGACCTGCGCACGGCGTCCCCGGCGACCTACGACATCCTGGGCAACAAGGAGGTCATCGCCGTAGACCAGGACCCGCTCGGCAAGCAGGGCACGGTCGTCTCCTCCGGCGGCGGACGCTGGGTCGTCGCCAAGGAGATGAAGGACGGCAGCCGCACGGTGGCCCTGTTCAACGAATCCGGCACCGCCCAGCGGATCGCGACCAGCGCGAGCGCCGTGGGCCTGCCCGGCGCCGGCGGCTACGCGGTGCGCGATCTGTGGCAGCACCGCACCTACAACACCGCCGGTGCCCTCGCCGCGACCGTCCCGGCCCACGGCACGGTCCTGCTGCGCGTCTTCACCGACCCGCACTGGGCCGACCACCCGCCCGCCGTCGCCCTCGGCCTGGACGGCGGCACCTTGCTGCGGGCGGCCACCCCGGCCGCGCTGACCAGCACCGTCACCGACCTCGGGCGCACCACCGCGCACCGGGTCTCGGTGGCGCTCACCGGCCCCGCCGGCTGGACCGTACGGCCCGCCTCGGCGACCTCGGCCACCGCCCTGCCCACCGGCCGGACGCTGCGCACCGGCTGGCGGGTGACCGCCCCGGCCGGCACCCCGACGGGCTCCTACGGCCTGACCCTGCGCGCGAGTTACCGCTCGCCGTCCGGCACGGCGGTCACCGCCACGCTCCCGCTGACCGCGTCCGTCGTCGTAGCGCCGCCGTCCGGGACGTCGTACCTCGGCGATCTGCCGTGGCTGTCGGCGGTCAACGGCTGGGGGCCGGTGGAGCGGAACGCCAGCAACGGGGAGAGCGGCGCCGGCGACGGCGGCCCGCTGACCATCGGCGGGACGGTGTACGCCAAGGGGCTCGGCACGCACGCGCTCGGCGACATCGCCTTCTACACCGGCGGGGCCTGCGAGAAGGTGACCGCGTCGGTCGGCGTGGACGACGAGAAGGGCGCCAAGGGCAGCGTCGCCTTCCGGATCCTGGCGGACGACACGGAGGCCGCCTCGACCGGCGTCCTCACCAACGAGATGCCCGCCCAGTCGCTCACCGCGGACATCACCGGCGCCCAGGTGATCCGGCTCGTCGTCACCGACGGCGGGGACGGTGTCGACTCGGACCACGCGGACTGGGCGGACGCCCGGCTGACCTGCTGAACCGGCCCGACCCACGGCCGGACGGCACGGTCCGCTGCGCGTGCTCGGCGCGCGCGGAGGGACCCGGTGCACACGGCCACGCGGGGCTCCCCGGCGCTCCACCGGGAAGCCCCGCCCTCACCGTCCGCACCGTGGCGCCCGGCCGCTCCCGCACACGGCACGGTCCCATGTGATCAGAACGCCCGCATGCTCGGCGCAACGGAACCCGCTGCACACGGCCGCGCGGGGCTCCCCGGCACTCCGCCGCGGAGCCCGGCCACCACCGCCCACGCCACAACGTCCGGCCCGACAGCACCGCCCCCTCCCGCCACGACCCGACGCGACCAGGACACCCGCATGCTCGGCACAACGAAACCCGCTGCACACGGCCGCGCGGGGATCCCCGGCACTCCGCCGCGGAGCCCGGCCACCACCGCCCACGCCACAACGTCCGGCCCGACAGCACCGCCCGCTCCCGCCACGACCCGACGCGACCAGGACACCCGCATGCTCGGCACAACGAAACCCGCTGCACACGGCCGCGCGGGGCTCCCCGGCACTCCGCCGCGGAGCCCGGCCACCACCGCCCACGCCGCAGCGTCCGGCCGGACGGCACCGCCCGCTCCCGCACGCGGCCCGATCCGACACGATCAGAACACCCGCGTGCTCGGCACGCGGCGGTACCCGCTGCACACGGTCGGCCCAGACTCCCGGCGCCGCAACGGCCAGCCCCGCCCTCACCGCCCACGCCGTGGGCCCCGGGGCCGGCCGGTGGCCGCGCCCCGGCCGCGCACCCGGCGCCCCGCCGGACTACGGCGTGGCGCGCCAGCACAGCCGCGCCCGCCAGTCCCGGCCGGCCGGCCGGCGGCGTTAGCGGCTTGCCACCGATACGGCCGGGCTGCGGGTCAGTGCTGCCGCGGCGGCGCCGACCAGGCCCGCGTCGGTGCCGGTCCGTGCGGGGACGACGGTGAGCCGCCGGACGAAGGACAGGGCCGCGTAGCCGGCGAGGGCCTTGCGCAGCGGGGTGAACAGGATCTCGCCGGCCTTGCCGACCCCGCCGCCGATCACCGCGATGTCGATCTCCACCAGGGTCGCGGTGGCCGCGATACCGGCCGCCAGCGCCTGCGCGGCCCGCTCGAAGGAGGCCACGGCGACCGGGTCGCCCGCGCGGGCGGCGGCGGCCACCGCGGCGGCCGAAGTGTCGCCGTCGGGGCCGGGACGCCAGCCCCGCTCCCGGGCCCGGCGGGCGATGTTGGGCCCGCTGGCGAGACGCTCCACACAGCCACGCGAGCCGCACGGGCAGGGATCGCCGTCGAGGTCGACGCTGATGTGGCCGATGTGTCCCGCGTTGCCGGTGGGTCCGGTGTGCAGCCGGCCGCCGAGCACCAGACCGCCGCCGACGCCCGTGGAGACCACCATGCACAGCGCGTTGTCGTGGCCCCGCGCGGCACCCTGCCAGTGCTCGGCCGCCGTGATCGCGACCCCGTCGCCGATCAGCTCGACCGGCAGGCCCCCGGTGACCGCCCGCACCCGGTCGACCAGCGGGAAGTCCCGCCAGCCCGGCACGTTCACCGGGCTCACGGTGCCCGCCGAGGCGTCCACCGGGCCGGCGCTGCCGATGCCGACCGCGCCGGCGCGTCCCCACAGGGGCGACCCGGCGAGGTCGCCGAGCACCTCCTCGACGGCCCGCATGACCGTCTCGCCGTCCTGCCGGGCGGGCGTCGGACGCTGGGCGCGGGCCAGGATCCGTCCGTCGCCGTCCACCAGCGCGCCGGCGATCTTGGTGCCCCCGATGTCCAGGGCCGCCACGAGGTCGGTGTGCATCACGTCAGATCTCCCCGTCGAAAGGCTCGAGAACCACACAGCGTCAGGCCGGTCAAGCGGTGGGGGCGCAGGCCGGAGAAGCGCGGTGGACAGTCTCTCCCGCATCTGACAACGTTGTCCAGGCTCTATGCTCGACGCCACATCCTCATACAAGCGCACGGATTCCGCACCTTCCGTGGGCGAGCCAGCCCGTCGGTCCCGCACCTTCCGTGGGCGAGACGGACGAGAGACAGGACAGCGCATCGTGCCCGAGACCACCCGCCGCGCAGACCGCCTTTCCGGCAACCGGTACGGCAACCGCCCGACGATGAAGGACGTGGCGGCGCGCGCCGGTGTCGGTCTGAAGACGGTCTCCCGGGTGGTCAACGGCGAGCCCGGGGTCACCCCGGACACCGAGCGCCGGGTGCAGGAGGCGATCGACGCGCTCGGTTTCCGCCGCAACGACAGCGCGCGGGTGCTGCGCAAGGGCCGGACCGCGAGCATCGGGCTGGTCCTGGAGGATCTCGCCGACCCGTTCTACGGCCCGCTCAGCCGCGCCGTCGAGGAGGTGGCCCGTGCCCACGGCGCCCTGCTGATCAACGGCTCCAGCGCCGAGGACCCCGAGCGTGAGCGGGAACTGGCGCTGGCGCTGTGCGCGCGGCGGGTGGACGGCCTGGTGGTGATCCCGGCCGGTGACGACCACCGGTATCTGGAGCCGGAGATCCGGGCCGGGGTGGCGACCGTGTTCGTGGACCGCCCGGCCGGCCGGATCGACGCCGACGTGGTCCTGTCCGACAACTTCGGCGGCGCCCGCGACGGCGTCGCCCATCTCCTCGCGCACGGCCACCGCCGGATCGGGTTCATCGGCGACATGCCGCGGATCCACACGGCCGCGGAGCGGCTGCGCGGCTACCGGGCGGCCATGGAGGACGCCGGCATCGCCGTCGAGCCGCGCTGGATGTCGCTCGGTGTGACGAACCCGGAGCGGGTGCGCCGGGCGACCGAGGAGATGCTGTCCGGGCCCGAGCCCGTGACGGCGGTCTTCGCCGGCAACAACCGGGTGACGGTCACCGTCGTCCGGGTCCTGGCCGAGCAGTCCCGCCGGATCGCGTTCGTCGGCTTCGACGACATCGAGCTGGCCGATCTGCTCCAGCCGGGCGTCACGGTCGTCGCCCAGGACGCGGCGGCCCTCGGCCGTACCGCGGCCGAACGCCTCTTCCGCCAGCTCGACGGCACCCTCCTCACCCCGGAGCGCATCGAGCTGCCCACCCGCCTGATCACCCGCGGCTCGGGAGAGCTGCCCCCGGCGCACTGAGCCGCCCGGCGGCCGGAGACGAAGGAGCCGCCGGGGCCCGCCCGCCTCACCTCGCGGGTGAGCCCCGGCCGGCGGTCACTGCGCGGAGGCCGTCAGGTCGCCGCGGCGGGGGGAGGCGAAGGCTTCCAGGTCGGCCCGGGTCAGGCCGCTGAGGCGGGCCACCTCGGCGACGTCCAGCGCGCCGCAGTCCAGGCCGCGCAGCAGATAGCCACTGAGTGCCTTGGCGGTGGCGGGCTCGTCCATGACGTCGCCGCCGGCGCGGTTGGCGTACCGGGCGAGGCGGCCCGCGGCCTGCTCGAAGCCCTCGCGGTAGAAGGCGAAGACGGCCGCGTAGCGGGTGGGGATGTGGCCGGGGTGCATGTCCCAGCCCTGGTAGTAGGCGCGGGCGAGGGCGCGGCGGGTGAGGCCGTAGTGCAGCCGCCAGGCGTCGTGGACCTTCGCGGTGGGGCCGACGGGCAGGACGTTCGTGGAGCCGTCCGAGACGCGGACGCCCGTGCCGGCCGCCGCGACCTGCATGATCGCCTTGGCGTGGTCGGCGGCCGGGTGGTCGCTGGCCTGGTAGGCGGCGGAGACGCCGAGGCAGGCGCTGTAGTCGAAGGTGCCGTAGTGCAGCCCGGTGGCGCGGCCCTGGGCGGCCTGGATCATGCGGGCGACCGTGGCGGTGCCGTCGGTGGCCAGGATGGACTGGCTGGTCTCGATCTGGATCTCGAAGCCCAGGCGTCCGGCGTCCAGGCCGTGCGCCTTCTCGAAGGCCTCCAGCAGCCGGACGAAGGCGCCGACCTGCTCGGCGTAGGTCACCTTGGGCAGGGTGAGGACCAGGCCCTCGGGCAGGCCGCCGGACTCCATGAGCGTGGTGAGGAAGACGTCGAGGGTGCGGATGCCCCGGTCGCGTACGGGGGCCTCCATGCACTTCATGCGGATGCCCATGTACGGCGCCGCCGTGCCGTCGGCGTACGCCCGCGCGATCAGCCGGGCGGCGCGGGCGGCCGTCTCGTCCTCCTCCGCGTCGGGCCGGGGGCCGTAGCCGTCCTCGAAGTCGACGCGCAGGTCCTCGACGGGCTCGCGCTCCAGCTTGGCGCGGACGCGGGAGTAGACCGGTTCGGCCAGTTCCTCCGAGAGTCCGAGCACGGCCGCGAAGGAGGCGGCGTCCGGGGCGTGCGCGTCGAGCAGCGCGAGCGCCTGGTCGCCCCAGGAGCGGATGGTGTCGGCGGCGAAGGCGTCCCCGGGCACGTACACGGTGTGGACGGGCTGCCGGGTTCCCGGGTCCCCGGGGTAGCGGCGCTCCAGCTCCGCGTCGACCGAGGCGAGAGAAGCGCTGATCTCCTCGCTGACGGCGCCCGCGAGGCTCGTCGCCACGTTCTCCTGCTGACCCATCCCACACCCTCCAACTTTCCGCTTTATGGAATCAACAATCCGTATGGCGAAGTTATCGGGCAACTTCCCGCTGGTCAACAGCGGAAGGAAGACACGGCGGAACCGGCTCGGCATCCGCGTACCCCCGCGGCGGGCGCGGCACCCGGGACGACACGAGGCCCCCGGGACCGGCAGCGCGGTCCCGGGGGCCTCGTACGGGTACGGTACGGCTCAGCCCTTGCGGGTCTTGATCTCCTCGGTCAGCTGCGGGACGACGTCGAACAGGTCGCCGACCACGCCGAAGTCGACCAGCTCGAAGATCGGGGCCTCCGCGTCCTTGTTGACGGCCACGATCGTCTTCGAGGTCTGCATGCCGGCCCGGTGCTGGATCGCGCCCGAGATGCCGTTGGCGATGTACAGCTGCGGCGACACGCTCTTGCCGGTCTGGCCGACCTGGTTGGTGTGCGGGTACCAGCCCGCGTCCACCGCGGCGCGGGAGGCACCCACGGCCGCGCCGAGGGAGTCGGCGAGCGCCTCGATGACCGAGAAGTTCTCCGCGCCGTTCACACCGCGGCCGCCGGAGACCACGATCGCGGCCTCGGTCAGCTCCGGGCGGCCCGTCGACTCACGCGGCGTACGGCCGGTGACCTTGGTGCCGGTCGCCTGGTCCGAGAAGGACACCGACAGGGACTCCACCGCGCCGGCGGCCGGAGCGGCCTCGACGGCGGCCGAGTTCGGCTTGACCGTGATGACCGGCGTGCCCTTGACGACGCGGGACTTGGTGGTGAAGGAGGCGGCGAACACCGACTGGGTGGCCACCGGGCCCTCCTCGCCGGCCTCCAGGTCGACGGCGTCGGTGATGACGCCGGAGCCGAGGCGCAGCGCGAGGCGGGCGGCGATCTCCTTGCCGTCGGCGGAGGACGGCACCAGCACGGCGGCCGGGGAGACGGCCTCGTGGGCGGCCTGGAGGGCGTCCACCTTCGGCACGACCAGATAGTCGGCGTACTCGGACGCCTCATGGGTCAGCACACGGGTCGCACCGTGCTCGGCGAGGGTGCTCACGGTGTCGGCGGCGCCGTTGCCCAGGGCCACGGCGACGGGCTCGCCGATACGGCGGGCCAGGGTCAGCAGCTCCAGCGTGGGCTTGCGGACGGCACCGTCCACGTGATCGACGTAGACGAGGACTTCAGCCATGGGATTGCTCTCCTGCGTAACGAAGTTGAGGGGCGGTCAGCGGGGGCCGGGCCTAGATGAACTTCTGGCCCGCGAGGAACTCAGCGAGCTGCTTGCCGCCCTCGCCCTCGTCCTTGACGATGGTGCCGGCCGTGCGCGCCGGGCGCTCGGTCACGGACTCGACCTTGGTGAAGGCGCCGTCCAGGCCGACTTCCTCGGCCTCGATGTCCAGGTCGGACAGGTCCCAGGACTGCACCGGCTTCTTCTTGGCCGCCATGATGCCCTTGAAGGACGGGTAGCGGGCCTCGCCGGACTGGTCGGTCACGGAGACGACGGCCGGGAGCTGCGCCTCGAGCTGCTCGGAGGCGGCGTCGCCGTCACGGCGGCCCTTGACCACGCCGTCCTCGACGGAGACCTCGGACAGCAGGGTGACCTGCGGGACGCCCAGACGCTCGGCGACCAGCGCGGGCACGACACCCATGGTGCCGTCGGTGGAGGCCATGCCGGAGACGACCAGGTCGAAGCCGGCCTTCTCGATCGCCTTGGCCAGCACCAGGGAGGTGCCGATGGCGTCGGTGCCGTGCAGGTCGTCGTCCTCGACGTGGATCGCCTTGTCGGCGCCCATGGACAGGGCCTTGCGAAGCGCGTCCTTGGCGTCCTCGGGGCCGACCGTCAGCACGGTGACCTCGGCGTCGTCCGCGTTCTCCGCGATCTGCAGCGCCTGCTCGACCGCGTACTCGTCCAGTTCGGAGAGCAGACCGTCCACGTCGTCGCGGTCGACGGTCAGGTCATCGGCGAAGTGCCGGTCGCCAGTGGCGTCGGGCACGTACTTCACAGTGACAACGATCCTCAAGCTCACGCCGGCTCTCCTACTGCATCGTCTGTTCGGGCTGCCTCTTGCAGGCAGCATAGGCGCCTGAAGCGGCCGATCCCGGTCGGGGCGTCCGCGCGCTCCGAACGAGATATTACTCGTCAGTACACCCAGTTCCTGCCCGCTAAGCAAGCGCTTTGAACTGTGACCTTCGCAACGCAGCGTAACCGGAACCCGACGGTCTCGCAGGGGGCGGCGGGGTGATCAGTCCCGCAGGCCGCCGAAGCGGCCCTGGTGGTAGAGGAGCGGGCGGCCGGCGCCCGAGGGATCGCCGAGGACGACCTCGGCGAGCACGATGCGGTGGTCGCCGGCGGGGACCCGGCCGACGATCCGGCACACCAGCCAGGCGAGCACGTCGCCCAGCACCGGCACGCCCTCCGGGCCCTCCCGCCAGGCGGTGGGCGCGCCGAAGCGGTCGGCGCCGCTGCGCGCGAAGGTGGCGGCCAGCTCGCTCTGGTGCTCGCCGAGTATGTGCACGCCGACATGGTCGGCCTCGGCGATGGCGGGCCAGCTGGAGGCGCCCGTGCCGATGCCGAAGGAGACCATCGGCGGCTCCGCGGAGACGGAGGTGAGGGAGGTGGCGGTGAAGCCGACCGGTCCGCGGGCGCCGCGCGCGGTGATCACCGCGACACCGGCGGCGTGCCGGCGGAAGGTGGAGCGCAGCAGGTCCGGGGAGGCGAGCTGAGGGGTGCCGAGGTCGGGCGTGGCCGTCATGGAATCGTCCTTCTGCCGGAGGTCACGAGCGGGATCGCGGGTGCTCAACGGACGGGACAGCGCGCGCTCGCGGTGCGGGCGAGGTCGATGTGCACCCGCCCGTAGAGAAGGAGTTCTGTCGGCATACGGTCAGGTTGACGAGAGGTGAGCCGTGCAGTCAAGCGGGGCCCGCGGTCCGCGAGCGGGCGCACCGTCCGCTGAGGCACGCTCAGACGGCCTGCCCCAGGGCCGCGATGACGTCGGCTCTGCGGGGCTGTCCGGTGGCGCGCCGCACCACGCGTCCGCCGGCGTCCAGGACCAGGACGGTGGGCGTCGCGCGGATCTCCAGCGCGCGCACGAGGTCCAGGTGGGCCTCCGCGTCGATCTCGACGTGGGTCACGCCCGGGACCATCCCGGCGACCTCGCGCAGCACCCGCCGGGTGGCCCGGCAGGGCGCGCAGAAGGCGCTGGAGAACTGCACCAGCGTGGCGCGCCGCCCTGGTTCCACGCCGAGTTCGGCCGCCCCGAGCCGCTTGCCGTCGTCGCGCCCGCACACCCGCACTCTCCCGTTCCGCCGCCGCTGCGGCTCAGTACGGCGGGCACCCGCGCGGGCGCGCCACCGGTCCGGTCTCCCTCAGCACCAGCAGTCGCGGGGCCGCGAAGATTCCCGCCCGCGGCGAAGAGGGAAGCAAAGAAGGGAAAAGAAGGGGAGAGGAGGGAGGGCAAGCGGGGGGAGCCGGGGCGGAATGTAGGCCGACGTGACGAGGATCTCGCCGCCGCGAGGCACCAGGACTGGCTACCCGCGCGTTCTTCGGGCACGATCTGCGAGACGCCGTAAAACCTACGGCCGCGTAACTTCCCGCCGGGAGCCCTCCCTTTCCCGAGCAGAGCAGAAAGGGTCCACCCCGCCCATGGCAGAGCTGGTCTACCGTCCCGTCATCGGTTTCGCCAAGACGCTGTTCAAGGTCTGGGACCTGAACATCGACTGCCGTGGGTCGGAGAACATCCCTCGCTCGGGCGGCGCCGTGCTGGTGAGCAATCACATCAGCTACCTGGACTTCATCTTCAACGGCCTGGCGGCGCTGCCGCAGAAGCGCCTGGTGCGCTTCATGGCGAAGGACTCCGTCTTCCGGCACCGGATCTCCGGGCCGCTGATGCGCGGGATGAAGCACATCCCGGTGGACCGCGGGCAGGGCGAGGCGGCGTACGCGCACGCGCTGGACGCGCTGCGTTCCGGCGAGATCATCGGGGTGTTCCCGGAGGCGACGATCTCGCAGTCGTTCACGCTGAAGAGCTTCAAGTCGGGTGCGGCCCGGCTGGCCCAGGAGGCGGGCGTCCCGCTGATCCCGATGGCGGTCTGGGGCACGCAGCGGCTGTGGACGAAGGGGCACCCCCGCAACTTCAAGCGCAGCCACCTGCCCGTGACCATCCGCGTCGGCGAGGCGGTGGAGGCACCCCGCGACCAGTACGCCGGCGCCATCACCCGCCGGCTGCGCGAGCGCGTCCAGGAACTGCTGGAGGCCGCCCAGCGCGCCTACCCGGGCCACCCCAAGGGCCCGGAGGACACCTGGTGGCTGCCGTCGCACCTGGGCGGTTCGGCGCCCACGGCACAGGAGCTGCGCGCGGTCGAGGTCCGCTGAGACCTGCGGCGCCCGGCCGCGGCGCCGGCGCACGCGGTGGGGCGGGCCGGCCCGTGGCCTGCCCGCCGCGAGGGCTACGGTCTCAGAGGCTGTCCGGGAGCGTCTTCCACAGGTGCCGCCGGTCGGCGGCGGTGCGCAGGGCCGTGAGGACGGCCGGGTGCGGGGCGGCGTACAGGGCCGGATAGTCCCTCTCCCCGGCCGCGGGGTCCGGGATCCAGGCCAGCCGTTCGCCGTCCAGGGAGAATTGGGCGTCGACGCCCGGTCTGTTGCCACGCGGGTCCTGCCGGTGCCAGGCGCCGTGGAAGCGGACGGCGATCAGCCCGTGGAGCAGGTGACCGCCCTCGTCGTCGGTCAGACGCTGGTAGCACAGGGCCGTCGGGATGTCCTCGGCCCGCAGCAGGGCGGCCAGGGCGTAGGACTTGGCGTGGCAGACGCCGGTGCCGAGGGTCAGCACGTCGGAGGCGCGCCAGGTGACGCGGAGGTCGCCGGAGTCCGCGGAGTGCGTGAGGGTGTCCCGGACGAATTCATAGGCGGCGCGTGCATAGTCATACGAGTCGGCGGCTCCTGCGGCGAGACGCGCGGCGGTCTCCCGGACCACCGGGTGGTGGTGGTCGACGGCCTCGTCGGCGGCCAGGTACGCGGACAGGTCGGCTGTGCTCTGGATCAGCTCCATGCCCGCAGAGCATAGGAAAGCGATCACCCGAACGTCAATGATTTTTCGGGTGACCGCATACCTATGCAGAGCTGGCTAGCGGGCCATCTCCTCCTTGAGGGCCGCCACGAACGCGTCGACGTCCTCGTCCGTGGTGTCGAAGGAGCACATCCAGCGCACCACTCCGGCGGCCTCGTCCCAGAAGTAGAACCGGAACCGCCGCTGCAGCCGCTCGCTCACGTCGTGCGGGAGCCTGGCGAAGACGCCGTTGGCCTGTACCGGGTAGAGGATCTCCACGCCGTGCACCGCGCGGGCGCCCTCGGCGAGCCGCTGGGCCATCTCGTTGGCGTGCCGGGCGTTGCGCAGCCAGAGGTCCTTGGCGAGCAGGGCCTCCAACTGCACGGAGACGAAGCGCATCTTCGAGGCGAGCTGCATCGACATCTTGCGCAGGTGCTTCATCTGCCGTACGGCGTCCTGGTTCAGGACGACGACGGCCTCGCCGAACAGGGCGCCGTTCTTCGTGCCGCCCAGCGAGAGGATGTCGACGCCGACCGCGTTGGTGAACGTCCGCATGGGCACGTCCAGGGAGGCGGCGGCGTTGGCTATGCGGGAGCCGTCCAGGTGCACCCGCATGCCGTGCGCGTGGGCGTGCTCGCAGATCGCGCGGATCTCCCCGGGCGTGTAGAGGGTGCCCAGCTCGGTGGACTGGGTGATCGACACGACCTGCGGCATCGCGCGGTGCTCGTCCTCCCAGCCGTACGCCTGCCGGTCGATCAGCTCCGGGGTGAGCTTGCCGTCGGGCGTGGGCACGGTGAGCAGCTTCAGTCCGCCCATGCGCTCGGGGGCGCCGCCCTCGTCCACGTGGATGTGCGCGCTCTCGGCGCAGATCACCGCGCCCCAGCGGTCGGTCACCGCCTGGAGCGCGACCACGTTCGCGCCGGTGCCGTTGAAGACCGGGAACGCCTCGGCGGTGGCACCGAAGTGGCTGCGGACGATCCGCTGGAGGTGGTCGGTGTAGTCGTCCTCGCCGTACGCCACCTGGTGGCCGCCGTTGGCCAGGGCCAGGGCGGCCAGCACCTCGGGGTGGGCTCCGGCGTAGTTGTCACTGGCGAAACCGCGGACCCGCGGGTCGTGGTGGCGACGCGCGTCGGTCCTGGGAGGGTTCACGGCTTCTCGGTCAGCCACAGACGGTTTCCGTTCACTTCGGCGGCGGGCTTGCGCCAGACGCCCTCGACGGCCTCGGCCAGGTCCGTGACGTCCGTGAAGCCCGCGAACTTCGCGTTGGGGCGTTCGGCGCGCATGGCGTCGTGCACCAGCGCCTTCACCACCAGGATCGTAGCCGCCGCGCGCGGGCCCGCCTCGCCCCCGGCCTTGCGGAAGCCGTCGGCCATCGCGAGCGTCCAGGCCTCCGCCGCCGCCTTGGCCGCGGAGTACGCCGCGTTGCCCGCCGTCGGCTTCGCCGCGCCGGCGGCGCTGATCAGCACGTACCGGCCGCGCTCGCCGCGCTGGAGCGCGTCGAAGAAGCCGAGGGAGGTGTGCTGGACGGTGCGGACGAGCAGCTTCTCCAGCAGGTCCCAGTCGGCCAGGTCGGTGTCGCCGAAGCCGGCGCCGCCGCGCCAGCCGCCGACCAGATGGACCAGGCCGTCCACGCGGCCGTGGTCCTTCTCGATCCGCGCGGCCCAGTCCCGGGTGGAGTCCAGGTCGAGCAGGTCGACGGTCTCACCGGTGACCGTGGCGCCGCCACGGGCGTAGCGGGCCGCGTCGACGGCCTCCGCGAGCCGCTCCGGGTTGTTGTCGGCGCCGACGACGACCGCGCCCGCCTCGGCGAGCCGGATCAGCGCCGCGCGTCCGGCCGGTCCGCCCGCGCCGGCCACCGCGATCACCGCACCGCTCAGAACCCCGTTGCCCACCATGTTCGTCCCCTCTTGCACCGTGTCCGTGCCGCGGGCGTGGCCGCTCACGCGGCGATCCGCTCGGCGCTGTCCGCCGTGATGCCCTTGGTGGAGGCGATCACGTTCTTCAGTTTCTTGCCGAGCGCCTCATAGAACATGCTCAGCGGAAACTCGTCCGGAAGCACGTCGTCCACCAGCTTGCGCGGCGGCAGGGTCAGGTCCAGGGCGTCGGGGCCCTTGGCCCACGTGGAGCCGGGGTGCGGGGCGAGGTAGGTGGAGACCAGTTCGTAGCCGGCGAGCCAGTGCACCAGCTTCGGGCGGTCGATGCCGTCCCGGTAGAGCTTCTCGATCTCGGCGCAGAGCTGGTTGGTGACCTGCGGGGCGCGCTCCCAGTCGAGGGAGAGCTTGTTGTCGGTCCACCGGATGACGTCGTGCCGGTGCAGGTAGGCGAAGAGCAGCTGGCCGCCGAGGCCGTCGTAGTTGCGGACGCGGTCGCCGGTGACCGGGAAGCGGAAGACACGGTCGAAGAGCACCGCGTACTGCACGTCACGGCCCTGCGGGACGCCGTCCGCCTGCAGCTTGACGGCCTCCTTGAAGGTGGTGAGGTCGCAGCGCAGCTCCTCCAGGCCGTACATCCAGAACGGCTGGCGCTGCTTGATCATGAACGGGTCGAACGGCAGGTCGCCGTGGCTGTGGGTGCGGTCGTGGACCATGTCCCACAGGACGAAGGCGTCTTCGCAGCGCTTCTGGTCGCGGACCATCGCGGCGATGTCCTCGGGCAGCTCCAGGCCCAGGATGTCCACGGCGGCCTCGGTGACCCGGCGGAAGCGGGCGGCCTCGCGGTCGCAGAAGATGCCGCCCCAGGAGAACCGTTCCGGTGCCTGGCGGACGGCGATGGTCTCCGGGAAGAGCACCGCCGAGTTGGTGTCGTAGCCGGCGGTGAAGTCCTCGAACCTGATGCCGCAGAAGAGCGGGTTGTCGTAGCGGGTGCGCTCCAGCTCGGCCAGCCACTCCGGCCACACCATGCGCAGGACGACCGCCTCCAGATTGCGGTCCGGGTTGCCGTTCTGCGTGTACATCGGGAAGACGACCAGGTGCTGGAGGCCGTCCTCGCGGTGGGCGGCGGGCTGGAAGGCCAGCAGGGAGTCCAGGAAGTCCGGCACCTCGAAGCCGCCCTCGGCCCAGCGGCGCAGGTCCCGCACCAGGGCCTGGTGGTACGCGGCGTCGTGCGGGACCAGCGGGGAGAGCTCCTCGACCGCGCCGGCGACCCGCTCGACGGCCGCCACGGCGTCGGCCCGCGGCGGGGCGTCCTCGGCGGCGAAGTCGATCGATCCGTCCTGCGACTGCCATGGCCGGATCTGCTCCACGGCATCCTTGAGCACCGCCCAGGCCGGGTGCTCGACCACCCTGCTCAGCGGAGGAACCCGCTCCTCCGAACCCGGCCGCACAAGAATTTCCGTCATGTCCCATCCTCCACGGGAGAACCTCGCGTGGAGACACCGTATGCATACCCCGTTACTCTCAGCAAGAGCCCGATCGGGAAATTATTCTGCCGAACCCCTTGGTCACCGATGTTTTTCCTGCCGCAAACCGTGACGGCACTCACTTCAGCAAAGGCCCCGGGCTCGCGGGCGGCCGGGACGCCGGGCGGTCAAGGAAGCAGAGGACGCGCCCACCAGAGGGTGACGGCCAGGGCGGATACCGGCCAACTGGCGCCTGCCCCGGCTCCCGAATGCCCGGCGCAGCCACGGGTCCAACGCACGGCGCGGCCACTAGGCTGCGGCCTTGCCGCGTGGACGAGGGCGTCCGCCACCGGGTCCGTCGGTCCGCGCGTCGCCGAGCCGCCGTCGACGGAAGCGAGTTGAACCTTGAACTTCCTTACCATCGGTCACCGCGGGGTCATGGGCGTCGAGCCCGAGAACACCCTCCGTTCCTTCGTCGCCGCGCAGCAGGCCGGCCTCGATCTGATCGAACTCGACCTGCACCTGAGCAAGGACGGTGCCCTGGTCGTCATGCACGACGCGGAAGTGGACCGGACGACCGACGGGTCCGGCCTGATCGCCGAGAAGACCCTCGCGGAGCTGCGCACCCTGGACGCGGGCCGCGGCGAGCGGATCCCGGTGTTCGAGGAGGTGCTGGAGGCGGTGCGCACACCGGTGCAGGCCGAGATCAAGGACGTGGCGGCGGCACGGGCGCTGGCCGGGGTGCTGCGCGCGCGGGACCTGACCGCGCGGGTGGAGGTGTCCTCGTTCCACGACGAGGCGGTGGCCGAGATCGCGCGGCTGGTGCCGGGCGTGCGCACCGCGCTGGTCGCGAGCCGGTACGGCACCGACGTGGTGGACCGCGCGGTCGCGGCGGGCGCGGCGACACTGTGCCTGAACATCCGCCGGCTCACCCTGGAGATCGTCGAGCACGCCCGCGCGTCCGGGCTGCGGATCATCGGCTGGGTGGTCAACACCCAGGACCAGCTGCGGCTGGTCCGCGCCCTGGAGCTGGACGGGGCGACGACCGACTACCCGGAGATCAAGCGCACGGGGCGCTTCACCGCCTAGGCGGTGAAGGTTCCGTTGAGCTTCTTGACCAGCAGCTCGAACCGGAGGCCGGCGCGCAGCGGGATGCCGAAGCGCTCGTCGCCGTACGGGAACGGGGAGGTCTGTCCCGTACGGCGGTAGCCGCGGCGCTCGTACCAGGCGATCAGGTCCTCCCGTACGGAGATCACCGTCATGCGCATCTCCGTGACGCCCCAGGTCTGCCGGCACCGGCGCTCCGCCTCCGCCAGGACCGCCTTGCCCAGACCGGCGCCCTGGAGGGCGGGGCTCACCGCGAACATCCCGAAGTAGGCGTGGTCATCGCGGTGTTCGAGCTGGCAGCAGGCGACGATCCGGCCGTCCTGCTCGACGGTGAGCAGCCGGCTGCCGGGCGACTCGATCACGTCGAGCACGCCCTGGGGGTCGGTGCGCTGGCCGTCCAGGATGTCCGCCTCGGTGGTCCACCCGGCCCGGCTGCTGTCACCCCGGTACGCCGACTCGACCAGCGCGACGAGGGCGTCCACGTCGGCGGCGGTGGCGTCACGGAAGACGAGTGCGGTGGCGGGGGTGTCCATGGGGAGGGTCTCCGATCTCGGGTGCGCGGCACCGGCTCGGGCGTGGCCGGGGTCCCGAAGAGGGTAGCGCTGCGACTAGGCTCGGCCCGCATGGTGCATGTACTCAGCAGCCGGACCCTGCTCCGGCCCACCGATCCCGAGCGTTCCCGCGCCTTCTACGGCGAGCAGCTCGGCCTCTCCGTCCACCGCGAGTTCGGAACCGGCCCCGAGCGCGGCACGGTCTACTTCCTCGGCAGCGGCTTCCTGGAGCTGTCCGGCCGGTCCGACGTCCCGCCCTCGCCCGCGGTGCGGCTGTGGCTGCAGGTCGAGGACGTGGCGGCCGCGGCCGAGGAGCTGCGGGCCCGGGGCGTGGAGATCGTACGGCCGCCGGTGCGGGAGCCGTGGGGCCTGATCGAGATGTGGATCACCGACCCGGACGGCACGCGGATCGTTCTGGTGGAGATCCCCGCGGACCATCCGCTGCGGTACCGGCCGGGGATCTAGGGACGGCAAGCGGGGCCTGGTGGCGGGCGGTCCGGCCGGACCGCCCGCGGTCGCGAGGCGCGCGGGACCGGGCGGCGGGCTTGCCTTCGAGGGCGCTCCAGCTCCTAGCGTCGTAGCCGACCATCTGCGGAGAGGGAAGCACCCGTGAAGTACACGCTGTTCGGACGGACCGGCCTGCGCGTCAGCGAACTGGCGCTGGGCACCATGACCTTCGGGGAGGACTGGGGCTGGGGTGCCGACAAGGACACCAGCGCCCGGATCCTCGACGCCTACGCCGACGCCGGCGGCAACTTCGTGGACACCGCCGACATCTACACCTCGGGCAGCTCCGAGCGGATCCTCGGCGAACTGCTCACCGGGCGCCGCGACCGGTTCGTGCTGGCCGGCAAGTACACCTGCGCCACCCGCGACGGCGACCCCAACTCCGCGGGCAACCACCGCGGGAACCTCGTGCGGTCGGTCGAGGCCAGCCTGCGCCGGCTGCGCACCGACCGGCTCGACGTGCTGTGGGTGCACGCCCGGGACAACTTCACGCCGGTGCCGGAGGTGATGCGCGCCCTGGACGACGTGGTGCGCGCGGGCAAGGTGCTCCACATCGGCGTATCGGACTGGCCGGCCTGGGAGATCGCGCAGGCCAACACCCTCGCGGAGCTGCGCGGCTGGACGTGCTTCGCGGGCTCGCAGCTGCGCTACAGCCTGCTGGAGCGGACCGTGGAGCGCGAACTCCTGCCGCAGGCCCGGGCGTTCGACCTCGCCGTGTTCGCCTGGGCGCCGCTGGCGGCGGGCCTGCTCACCGGGAAGTACCGGCGCGGGGAGCGGGGCCGGCTGGACACGCTGGGAGAGCGGCCGCAGGCGTGGGAGGAGGGCATCGTCGACGCGGTCGTGGAGGTCGCCGAGGCGGGCGGCTGGAGTCCGGCGCAGGTGGCCCTGGCCTGGCTGCTCGGCCGGCCCGGGAACGTCGTGCCGATCGTGTCGGCCACCAGGCCCGAGCAGCTCGCGGACAACCTGGCGAGCACCGGCGTCCGGCTGGACGCGGACGCCCGGGCCCGGCTGGACGAGGTGAGCGCGGTCCCGCTGGGCTTCCCGCACGATTTCCTGCGCGAGCCGCCCATCACCCGCAACGTGTACGGCGACCGCTGGCCGGACATCGAGGACCGCCGCTCCGCCTACCGCCGTACCGTGCACGACGTCCTCTGACACCCGCCGGCCGGTCCGTACGACCGCTGCCGGGTGCGACCGCGGTCGTACGGCGGGGTGCCCGGGTGCGACCGTGGTCGCACCCGGGGCGGGTCCTCAAGGGTGACCGGGGGCGCGTGCGAGGGCGACCCTGGGCCGATGTGGCCGGGCGTGCCCCGCCGTGAGGATGGCCGGGTGACCGAGATCATCGCGGGGCTGTACCTGTCGCCCCTGGAACTGCTTGCCGTGCTGGGTGCCGTGGCGCTGGTGGCGGCGCGCTGGCTTCCCGGCGCGGCCCGCCCGCGCGTGACACTCGCGGCGGTGATGGTTCTCGTGCCGGCCGCGATCGTGCTGAGCGTGACGGGGATGCGCTGGCAGATGGCGCCGGCCCTGGCGGGCGCCGCCGTCGCGGCGCCGTTCGCCCTCTCCCCGTGGCTGCGCCGCCGTGCCGGCCGGCCGGCGTGGCGGGCCCGGTGGTGGCTGGCGCTGCCGGGGTCGGCGGTGTGCGTGGGCCTGATCGCCACGGGTCCGGTGGCCGCCTGGGCGTTTCCCGTGCCCGTGTTCCCCGAGCCGTCGGGCCGTTTCGCGGTCGGCACCCGCGTGGTGCAGTGGACCGACCCGCACCGCCCCGAGAGCTTCACCGCCGATCCGCACGACCGGCGCACGGTCGTGGTCCAGCTCTGGTACCCCGCCCGGAAGAGCCCGGCAGGCACGCCGCTGGCCCGGTACCTCGGGCGCACGGAGCACGAGGCGCGCATCGTCTCCGGTGCCCTCGCCCGCGGCGCCGGCCTGCCCGGCTTCCTGGTGGACGGCGTGCCGCGGGCGCACACCCACGCGGTGTTCGACGCCCCGGTGACCGGCGGGGGCGGACGGTTCCCGGTCGTGCTGTTCTCCCCCGGGTCGGGCGGAGTGCGGACCCAGAACACCGCCTGGGCGGAGGAACTCGCCAGCCACGGCTACGTGGTCGCCGCGCTCGACCACCCGTACGACTCCGCGGCCGTCGTGCTCGCCGACGGCCGGACGATCCGCGCCAGGACCACCTCTTCCGGGGACCGGGTCGAGGACGGCAGGCTGGCGGCCCGCTGGACGGCCGTCCGGGCCGCGGACCTCCGCTTCGTCCTCACCCGGCTGGAACACCCGGGCCGGGACGGGGCGGCCGGCCCGCTGGCCGGACGCCTGGACACCGGCCGGGTCGCGGTCACCGGCCACTCCATGGGCGGTGCCGCCGCGCTGCAGGCAGCCCGCCAGGACCGCCGGTTCGACGCCGTCATCGACCTGGACGGCTACCCCCACGGCCCCGCCTTCCCCGCCCTCCGCCGGCCGGCCCTTGCGCTCACCCAGGCGATCACGCCCGCGACGGACCCGGATTACCTGCCCCGCCTCACCAGCGCCCTGGAGCACAGCACCGCGACGAGCTACCGGCTCACCGTCCCCGGCGCCGCGCACCTCACCTTCATGGACGGCCCCCTGTACCTGCCGCCCGTGCCCTCCGTGGTCGGCTCCCTGGGCCGCGCGGAGAGCCCGCGCGTCGTCGCCGCGACGACGCTCGCCTTCCTGGACGCCACCCTGCGGCACCGCCCCGTTGACCTGGCCGGCGTGCTGTCGGCCCACGGCGATCTGACCGTCCACCGCCCGGACGGCACCCGCTGACCGGCCGTGCCCCGGCGGCCGACGAACGGCCGGTCCCGTCCCGGAGCGACGCGTCACCCCGCCGGGATCCACCGGCCGGTCCGGTCCCGACGAGAGGCCGCGGGCCTGTCCGGCCACGCGCGCCGTCATTCGGAGGGCGGCCGGCGGCGTCAGGTGCGCAGCGCGCCCGTCCGGCTCTCCAGGCGGCCCAGCAACCCGGCGAGCAGGCCCGCCAGTTCGCCTTGGCCGTCCGGAGCCAGGACGGACAGTACGGCGGTCTCGTAGGCGAGTTGCTCGGGCAGGATGCCGTCGACCAGGTCGCGCCCGGCGTCGGTGAGACGGACGTGGGCGACGCGCCGGTCACGGGTGTCGCCGCGCCGATCGACCAGACCGCGCTCGGTCAGCTGCTTGAGCCGCTTGGTGACGGCGGCCCCCGAGGAGAAGGTTTCCCGGGCCAGCTCGCCCGGGGTCAGCTCGTGTCCGGTGCGGCGCAGCGCGCCGAGCAGGTCGAACTCGGCGCGGCTGAGGCCCGCCCGGCGCAGCGGGGCGTCCTCGGCCTGCTGGAGGAGGGCGGCGCAGCGGTTGATCCGGCCGATGACCTCCATGGGTCCGGTGTCCAGCTCCGGGTGGACGGCCCGCCACTGGCGGACGACGGCGGAGACGGTGTCGGTACCGGCCGGACCGGTGCGGGTCGGTACGGCTTCGGTGCCGGCCGGCGTGGCATCAGTGCCGGTGGGCACGGCTTGGGTGCCGGCCGGCGTGGCATCGGTGTGGGGTGCGGGTCGGGTGCGGGGCGCGTCGCTGCCGGGCGTCGGTCCGCCGTGCGTCGCCGTCATGGCCGTATGTCCTCCGTCGTCCTGCCCGGTTCCCGGCCGCGGTCGCCCGCCGGGTCCCGGTCCTCGTCCCGCGGTACGAGCCCCTGACGCCGTACCGTCGCGGCGAGCGTACGGTGTCCGGCCTGCTCGGTGAGCACGACCCGCTCCCCGGGCAGGGCGCGCTGCCACCACTCGCCGGCGGCGGCGTCGGCCGTGGCGCGCAGGTCGACCAGGGCGGCGGCGAGCGCGCGGCGGGCGGACTCCAGGGCGCGGGGCGCCGGGCGGGGCTCGGCGAGCAGGCGGGCGGCGCTCTCGCGGGCGCGGTTGGCAGCGGTCAGCGCGTGTTCCAGGCGGTCGCCGGCCCGCCGGTTGGTGACGGCGACGGCGGCGGCGAAGCCGACCAGGGCGCCGACGAGGGTGTCCACGACCCGGTCGGTGATCAGCTCCGCCGGGTTCTGGCTGCGCGCGAACTCGGTGATCAGCAGGGCCATCGGGGTGACGCAGACGCTGCCCAGCCAGTAGTTGCGGCCGATGAGCGCCTCGGCGCCGAAGTTCAGGGCGAGCGAGCAGAGCACCAGGGCGGCGGGGTGCAGATGGGCGAGCGGGGCGAGGGCGGCGAAGACGAGGACCCCGACGAGGTTGCCCACGACCCGCTGGACGCCCCGGTTCCAGGTGAGGGTGACGTTGGCCTGGTAGAGGGAGGCCGCGGTGACCAGCGCCCAGTAGGGGCGGCCGACGCCGAGGGCGAGCGCGGCGTACCCGGCGAGGGCGCAGCCGAGCGCGGTGCGGACGGCGAGGGGGGCCAGCGGGGCGAGGCGGTGGCGCAGCGAGCGGGGCGGCACGGCCTGTTCGGCGGCCACGCCGAGGAGTTCGTCGGCGGACTCGCGGGGCGGCTCGACGCGCGGGACCCGGCCGGTGCCGCGCAGCTCCCGGGCCCAGCCGCGCAGCCGCTCCGGGTCGGTGTCGGCGGGGGCGGCGAGGGCGACCTCGGCGCGCACGAGGAGCTGTTCGAGGGCGCGGCGGGTGGGGTCGGGGCGGGCGCCGGCGGCGAGCAGCGTCTGCCAGGCGGCGTGGATCGCGGCGGCGCACGCGGCGCGGGCCCGGGCGTGGCCTTCGGCGGTGCCGCGGGTGCCGGCGTACGCGGCGGCGGTGTTCAGGGCCTGTGCGGTGGCGCGCCGCTCGGGGCCGTGCGGGCGCAGCAGCCCGGGGGCCATGCCGACCAGCCAGGCCCAGGCGCCCGCGGCGAGGGCCAGTCCGAGGTGGCCGGGGAGCTGGCCGGCGGTCTGCGGCGCGAAGAGCGAGGCGGAGCTGATGAAGGTGAGGACCACGTTGCCGGGCGGTCCGATCCGGGTGGCGTCGCACACCGTCTTCTGGACCGCGGCGAGGACGGCGCCGACGGTGACGAGGACGACGGCGCTCGTGGTCAGCGCCGCGGCGAGCAG
The DNA here is from genome assembly GCF_044332325.1 of Streptomyces sp. NPDC017095. Lineage (NCBI taxonomy): Bacteria > Bacillati > Actinomycetota > Actinomycetes > Kitasatosporales > Streptomycetaceae > Streptomyces > Streptomyces sp. NPDC017095. Next base: position 35,840 of record NZ_JBIROU010000014.1, read on the forward strand.
GGCCACGGCGAGGCCGCCGACCATGCCGAGCACCACCCAGGCCAGGACGCGGGCCCGGGCGGGGTAGGGCCGGTTGTGGGCGTAGAGCGCGCACAGCGATCCGGCCATGGTGTACATGGCGAGATCGAGGCGGCCGAGTGCGAGCAGCGTGAGGTTGGGCGGGGCGACCGCGGCGACGACGCTCAGCGCGGGCTTGAACCAGATGTCGGAGGGACGCCCGAGGCGGAGGACTCCGGCCAGGGGAAGACGGTGGGGGGAGGTACTGCTCATCCCAATAATTTAGCACGTGTTTTACCAGTGAAATAATTGCGCCGGGCGGGGTGATCACGGCGTGTGCTCCCCCGCATGCTCCCCGCGTACATCCTTGCGCTCGCGTGCGCTCCGTCCGCGTGGGGCATCGCACCCCCTGGAGCGTCTTCGGGGCATCCCTGGGCGGACCGTCGAGCGGGGAGGTACGCGTGCACGGACCGGTGTCGACCGCCTGGCTGCTGGTGGCGCTGTGCGCGGTGACCGGCGCCTACTGCCTGCTGCGGATGCGCAGCGGCGTCGAGGAGCAGCGCCGGGCCGCGGGCGGCGAAGCGCTGATGGGCTTCGGCATGGCCGCGATGGCCGTGCCGGCGGCGGTGTTCACCCCGCCGCGGTGGGCGTGGCCGGTGTACGCGGCCGTGTTCGGCGCGGCGGCCCTGCGGGCGCTGTGGACCGCGCGCGACGGCTCCCGCCATCTGCACCATCTGGTGGGCAGCGCGGCGATGGTCTACATGGCGGTGGCGATGACCGTGGCCCTGCCCGCCGCCCACCATGATCACGGCGGCACGGGCGTACCGCTGCTGACCGGCGCGCTCCTGCTGTACTTCACCGGCTATGTGCTGCTGTCCGGCGCCCGCCTGGTGCCCGCGGCGGCCCCGGCGGGCGGGCCCGGACCGGCCGGCTGGGGCGACCGCCCGGAGCTGGCCCGGGCGTGCCGGCTGTCGATGGGGATCGGCATGGTGGCGATGCTGCTGACCATGTGAACACCCGCGCGCGCCGGGCGCCCCGGCGCGCGCGGATGCCGGCCGACGCCGACACCACTGCCGCCGCCACGGCAGCCCGCAGAACGACCGACCGGCCCCGCGCCCCCCGCCGGCCGCTCCGCGTGACGGCGCCCCGCACCTCCGTCTGCCTCCCCCGCATGGCGGCGCCCCCGCCATCGGTCGCTCTCGGTCGCTCGCGGTGGTTTTCGGCCCCGCCGGGCTTGGACCGGGCCGTCGTATCGACAAAGATCGCGGCATGCGCGATCGTCCCACCGCTCCCCCGCCCGCGCCGCCCCCCGACCCCCCGCCCTCTGGCCCTCCACCAGCCCCCGGCCCCTTGCCGCCCCCCGGCTCACCCGCCGCGGCCCGTGCGGCCGGCCGCGTCGCCGTGGTCCTCGGTGGCTGTTCGGTTCTGCTGCTCGTCCTCGTCGCGGCGCGCTGGCATCCGCTGTTCTCCCTGGACGGCGCCATCGCCCGCACCACCCACCGCTGGGCGGTCCGCGACCGCGAGGTGACCCATCTGTTCCGGGTGCTGACGGACTGGGTGTGGGACCCGCTGACCATGCGCCTGGTGTGCGCGGCGGCGGCCGGGTGGCTGGTCTGGCGCCGCGCGGCCTGGTGGACGGCGCTGTGGCTGGCGGCGACCTGTGCGCTGGCGGCGCTCGTGCAGCAGTCGCTGAAGGCCGCCGCCGGCCGGCCCCGCCCGGTCTGGCCGGATCCCGTCGACTCCGCTCACTACGCGGCCTTCCCGTCCGGACACGCGCTGACCGCCACCGTGGTCTGCGGCCTGCTGCTGTGGCTGCTGCGCCGCCACGCCCCGGGCCGCCCCCTGTGGCGTACGGCGGTGGGGGCGGCGCTCGTCTCGGTGGCCGGCGTGGGCGTGACCCGGGTGTGGCTGGGCGTCCACTGGGCCTCGGACGTGCTCGGCGGGTGGCTGTTCGGAGCGCTGCTGGTGGCGCTGGCCGTGCTGGTGTACGAACGGCCGCGCGACCGCCGGACGCGACCGCCGGGCCGTCGGTAGAGTCCCGCGCATGACCGCCGTACTGTTCGACTTCTCCGGGACGCTGTTTCGCGTCGAGCCTGTCGAAACCTGGCTGCGCGCGGTGCTGGGCGAGACCGGACACGCACTCGCCGAACCCGAACTCGCCCGCGTCGCCCGGGCCCTGGAGGCGGCCGGCGCGCTGCCGGGAGGCGCGGCGCCGGTGCGGGTGCCGGCGGACCTCGCCGGCCTGTGGGCGGTCCGGGACGAGAGCGCGCGGCTGCACCGGGCCGCGTACACGGGCCTGTCCCGCCGGGTGCCGCTGCCGGATCCCGGGCTGCACGACGCCCTGTACGAGCGGCACATGTCGCCGGCCGCATGGACCCCGTACCCCGACGCTGCCGAGGTGCTGCGCACGCTGCGCGAGCGCGGGATCGGCGTCGGCGTGGTCAGCAACATCGGCTGGGACCTGCGGCCGGTGTTCCGCGCGCACGGGCTCGACGCGTACGTGGACAGGTACACGCTGTCGTACGAACACGGCGTGCAGAAACCGGATCCGCGGCTGTTCTCGGTCGCCTGCGAGGCGCTCGGCGCGGATCCGCGCCGGGTGCTGATGGTCGGCGACAACAAGGTGGCGGACGGCGGCGCCGCCGCGCTCGGCTGCCGGGTCCGCTTCGTGGACCACCTGCCCGTGGACCGGCGCCCGGACGCGCTGCTGCCGGTGCTGGACCTGGTGGGCTGAGCCCGCGGCCGGCGGGCCGGAGCGGACGCGCCGAGGCGGCCGGAAGTCCGGCGCCGTCCGTCTGAGACGATCCCCCGCGTCGCCCCAGACGGACGGCTGCCCCGGGCGATCCCGAACACACGGGTGCCCGATGCGTTGAGTATAGTTGGCTGGCAGCCAGTCAACGCAGGAGTTACAGGATGTCCCCGCGCAGCGCCTCGGTCAATGAAGAATTGCGGCGGCGTTCCCGGGAACGGCTGTTGCAGGCCGCCGTCGAACTGGTCGGCGAGCGCGGATTCGAGGCCACGACGCTGGCCGACATCGCGGACCGGGCCGGCTCGGCACGCGGACTGGTGTCGTACTACTTCCCCGGCAAGCGCCAGTTGGTGCAGTCCGCCGTCCACCGGCTGATGCACCGCACGCTGGAGGAGGCGCTGGAGCGGGAGCCGCACACGGAGGACGGCCGGGAGCGGCTGGCCCGGGCCATCGACGCGATCCTGGGCCTGGCCCGGGACCGGCCCGTGCTGATGCGGCAGCACATGGCGGGCCTGCTCCAGGCCGAGGGCTTCGTGCAGTGCCCGGAGCAGCGCCGGCTCGCCGAGCTGCTCAGCGACACGGTCGCCCGGTACGGCGCGCAGAACGTCTCGGCCGACTATCCGGTGCTGCGGGCCCTGCTGATGGGCGCGGTGTACGCGGCGCTGGTGCCGGGGGTGCCGATGCCCGTTCCGGCGCTGCGGGCGGAGCTGTTCCAGCGGTACGGGCTGGACTGGGAGATGGGCGTGCCGCCGGGGGCCGGGGCCGCCGGCCCGGAAGCGGGGGGCGAGGACCTGTCCGACCTGTCCCGCTTCTTCGCCACCGAGGAACGGCCGGAACGTCCCTGACGGCGGCGGTCCGGCCCCCGACGGACGGCGGCCGGACCGGCTCTGACATCGCCGGACCGGCCCTGAGCGCGGCGGGTCGCCGCTGTCAGGTGAGCGGGCGCGGCCCCAGCCCCAGCCCCAGCCCCAGCCCCAGCCCCAGCCCCAGCCCCAGCCGTACGATCACCCGCCCCGGTGAGCGGACGCGCGGCCGGATCACTCCTCCGGCCCTGCCCGCCGGTGCGCCTCGGTGCCATGCTGGAAGTGTCCGCACGCCCCTCCTTCGGGCAAGGAGTTCCGCTGTGCTGCGTGTCGCCGTCGTAGGCTCCGGACCGAGCGGGTGCTACACCGCCCAGAGCCTGGTCCAGCGTGATCCGGGCATTCTCGTGGACGTCCTGGACCGGCTGCCGTGCCCCTACGGGCTGGTCCGCTACGGCGTCGCACCCGACCACGAGAAGATCAAGTCCTTGCAGGGCAGCCTCCGCACGGTGCTGGAGCACGAGCGGGTGCGGTTCCTCGGCGGTGTCCGGGTGGGCGGCCCCGGCGGTCTGCCGGCCAAGCGGCTGCGGGAGCTGTACGACGCGGTGGTGTACTGCGTGGGTGCCGCCACCGACCGGCGGCTCGGCATCCCCGGCGAGGATCTGCCGGGAAGCTGGTCGGCCACCGAGTTCGTCTCCTGGTACAGCGCGCACCCGGACGCGGCCGACGCGGGCTTCCTGCGCGGGGTGCGGTCGGCGGTCGTGATCGGGATGGGCAACGTCGCGGTGGACGTCGCCCGGATGCTGCTCCGCGGCGCGGCGGAACTGCGTCCGACGGACATCCCGCAGGCCGCGCTGGACACGCTGGCGGCGAGCGGGCTCACCGAGGTGCACATGGCGGGCCGGCGCGGCCCCGCACAGGCCCGCTTCACCACCAAGGAACTGCGCGAGCTGGGTGGCCTGCCCGGCACCGAAGTCACCGTGGAGCAGGCCGAGGTGGCGCTCGACCCGGCGGACACCGGCGCGCTGCCGGCCGGCCCGCGCCGCAACGCGGAGGTGCTGCGGGACTGGGCGGCGCGGCCCGCCGCGGCGGCCGCCCGGCGGATCCGGCTGCGGTTCTTCCTGCGCCCGGTGGAACTGCTCGGCGCGGACGGCCGGGTGTGCGCCGTCCGTTTCGAGCGGACCGCGCCGGACGGCCGGGGCGGTGTGACCGGCACCGGCCGGTACGAGGACGTGCCCGCGCAGTTGGTGCTGCGCTCGGTGGGCTATCGCGGAGTGCCGCTGGACGGGCTGCCGTTCGACGCCGCGAGCGGCACGGTCCCGCACCGGGAGGGCCGTGTCCTGCGGGACGGCGTGCCCTCGCCGGGCGAGTACGTCGCCGGGTGGATCAAGCGCGGCCCGACCGGGGTCATCGGCACCAACCGGCCCTGTGCCAAGGAGACGGTGACCTCGCTGCTCGCGGACGCCCCGGCACTCGGTCGCGTCTCCGCACGGGCGGATCCGGTGGCGGCGCTGCGGGCGGCGGGCATCGAGCCCGTGCCCTGGGGCGGCTGGCTGGCCATCGAACGGGCCGAGGCCGAACTGGGGGCGCGGCTGGGCCGGAGCGTGGTCAAGCTGGCCGACTGGGACACGCTGCTCAGGGCGGCGAGGGTGCCGTAGCCGCGCCGTAGCGCCTGCGCGGAGCGACCGGCGGCAGGGTGCGGCGGGCGGCCCCGGCGCGACCGGCCGCGGCTCGCGCGACGGCGGCCGGGTGCCGCGCCGGGCAGGACACACACCGGCAACAGGGCGGAAATCAACAAACTGTTCAAGGCCCTTACGGTCTCGTCCTGTCCGCATGTCCGTCTCCACCCGCCTCCGCCGGAGTCCCCATGGCCACCACCGCAGACGTGCACCCCGTCGACGAGATACCCCCGGTACGGCAACTCGCCGCCTTCGGGCTCCAGCACGTCCTCGCGATGTACGCGGGCGCCGTCGCGGTGCCGCTGATCGTGGGCGGCGCGATGAAGCTGTCGCCCGCCGACCTGGCCTATCTGATCACCGCCGATCTGCTGGTGTGCGGGATCGCCACGCTGGTCCAGTGCGTCGGGTTCCGGCACTTCGGGGTGCGGCTGCCGGTCATGCAGGGGTGCACGTTCGCCGCCGTGTCACCGATGGTGCTCATCGGGACGACGCAGGGCGGGCTGCCCGCGATCTACGGCTCGGTGATCGTCGCCGGGCTGGCGATCATGCTGCTCGCGCCGGTCTTCGGCCGTCTGCTGCGCTTCTTCCCGCCGCTGGTGACCGGCACGGTGATCCTGATCATCGGAGTCTCCCTGCTGCCGGTCGCGGGCAACTGGGCGGCGGGCGGCGCCGGAGCGAAGGACTTCGGGGAGCCGCGCAACCTGGCGCTGGCGGGCTTCGTGCTCGCGGTGGTGCTGGGTGTGCAGCGGTTCGCACCCGCCTTCCTCTCCCGGATCGCCGTGCTCCTCGGCATCGCGGCGGGCCTGGCGGTCGCCGTGCCGTTCGGGTTCACCGACTTCGGCGGGGTCGGCGCCGCCGACTGGGTGGGCGTCAGCACGCCGTTCCACTTCGGGGCGCCCCAGTTCCGGACGTCCGCGATCGTGTCCATGCTGGTCGTGGCCCTGGTGACGATGACCGAGACGGTCGGTGACCTGATCGCCGTGGGTGAGCTGACCGGGCGGAAGGCCGCGGCCGGGCCGCTGGCGGACGGGTTGCGCGCGGACGGTCTGTCGACCGTGCTGGGCGGCGTGTTCAACACCTTCCCGTACACGGCGTACGCGCAGAACGTGGGCCTGGTCGGCATGACCCGGGTGCGCAGCCGCTGGGTGGTCGCGGCGGCCGGCGGCATCCTGGTGCTGCTCGGGCTGCTGCCCAAGCTGGGCGCGGTGGTCGCGGCGATCCCGGCGCCGGTGCTCGGCGGCGCCGGTCTGGTGATGTTCGGGACGGTCGCGGCGAGCGGGCTGCGGACGCTGGCCCGGGCCGACCTCCGCGGTGACGGGGGTCTGACCGTGGTGGCCGTCTCGGTGGCGGTCGGCCTGCTGCCGGTCGGGGTGCCCGGGGTGTACGCGCGGTTCCCGGACTGGTTCCAGACGGTGATGAACAGCGGGATCAGCGCGGGCTGTCTGTCCGCGATCGTCCTGAACCTGCTCTTCCACCACCTTCCGCGCAAGGGCGGTTCAGCCGGCGGCGGGCACCCGGGCGGCGTCGCCGAGCCGGCCGGCCTGCCGGTCGGCCGCGGCGAGGAGACTGTCGAACAGCCCCGGGAAGAGACTGTCTAGATCGTCCCGGCGCAGGCCGTTCATCTTGGCCGTGCCCCGGTAGACCTGCCGGATGACCCCGCTCTCCCGCAGCACCCGGAAGTGGTGCGTGGTGGTGGACTTGGTCACCGGCAGGTCGAAGTACGAACAGGACAACTCCACGTCCCGGGCGGCGAGTTCGCGCACGATCCGCATCCGCATCGGATCGGAGAGGGCGTGCAGCACCGACTCCAGGCGGATCTCCTCCCGCTCCGGGTGCGGCAGCGAGCGGCCGGTGGTGGCTGTGTCGGTCACGGCGACCGCTCCTTCGTCGCGGGAATCCTGCACTACCCGCATCGTACGAGTAGTTTCGTAGTTTGACATCTATCGTAGTACGAGAGGTACCGTACGAGAGCATCAGTGGTCCCTGACGAATGGAGTCCGTCGTGAGCGCCCTCTTCGAGCCTCTCACCCTGCGCGAAGTGACGATCCCGAACCGGGTGTGGATGGCGCCGATGTGCCAGTACTCGGCCGAACCGACGGGTCCGCTCACCGGGGCCCCGCACGACTGGCACTTCGCGCACTACGCGGCGCGGGCCACCGGCGGCACCGGCCTGATCGTGGTGGAGGCCACCGCCGTCGCACCCGAGGGCCGGATCTCCCCGTACGACCTCGGGCTGTGGAACGACACCCAGGTCGAGGCGTTCCGCCGGATCACCCGCTTCCTCGCCGCGCAGGGCACCGTACCGGCGATCCAGCTCGCCCACGGCGGCCGCAAGGCCTCCACCGACCAGCCGTGGAAGGGCGGCGCACCGGTCGGACCGGAGGCGCACGGCTGGCAGCCGCTCGCGCCGAGCGCGCTGCCGTTCGACGAACGGCACCCCGTCCCGACCGAGTTGACGGTCGATCAGATACAGGAGATCGTCGGCCAGTTCGCCGCCGCCGCGCGCCGGGCGCTCGCCGCGGGCTTCGAGGCCGTCGAGATCCACGGCGCCCACGGCTACCTGATCAACGAGTTCCTCTCCCCGCACTCCAACCACCGCACGGACGCCTACGGCGGCTCGTACGAGAACCGCGTGCGGTTCCCCCTGGAGGTCGTGGACGCCATACGCGAGGTGTGGCCCGCGGACAAGCCGGTGTTCTTCCGCGTCTCCGCCACCGACTGGCTCCCGGAGGGCGGCTGGACGCCGGACGACACGGTCCGGCTCGCCCGTGACCTGCACGCCCACGGCGTCGACCTGCTCGACGTCTCCACCGGCGGGAACGCCGCCGGCGTCAGCATCCCGACCGGGCCGGGCTACCAGGTGCCGTTCGCCGCCCGGGTCAAGGCCGAGACGCCGCTGCCGGTCGGTGCCGTCGGTCTGATCACCGAGGCCGGGCAGGCCGGGAAGGTGCTGGAGAACGGCGAGGCGGACGTGGTGCTGCTCGGCCGGGAGCTGCTGCGCAACCCGTCCTGGGCCCGGCAGGCCGCCCGCGAACTGGGCGCGGAGATCCGGGTGCCGGACCAGTACCACCGGTCGGTCTGATCCGGGACGGGAGGGGGCGGACCGGAAAGGGCGGACCGGGCCGGACCGGGCCGGCCGGTGGCCGGGTCCGCCTCCTCACACAGGCAGCAGGCGGCCGACGGTCTGTTCCAGGCGGGGCAGGGTGCGCTGGCCCGCCAATGCCAGGGCGATCGCGGCCACGACACCGGCCCAGGCGAACGGGCCCAGCGGGGTGCAGCCGAACGCATGGCTGAGCACCGGCGTCTGGACCACGGCGACGAGGGCCAGCGCGGAGCCCAGCGAGGTGACCCGCACCAGCCGGCTGTCCCGCCGGTCGAGCAGGGTCTGCACGAGCTGGGTGCCGACCAGCCCGCACAGCGCCATGGTGCTGGAGCGGCGGGCGGTGCCCGGGGTGAAGCGGCCGATCAGCCAGGCCGTGACCGCGCCCAGGCAGGTGGTCAGGGCCCGGTGCCGGATCTGCCGCAGCAGCGGGGCGCCCAGGACCGCGGAGGCGTCCTCCGGCGACCCGCCCCGGGCCCGTACCGTCTCCTGCCCGTCCTCCTTCTCCGTCACGGCCACCGCCATCGACGGGAACAGGTCGGTGAACAGGTTCACCATGAGCATCTGCCGGGTGGACAGCGGCGCCCGCCCGGACAGCAGCGTCCCGAGGATGCCGAACCCGACCTCGCCCGCGTTGCCGCCGATCAGGATGGCGATCGCGTCGGCCACGCTGTGCCACAGCGCGCGGCCCTCGCCGACCGCGTCGATCAGCACCGTCAGGTCGTCGTCGGTCAGCACGATGTCCGCGGCGTTGCGCGCGGCGGCCGAGCCCCGGGCGCTGATGCCCACACCGATGTCGGCGGCGCGGATCGCGGCGGCGTCGTTGGCGCCGTCGCCGACCATGCCGACCACCCGGCCCGCGTCCCTGAGCGCCTCCACGACCTGGAGTTTCTGCTCGGGTGCCACCCGGGCGACCACGCCGGCGTCGCGCAGCATCCCGGCCCGGGTCGCGCGGTCGGCCGCGGCCAGTTCGTCGCCGGTGACCACCACGGTGTCCCCGGGCCAGCCCAGGTCGGCGGCGATGGACCGCGCGGTCTGCGGATGGTCGCCGGTGAGCATCACCGGTCGTACGCCCGCCTTGTACAGCCCGCCGACCAGCGCCGTGGAGGTCTCGCGCGGGACGTCGGACAGCGCCAGCAGACCCGTGAACTCCAGGTCCTCCAGGGCATGTTCCAGGGCCTGGGACGCCTGCTCGTCCGCGCCGAGCCGCCGTTCGGCCACCGCCAGCACCCGCAGGCCGCCGCCGGCCAGCGCGTGCGCGGCGTCGGAGGCGTCCCCGGACAGCCCGGTGCAGGCGGGCAGCACGGTCTCCGGGGCGCCTTTGACCACCAGGACGGGCGGGCCGTCCCCGTCGCGGCCGACGGCGGCGGCGTAGCCGCGCGCGGCCTCGAACGGCAGCCCGGCCAGTTGCGTCCAGTCCGGATCGGGTGCCGCGGCGTCCAGCACCGCTTCGTCGGTGGCGTGCACCGGCTGCCCGGAGCCGCCGCCCAGCCGCGGGCAGGCCCGGGCGGCGGCCCGGACCGTCCGCGCCGAGCCGGGTTCGTCCACCGCGTGCACCGCGCCCCCGGCGTCGGTGGTACGCACCAGGCGCAGCCGGTTCTCGGTGAGGGTGCCGGTCTTGTCGAAGCAGACGGTGTCCATGCGGCCCAGTGCCTCCAGCGTGCGCGGGGTGCGCACCAGCACGCCGCCCCGGCTCAGCCGCCGGGCGGCGGCGAGCTGGGCCACCGTCGCCACCAGCGGCAGCCCTTCGGGTACGGCCGCGACGGCCACCGCCACGCCGCCGCTGACCGCGTCGCGGATCGGGGTGCCGCGCAGCAGGGCCAGGCCCGTCACCGCGGCGCCGCCCGCCAGGGTCAGCGGCAGGGCCTTGCGGGTGAGTTCCTGGAGCCTGGCCTGCACGCCGCCGGCCGGTGGCGTGCGCGCGGCGAGGTGCACGGCGCGGGCGGCCTCCGTGCGGTCGCCGGTGTCGACCACGACGGCCCGGGCCTCCCCCGCCACCACGGTCGTCCCCTCGAAGACCATGCAGCGCCGGTCGGCCACGACGGCGTGCGGGGTGGGGGCGGTCTGCTTCTCCACCGGCAGCGACTCGCCGGTGAGCGCCGACTCGTCCACCTCCAGGCCCTGCTGCCACAGCAGCCGGGCGTCGGCGGGCACCACGTCGTCCGCCTTGAGCTGGATGACATGGCCGGGGCGGAGCCGGCCCGCCTCGACCGTGCGGGCGTCGCCGGCCGGGGCCTCGGCCCCGGCCGGCACCAGCCGCGCCTTCTGCTTCTGCTCCGCGACCAGCCCGGACAGCGCCCGCTCGGCCCGCAGCCGCTGGAAGCCGCCGACGAGGGCGTTCAGGTCCAGGGCGCCGACGACGAGCAGCGCGTCCACGACGGAGCCGAGGATCGCCGAGGCCGCCGAACCGACGGCCAGCACCGGGGTGAGCGGGTCCTGGAGTTCACCGCGTACGGCCCGGCCGAGCCGGTAGGACCAGCGGGCGGGCGCGGCGGCCGGATGCCGGGTGACGCCTTCGGCCGCCTTGCGCAGCGGAGCGGTCACCGTGTCGAACGGGCCGGGCTCGGCGGCCGGTTCGCGGGCCAGCCGGTCCCGGGTCTCCTCCGGGCCCAGCTCGTGCCAGTGCACCCGGGGGCGCGGGTGCGGGGCGCGGGCCGCCGCCACGCCGAGCGCGGCGCGCCCGCCGGACAGCAGCGCCGCCGCGGCACCCGCGTCGACGGGTGCGTGCCGGAGCCCCGGCAGCAGCGACCGGCGACCGCGCCCGCCGCCGGACTCGCCGACGGCGACGAGCAGCCCGGACAGCGCGGCCCCGGAGCGGGCCAGCGTCTGCGCCCGGTGGCCGACCGTGCGGGCGGCCGGGATCGCGGTCAGCACCCGCCACACGTCGGGCAGGCCGTGCGGCGCGAGGAGGTCCGCGCCCCAGACGACCGCGCCGTCCCGGTCGGTCAGCGCGACCGCGACATCGGCGGCGCGCAGGGCGGCCAGGACGTCGTGCTCGCCGGCCGAGCACACCCGCGCGGCCACCAGCACGGCACCCTCCTGGCCGCGTGCCTCGTACACGACGTCGTCCAGCGGCCGGCGGGCGTCGACGACCTGGTCGGCGAGGCCGGTGAAGTCCTCCAGCGCCGGGTCGTCCACCAGGACGACGCGCAGGCCGGCCCGGCGGGCGGCGTCGAGCACCGGCTCGGCCCACGGGTCGGGTTCGCCGTCGCCGGCGCGCAGGGCGCTCGGGTGCAGGACGACGGTGCCGGCCATCTCCAGCTCGCGCAGCCGCTCCGGGTCGCGGACCAGGACACCGGCGCGGGCCAGCGCGGTGCCGAGCAGGGCGTGGAAGGCGGCCGGGCCGTAGCGGGCGGCCTTCGGGGAGCCGGAGAGCACGGCCTCCGCCGCCTCGGCGGCGTTGTGCTTCACCAGCAGCGTGGCCGCCGCGCCCAGCACGCTGCCCGTGGAGGCGTGGGCCGCGTACTCCTGCGCCGGGGAGACCCGCAGCGGCGGCCGCGGTGGCCCGGCCGCGGCGAGGCTGACCCGGTCCGGGCCGCACAGCTTGTCGTGCAGCGCGTCGAAGGCGGCCGAGCGGGCCACCGTCTCGGCCATCTGGCAGGCGCGCAGGGCGCCGTCGAGCACGAGTGAGGCGGGGGTCTGCCCGGCGCCGTGCACGGCCGCGTTCGCGCAGGCCAGCAAGAGGTCGGTGCGGGAGTCCCCGATCCGCGCGCTCAGCAGGGCGCGGAAGCGCGGGTTCTCGCGCAGCAGGGTGACGGCCGCGGTCACCATCCGGGGCGAGGGCGGCAGCCGCAGCGCGTACGCGGTCAGGGCCAGGGCGGTCCCGACGGCGTCGGCGGCGAGCGTGGCCGCGGCGGCGCGCACCCCGGCCGGGTCCGCCGGGTGCGTGGTCTCCTCCACGGCGGGTCCGGCCAGGACCAGGCCGTGCCGTTCGGCGAGGCCGGCCGCGTGGTCCAGGACCCGGTCGGCGGCCTCCTGCCCGGTGGCGGTCACCACCAGACGGGCCAGTCCCTGGTCCCAGTAGGCGACGAGTACGTCGGGGTGCTCCTGGAGCGCTTCGGCCACCCGGCGCGCGAGGTGCGCGATGCCGTCCGCGTGCCGCGTCCCGTCCGGTTCCGCGGGGCGCAGGGCGAGGTGGGCGCGGGCGCCCGAACGCCAGTGGACACCGGCGCCGGGCAGCGCGTGCCGGGCCACCCGGGCGACCCGGACCGCGGTGTCCGCGCCGCGCACGCCGGCGCGCGCCGTTCCGGCGGCGGCACCGGCGGCCAGCCCGGCCGCGGGTGCCGCCGCCCGGGCGAGCAGGCGGGGCGCGGCGGGCAGCAGGCGGGCGGCCGGCGGCGCCGTCAGACCGAGCACCGTGGCCTCCTCAGAGGGTGGTGCGGTCGGGCCGCGCGGTCGGGCCGAGAGGACTGGAGGACGTCCTCACCCCGGGGGCGGACTCGGCCGGACCGGACGCCTCGCCGGGCTGGACGGACCCCTCGGCGCGGTGACCGGAGCCCTTCTTGTGGTGGCCGGAGCCTTTGGACCGCTTGGCGGAGCGGCCCGGATCGATGGCCCGGACCGGCCCCGGAGCCTCATCGGCACCCGCGGACACCCCGGTCCCGGCGGACGTGTCCTCGGCCGCATCCCCGCCGTGCCCGCTGTCGGCGCCGGACCTGAGGGCCGCGGTGCCGAGGTCGTGCGCGCGTTCGGGCCCGGACTCGGGCACGGACACGAGTCCGGGTCCCTGTCCGGCCGTGGGGCCGGCCGACGCCGGCCGGGCCGGCCTCGGCTGGGTCAGCCAGGCCACCGCCGCGCCCGTGACCGCCACGGGCCACTCCACCACGCCCGCCGCGCCGAGGACTCCGGCCCCCGCGTACACCGCGATGCGCCGGCCGCGCGGCGACACGGCGCCGATCTTGTCGAGTGTCCCCTCGGCGGCCCTGCCCACCGTTCCGGCGCCGGGCACCCTGCGCAGTACCGAGGCGGCGCCGCGCAGGGGCGCCGTGAGGGCCGACGACGACTTCTGCTCAGCCATGACTCTCCTCGGGTAGATCCCCGTACCTGCTCCCCGAGTGCCCGTGACCGCGCAGGCCATCCCCGTTTTTCTCCACAAATGCCCCCAGATGCCCGGATGTGTTCCCGCTCCCGGCGGCGCCACCCGTCCCCGCGCCGCCGGGGCCGCCTCACCGCCCGGGCCGGAACAGCCCTTCGGGCACGGCGGCGGCGAGGACGCGGTAGCCCTCCGGGGTGAGGTGCAGCCAGTCCCCGGTGTGCAGGTCGGCGCGGAGCCGGCCCGGAGCCGCGGGGTCGCGGACGGCCCGGTCGAAGTCGATCACCGCGTCGAAGTGGCCCGGCGTGCGGATCCAGGTGTTGACGCGCTGCCGGGTGGCCTCCCGTTCCCCGGCCGGGTCGTCGTACTGCGCGTTGCCGCCGAACGGCGTGATCGTGGCACCGTAGACCCGGATGCCCCGGGCGTGGGCGCGGGCGACGACCTGCTGGTAACCGGCGATCAGGTCGTCGGCGACCGCGCGCTGCGCCCCGGGTCCGGCGTCGGCGGTGCCGATGTCGTTGACGCCCTCGAAGAGGATCAGCCAGTCCACCGCGCCGTGGGCGAGCACGTCCCGGTCGAGGCGGGCGAGCACGCTGGGGCCGAGCCCGTCGGCGAGGACGCGGTTGCCGCCGAGCGCCTGGTTGAGGACGGCGGTGTCCGAGGTGGCCGGGTGGCTGCGGAGGCGGTCGTAGAACTGGTCGGGCCAGCGGTCGTTGCCGTTGGGGGTGGAGCCGCGCCCGTCGGTGAGGGAGTCGCCGACGACGGCCACCGCCCGGCTGCGGCCGGCGGCCCGCACCTCGACATCGCTGAGCAGGTACCAGTGGTCGACGGCGGTCGCGCCCGGGAGGTCCTGGTCGCGGGTGTGGTCGCCGTGCGTGAGGTACGACGTGGTGCGCGAGCCGGGGTGGGAGGTGAGCGCGAGCGACTCCTGACCGCGCGCGGTGTACGCCGTCACGGTCAGCTCGGAACCGGCGCGCAGCGTGAAGTCCAGCGGGTCGGAGACCAGTTGGGCGCCGACCGGGACGGTCGCGGAGTCCCGGCCCGCGAAGGCGACCCGGCGCAGGCTGCCCGGCTCGACCGCGCCCGCCCCGGCCCTGCCGCCCTCGGGCAGGGCGACGGTGACGGCGGTGAGCGGCAGCGGGGTGTCGCCGTAGGCGTTGGAGAAGCGCAGCCGGATGCGGGAGCCGCCGGTGGTGACCCGGACGGTCTGCCGCAGGGTGGTGTCCACGAGCACCGACTTCGCCCCGGTGTACGGCGCGGGCGGCAGATTGGCCGGCTCGGCCTGCTGCGGCGCGGCGGTCCAGGTGGTCACCCAGTGCCGGCCGGGCCCGGCGATGGCGGCACCGGCGCCGGCCGGGCCCGGTGTGCCGGCCAGCGCGGTGAGCGCGGAGGCCGTGACGACGAGGGCGAGGACGAGCACACAGGTGCCGAGCACGGTGACGAAGGGCGTTCTGCTGGGCGGTTTCACGGGGGCCTTTCCGGGATGCGGTGAACTGGCGGGAGAGGAGGGCCGACGGAGGCGTGGGAGGACGAGCCGCCGGGGCAGCGACGTGCACGGAGACGGCGGGCACAGGGCGGCATGGTGACGACCGCGGGCTCGGTGCGGGAGCGTGCCGTATCCCGGGGCGGCGGGGTGCGGGAGCGTCCCCGTGCCCCGGAGCGGCGGGGTACGGGAGTGCCCCGGAGCGGGAGTGCCCCGGAGCGGCGGGGGTGCGCGCCCGCCCCAAGGCCGCGTAGCGCGCACCCCGGTTGGTCAGCCGGTCGTGCAGGCACTGCCGTTGAGGCTGTACGCGGCCGGTGCCGCGCTGTTCCCGGTGTGCGTGGCCTGGTAGCCGATGGTCACGCTGGCGCCGGGCGCGAGGGTGGCGTTGTACGCGGCGTCGGCCGCCGTCACGGCGCCGGTGCGGCCGCTGTAGACGGCGTTCCAGCCGTTGGTGAGGGTCTGGCCGGCGGGCAGGGAGAAGGCGAGCTGCCAGCCGTTCACCGGGGTGGTGCCGGTGTTGGTGAGGGTGACGGAGGCGGTCAGCCCGGTGCTCCAGGCGCTGACGGAGGCGGTCACCGCGCAGCCGGCGGCGGGGGGCTGGGGAGTGGTGGTGCCGCCGTCGAGCCCGAAGAAGGCGAGCGCGCGGGAGGCCATGCCCCAGCTGTAGAGGTTGTGGCCGACGCCCTGGAGGCTGATCGCCTCGACGGGGGCCTGGTCACCGGTGGCGCCGTAGCGGGTGCGGGTCCAGCCGGCGGCGGGGGTGTCGGTGGCGGCGGGGGTCTGGCTCACGCCGAGCACGTTCGTCCACTGCTTGATCTCCTCCCCGAAGTTGGGGTAGCGCAGGGTGTCGTCCTCGGTGCCGTGCCACAGCTGCACGCGCGGGCGCGGCCCGGCGTAGCCCGGATAGGCGCCGCGCACCAAGTCGCCCCACTGCTGCGGGGTGTGGGTGAGGGTGCCGCCCGAGCAGGTGCTGTTCCACTCGGAGCCGTCGGTGGTGGCGAAGCAGCCGAAGGGCACACCGGAGAAGGCGGCGCCGGCCGCGAACACGTCGGGGTAGTCGCCGAGCAGGACGTTGGTCATCATCGCGCCGGACGAGATGCCGGTGACGAAGACGCGGCCGGTGTCGGCCGCGTAGGTGCGGACGGTCCAGTCGACCATGGAGCGGATGCCGGCCGGGTCGCTGCCGCCGTCGTGACGCAGCGCCTGCGGCGAGGAGACGTCGAAGCACTTGCTGGCGCGGGTCACGGACGGGTACACGACGACGAAGCCGTGCTGGTCGGCCAGTGCGGGCCATTCGGTGCCGGAGTACATGGCGGAGGCGGAACCGCCGCACCAGTGCACGGCCACGACGACCGCCGGGTGCGGGGCGAGGTGCTCGGGGACGTAGACGTACATCTGGAGGTTGCTCGGGTTGGCGCCGAAGCCGGTGACCTCCGTCAGGGTGGCCGTGGGCACGGCGCGGGTGCCGGCCTCGGCCGGGGGCGCGGCGAGGGCCAGGGCCGCGAGGAGCGGCAGCAGGGCGCCCAGCAGTCCGGCGAGTGCGGTGCGGAGACGGGTTCGTGAGCGGTGCGAGGTGGGGGGCACGTCACCTGGTCCCTTCTGGTCACGGCTCGTGCGGGGGCGTGCTTGCGGACGGAACACCCGGCATCGTGGCATGGACACGCAAGCCATGGAAGCGCTCCCACCAGACTTCCCGGGAACCGGGCGAGACTGCGCGACAGGTTGACTAGAAAGCGCTTGCACTCTACGGTCCGTTCATCAACGTGACCGACCGGCGCGCGACAGGGCGAGGTCGGCCACCACATCGCACGATTGCGTTCCAGATGTTGTACGTCATTCACGTACACAACCCCTCCCCACAGAGAAGGGACGCACCCCCATGCACATCAGAACAGCTTCGAGCGCGGCGGCCACGGCCGTCGCGCTGGCGGCCGCCGCCGTCCTCGCGCTGCCCCACCCGGCCGGTGCCGCCGACTCCTCGCCGGTCGGCTTCGGCGCCGGGACCACCGGCGGCGGCAGCGCCCCGGCGGTGACCGTCTCCACGCCGGCCGCCTTCAAGGCCGCCGTGACCGGCGGCACGGCGAAGGTGGTGAAGGTGAGCGGCCTGATCCCGCTGAGCGGGCAGGTCGACATCGGCTCCAACACCACGGTCCTGGGCGTCGGTTCGTCGTCCGGCTTCACCGGCGGCGGACTGCGCCTGAAGCAGGTCGGCAACGTCGTCCTGCGCAACCTGGTCATCACCAAGGCCGTCAAGACCGACGCCATCACCGTGCAGGCGTCCACCAAGGTGTGGATCGACCACAACTCCCTGTCCTCCGACCGCGATCACGGCAAGGACTACTACGACGGCCTGGTGGACGTCACCCACGGCTCCGACCAGGTCACCGTCTCCTGGAACGTGTTCAAGGACCACTACAAGGGCTCGCTGGTCGGCCACAGCGACAACAACGCGGCCGAGGACACCGGGCACCTGCACGTGACGTACCACCACAACTGGTTCGACCACGTCAACTCCCGCACCCCGAGCCTGCGGTTCGGCACCGGGCACTTCTACGACAACTACGTGGTCGGCGCGGAGACCGGCGTGCACTCGCGCATGGGCGCGCAGATGCTCGTCGAGAACAACGTCTTCCGCGACACGCAGGTCGCCGTCACCACCAGCCGGGACAGCGACGTCGACGGATACGCCGTACTGCGGGGCAACGACCTCGGCGGAGCCGCCACCGAGATCTCGCAGACCGGCGGCTTCACCACACCGCCGTACGGCTACACGGCAGAGCCCGCCTCCGGTGTCGTCGCCTCGGTGACGTCCGGCGCGGGCGCCGGGAAGATCTGACCCCACTCGGAAGAAGGCATTCGGGACATGACCTCATCAGCGACCTCGCGCGGTCTGCTGGGCGGCCTGGCCACCCTCGGACTCACACTTGGCATGCTCATGACCTCCGGTGCGCCGGCGGGCGCGGCCACCTGGCCCTCCGCCAACGGCAGCCAGGCGGTCTCCGCCACCATCTCGGTCTCCGGCACCAAGGATTACGGGATGAAGCAGCTCTACGGCAGCGGCGACCTCGGCAGCGACAGCCAGGACGAGGACCAGGGCCCGCTGCTGGAGCTGGCTCCCGGCACGGTCCTCAAGAACGTCATCATCGGCTCCCCGGCCGCCGACGGCATCCACTGCCTCGGCAGCTGCACGCTCCAGAACGTCTGGTGGGAGGACGTCGGCGAGGACGCGGCCACCTTCCTCGGCTCCTCGTCGTCCAACGTCTACACCGTCAGCGGCGGCGGGGCGAAGGAGGCCAGCGACAAGGTGTTCCAGTTCAACGGGGCCGGCACGCTCAACGTGTCGGGCTTCGCGGTGAAGAACTTCGGCACCTTCGCCCGCTCCTGCGGCAACTGCAAGACGCAGTACAAGCGCACGATCAACCTCAGCGGCATCGAGGCGACCTACAAGGGCAGCAAGCTGGTCGGCATCAACACGAACTACGGCGACAGCGCGACCCTGCGCAACATCACCATCGTCGGGGACACCGGCAAGAAGATCATTCCCTGCCAGAAGTACATCGGCAACAACACCGGCAAGGAGCCGACCACGAACGGCTCGGACCCGGACGGCACCTACTGCAAGTACTCCGGCTCGGACATCACCTACAAGTGAGTCCCGCCGGGCCGGGCCGCATCCGGCGGCCCGGCCCGGCGACGCGTTCGCCGTCCGCGCGCGCGGCCGGGGTCACCAGCGGCGCGTCTCCCCGAAGAAGTCGGGGATGTCGATGGCGGTGCCGTCGCGCCGCGCCCGCTCCAGGACGAAGGCGCCGACCGCGAGGTCCAGGACGCCGAGGCCGAACGGCGAGAAGACCACCGGGCGTTCCGCGTCGGGCGTCACCTCGCCGTTCAGTACGCCGGCCAGCGTGCCGGTGACGAAATCCCGGGAGCCGGTGGCCTGTTCGGCGAGGTGCGGCGAGGTGTCGGCCTTCAGGCAGTGGTCGACGTCGTCCAGGATGTTCTGGGCCGCCAGCACCACCTCGGGCGCCAGGTCGCGCAGCGAGATGTGCAGCACGAGCTGGCCGGGTTTGAACGGCGTGGTGACGTACGGCTTCAGTGCCGTGGTCGCGAACACGACGGTGTCTGCGGCCAGGGCTTCGCCGAGGTCCGTGGTGAAGGCGGCGGGCGCCCGTCCGGTGGCGCGCAGGTGCTCGACCAGGGCCTGGCCGGAGGGTTCGTGCAGGTCGTGGACGAGCCAGGAGCCGGGGACACAGTCCGCGGCGTGCAGGTAGTCGCAGATGTTGCGGGCGATGACTCCGGCGCCCACGACCGCGATCGTGCTGCCCTGGTACCCCGCGGGCCGCAGCGTGCGGGCGGCGAGCGCCGCGGAGGCGGCGGTGCGGGCGGAGCTGATCGCGGCGGCTTCCAGACAGGCCACGGGATAGCCGGTCTCGTAGTCGTTGAGGACGAGCACGGCGGAGGCGCGGGGCGCGCCGGACCGGGTGTTCTCGGGGAAGCTGGCGATCCACTTGATGCCGGCGACGCCGGACTCGGGGCCGAGGAAGGCGGGCAGCGCGATGATGCGGGAGTCCGGCTTCTCCGGGAAACGCAGGAAGTAGCTGTCGGGATTGACGGTCCGGCCGGCCTCGTGGAGGCGGTAGGTCCGGTCCACCAGGTCGATGATGTCGCGGCGGCCGTCGCGCAGCACATCGCGCACAGTGCCGCCCGGGACGATGTCGAACGTGAACACCCTGTGTTCCCCCCGGCTCGGGATCTCCGCTGCCATCACATTCCAGACCGCGGAACCGGGTCCGCGCGGCGGGGTCGGCGCCGCGGCGGAGGGTGTCCATCGGTCAGCCTCACGAAGACGCCACTCTGGCATGGCCCGACCTGCCTGACAAGCACGTGTCCGGCAACCGCCGTTGCCCGCAAGCGTGTTCGGCGGGCCGTGCGGGACGCTCCTGCCGGTCAGCTCACGGCGTCCCGCGCTCCGAGGAAAGCGGCCAGTTCCCGCCGGTATCCGGCGTACGCGGCGCGCAGTTCCCCTCCCGGCCAGTCGGCGGGCAGCAGCGCGGGCGGCAGGACCGGGTCGGCGAGCAGATGGCGGACGGCCGCGGCGTAGGCGCCGAGCCGGTCGGCCGGGTGGTCGGCGCGGCTCGCGCGGGCGAGCAGGGCGCGCGCGGTGGCCGCCCAGCCGGCCAGCGGCCAGAGCCGGGCGGCCAGCTCGCGCGGCGGTTCGCCGGGACGGGCCGTGTACGTCAGCGCCACCCGGTGCACCTCGGCGGGCAGCGGGCGGTCGAGGTTGGCCGGGCGCAGCCACACGCCCTCGCGCAGTTCGGCCAGGCGCAGCGCGGCCAGCCGGGCGCGCAGGCCGGCGCGTTCGGCGGGGCCGCGGCCGGTCGCCGTGATCACCACCATCTCCCAGTCACCGTCCCACACGCGTGTGCGGGGGTGTACGGCGTCGTCCTGGCGGCGCTGGCGGTCCAGCAGCCGGTCGCTGAGCCGATAGAAGCCGTCCGCGCGGCGCAGGTCCCCGGCGGCCACCATCCGGCTCAGCGCGGCCCGCAGCGTGGAGCCGCCGACCCCGAACGGCTCCACCAGCCGGACCAGGTCCTTCACCGGCAGTCGCGGCGGGTGCGTGCCGAGCAGCAGGCTCAGCACCACCGACCGGGCGGACAGCGGCCGCGTCCCCGCCGGGTCCGGTTCCGCCGAAACGTTCATGCGCATGGGTCCGTACTGTACGTGCCACCCGTTGTTGCAACATTGCTACGACCGCGGAAAGAGTGCAACATGCTGGGTATGGTCTCGCTTCCCGCGCAGCCGCAGCCGCAGTCCGTCACGCACGACGTCACCAACCAGCCCCCGCCGCTCGCGCCGTACGACGCCTCCGACGACCCGGCCCTGCTGGAGGGGCTGCGCCGGGAGGGCGCGGACTGGGCGGAGGCGGACGTCCGGCGGCTGGGGGCGCGCGCCGGCAGCGTGCAGGCGCAGGAGTGGGCCGGGCTGGCGAACCGGCACGAGCCGGTGCTGCGCACCCACGACCGCTACGGCCACCGCGTCGACGAAGTCGAGTTCCACCCCAGCTGGCACCACCTGTTGCGGACGGCGGTCGCCGAGGGCCTGGCCGGCGCCCCGTGGGCCGACGACCGGCCGGGCGCGCACGTGGCCCGGACCGCGGGCGGCCTGGTGTGGGGGCACACGGAGGCGGGACACGGCTGCCCCACCTCGATGACGTACGCCGCCGTGCCCACCCTGCGCGCCCAGCCGGAACTCGCCAAGGTGTACGAGCCGCTGCTCACCAGCCGGGAGTACGACCCGGAGCTGCGCGTCCCCGCCGAGAAGCCCGGACTGCTCGCCGGGATGGGCATGACGGAGAAGCAGGGCGGCTCCGACGTGCGCTCGAACACCACCACGGCGACGCCCACCGGCGAACCGGGCGTGTACACGCTGCGCGGGCACAAGTGGTTCACGTCGGCGCCCATGTGCGATCTCTTCCTGGTGCTCGCGCAGGCACCGGGCGGGCTGTCGTGCTTCCTGGTGCCGCGGGTCCTGCCGGACGGCAGCCGCAACACCTTCCGCATCCAGCGGCTGAAGGACAAGCTGGGCAACCGCTCCAACGCCTCCTCGGAACCGGAGTTCGACCGGACGGTGGCCTGGCTGGTGGGCCCGGAGGGGCGGGGCGTGAAGACCATCATCGAGATGGTCAACTGCACCCGGCTGGACTGTGTGATGGCCTCGGCGACCCTCATGCGCAAGACGCTGGTCGAGGCCGGCCACCACGCCCGGCACCGCAGCGCCTTCGGTGCCCGGCTGCTCGGACAGCCGCTGATGCGCAACGTCCTGGCCGATCTCGCGCTGGAGTCGGAGGCCGCGACCGCGCTCACGCTGCGGCTGGCCGGCGCGGCCGACCGCGCGGTGCGCGGGGACGCCGGGGAGCGGGCCTTCCGGCGCGTCGCCACCGCCGTCGGCAAGTACTGGGTCACCAAGCGCGGCCCGGCGTTCACCGCCGAGGCCCTGGAGTGCCTGGGCGGCAACGGCTACGTCGAGGACTCCGGGATGCCCCGGCACTACCGCGAGGCCCCGCTGCTGTCGATCTGGGAGGGCTCCGGGAACGTCAACGCGCTCGACGTGCTGCGCGCCCTCGGCCGGGAACAGGACGGCGCCCAGGCGCTGTTCGCCGAACTCGCCCTCGCGCGCGGGGCCGACGCCCGCCTGGACGCGGCCGTGGCCGCGCTCAAGGACCAGGTGGCCGGAACCGACCAGGCGGGCGCCCGCCGGCTGGTCGAGCGGATGGCGCTCGCCCTCCAGGCGTCCCTGCTCGTCCGGTACGCCCCGCACCCGGTCGCGGACGCCTTCTGCGCCTCCCGGCTGGGCGGCGACTGGGGGCACGCGTTCGGCACCCTGCCCGCCGGCACCGGACTCGACGCCATCCTGGCGCGCGCCCTGCCCGGCGGCGACTGACTCCTGGCGCGGGAGTCCGCCACCGCCCTGCCGTGGCCGGTGACCACCGACGGATCGCACACAGTCAGCGGCCGGACGCGTACCGTTGTCGGTGCCGTGGTGCACACTCGCGCTCAGGTGGCACTCGTCTGGGGAGGACAACGTGTTCACGGGGATCGACGAGGTCGACTGGGCCTCGCTGCGGCACGCGCACGGCAGCGCGGAGGACCTGCCCGGCCGGCTGCGGGCCCTGGCGTCCGCGGACACCGCCGAGCGGGCGACCGCGCTCGACGGGATGTACGGCGCGGTGCACCACGAGGGCAGGGTGTTCGACGCGACGCCGGCCTGTGTCCCGTTCCTGTTCGCGCTGGCGGCGCGCGAGGAGGTGCCGGACCGCGGCGGCATCGTGGAACTGCTGGTCAGCATCGGCGGGGACGGCGAGGAGGAGACGGCGCGGGACCCCCGCGCGCGGGCGGCGGTGTGCGCGGGCGCCGAGACCTTCGCCGTGCTCGTCGGGGACCCGGACCCCGCCGTGCGGCGGGCGGCGGCCGGGGCCCTGGTGCGCTTCCTGGACGAGCCCGCGCGGATCCTGGAACTGCTGCGGCGGCGGCTGCGGGCCGAGCACGACGACCGGGTGCTGCCGGCCCTCGTCGAAGCGCTCGGCCTGTTCGCCCGCCGGCACACCGCGCACGCCGCCGGCGCGGTGGACCTGCTGGCCGAACGGAGCGCACCGCCCTACCCGCCGGGACTGCGGCTCGCGGCGCTCGGCCGGCTCGCGCTGGTCGCACCCGGCCGGCTCCCCGCCGACCTGGTGCCGACCGCGGTCCGGCTGCTGCGGCAGCGCTCCGCGCAGCGCCGGCAGGCCGGGGAACACCCCGGCCCGGACACGCTGGTGGGCCGGATACGGCGGCTGCGCCCCTCCGACGAACAGGGCGCCGCCCTGCTGCGCACCCTGCACGGCGCGCTCGGTGACCGGGTCGACGACCGGATCGCCCTGCTCACCGGCCAGCTGACCAGTCCGGACCCGGTGGACCGGTGCAACGGCGTGTGGATGTCGGCGGGGCTGTTCCGCGGCTGGCGCGGCGCGTACGACGCTCCGGTGCGGCTGCTCGGGGACCAACTGGACACCGAGGAGGACCGGTTACGGGACTCGACGGTCTCCGTGCTGGCGGAGCTGTACACCCTGGCCGCGCCCGCGGCGGACGCCCTGCACGCGCTGGTGACCGCCCGGCCCGACCTGTGGACCCACCGCTGGGAGCGCTGCCCGCCCACGCTGGGCGGTCCGCTGAAGGCGCTGGTCAGAAGCGGCGATCCGCGCGCTGTCCCGGCCCTCGCCCAGTTGCTGGCGGGTCCGGCGGCACCCGAGGAGCTGGGCCGCGAGGCGGCGCACCTCGGCCGGGCCGCGGCCCCGCTCGCCCCCGCGCTGCGCCACCGGCTCGCCCGCATCCCCCTGGCCTCGCCCGCCGCCGCCCGGCTCGCCGCGCCGCTGCTGACGGCGCTGGGAGCCATCGGGGACCGGCACGCCGTGCCCGAACTGCTGCGGCTGCTCTCCGGGGCACCCGGCGGACCGGGCGCGCGGGACGCGCTCGTCCCCCGGCTGATCGGGACACTGACGGAACTGGGCGCCGCGGCCCAGGCGGCACCGGCGCTGCGCGCCCTGCTCACCACCCGGCACGCGGCCACCGCGGCGGGCGCGCTGTGGTCGGCGGACGGCGACACCGGCGCCGTCCTCCCCGTGCTGCTGCGCGAGTTGTCCCACGGCGACGCGCGGATACGCCTCGGCGCCGCACGCCAGCTCGGCCGGCTGGGCCCGGCCGCGCGCCCCGCGCTGCCCCTTCTGCACCGGCTCGTACGGTCGGGGCCGCTGCCGGAGCGCGTACCGGTCGCGTGCGCGCTGTGGCACATCGGCGGGGACCCGGAGCCGGTCGTGCCCGTGTTCCGTGCCGCCTGGCCGGCGGCGCCGGGCACCCGCCTGTCCATCGCCGACTGCCTGACCGCGATGGGCCCCGCCGCCGCGCCGCTGCACGACTTGCTCACCACGGAACTGAGCAGCCCCCGCCGCCACACCGCCCACCGGTCCCCGGACACCACCCACGCCATCCCCGACGACGAGGAACTGCTGCGCGGGTGCCGGGGGGTGCTGGGGGGACTTCGGGGGTTTTAGAGGCAACGGGTGAGAGACGTGGCTGCGACGGTGGACCGGTGACCGCCGCGTGCGGCCGGTGAGCCGGGTGGGCTGCCGCGCCTGGGGCGATGCGTTCCGGTGGCTGCCGTATCGGGCCGCTGGGCGCCGCGCCCGGCCGGGGAGTCCCGGTGACTGCCGCGCCCGGGGCGGTGGGTGCCGGTGGCCTGCCGCGCCTGGGCCGGTGAGTTCCGGTGGCTGCTGTATTCGGGCCGGCGGGGTGCCGGTGGGCGCCACGCCCGACAGGTGGGCCCCGGTGAGCTGCCGTACCCCGGCCGGGGAGCCCCGGTGGGCGCCGCGCCGGATCGCTGGGGCCGGTGGCTGCCGTGCCCGGGGCCGTGGGGTGGCGGTGGCTGTCACGCTCGGGCGGGTTCCGGTGGCTGCCGCGTCCGGGGTGGCGGGGTGGTCCCGGGCGTGGGGTCAGACCGTGCGGCCCCACTGGGGACCTAGGCGGGCCCATTCCGTGTCCCACTCCTGGAGGCGGCGGCGTTCCAGACGGCCCCGCAGGGCCAGGCCGCCGACGCAGGGGACGGCGGCGGCGCTGACGCCGACCAGGATGCCGATCAGGGTCGCCCGGAACGCGGCCTCGGCGACGGAGGTGGGCCTGTTCACGAGCCGGTCCCGCCGGTCGGTCCACACGGTGACCGGCGTACCGGCCTCGGCGCCGGGCTGCATCCGGACCCGGCCGGTGTGCGCGGAGCCGTCGGCCGCCGTCCAGCGGACCCGGACCCAGACCCGTCCGCCGCCGGAGGAGCGGCTGTTGCGGGCGGGGGCCGTGTCCGGGACCTTCTCGACGACCCGGGCCGCCGCGGGCCGCCGGCCATCCCGCTCCCGGGCCAGTGCGTGCTGCACCGAACCGGCCGCCGCGAGGCCCGCCAGCACCCCGCCCAGGACGGTCAGCAGACAGGCACCGAGCACCACCCAGGCCTCCACCACGTCGGCCCGGCGCTTGAGCGGGTTGCGCCGCCAGCGCCACAGCCACGCCTTCGGACCACGGAACGCCTTCAAGGGCATCCTCCTCACGAGCGCACCGACCGGCCGGACCGCCCTTCTCTACGGAAGGGATCGCTCCGTTGCTCACGACGAGCCGTTACCCGACGGTCGCACGGGACACCCCTCTCGCGCAGGTGCTCGGCGACGGAACCGGCCGATCTTGGCCACCCGGCGGCGACACAGGCCGTGACCTGCGCGGACGAC
The DNA here is from genome assembly GCF_044332325.1 of Streptomyces sp. NPDC017095. Lineage (NCBI taxonomy): Bacteria > Bacillati > Actinomycetota > Actinomycetes > Kitasatosporales > Streptomycetaceae > Streptomyces > Streptomyces sp. NPDC017095. Next base: position 61,475 of record NZ_JBIROU010000014.1, read on the forward strand.
CGTTGTGGGGGTGATTGTCAGTGCTGGGGTGCACACTGGCCGCTATCTGATGACAACCCGGACAAAGGCGTCCCGGAGGTGACCGGCATGGCCGAGGTACTGCTCGCGGTGGGCACCCGCAAAGGCCTCTTCATCGGACGGCGACGGGGCGGCGGCCCCTGGGAGTTCGACGAAAGTCCGTATTTCAACGCACAGGCCGTGTACTCGGTCGCGCTCGACACCCGCGAGCCCCGGCCCCGACTGCTGGCCGGCGGTGACAGCACGCACTGGGGCCCGTCGGTCTTCCACTCCGACGACCTCGGCCGCAACTGGACCGAACCGGCGCGGCCCGCCGTGAAGTTCCCCAAGGACACCGGCGCTTGTCTGGAGCGCGTCTGGCAGCTCCACCCGGCCGCCGCCGAGCCCGGCGTGGTGTACGCGGGCACGGAACCGGCCGCGCTGTACCGCTCGGAGGACCGCGGCGAGAGTTTCACGCTGGTCCGGCCGCTGTGGGAACACCCGACCCGCTCCCGGTGGGTGCCGGGCCTGGGCGGTGAGGGCCTGCACACGGTGCTCACCGACGCACGCGACCCGCGGTCCGTGACGGTGGCCGTCTCGGCGGCGGGGGTGTACCGCACGACGGACGGCGGCGCGAGCTGGTCGCCGTCCAACTCCGGGGTGTCCGCGGTGTTCCTGCCGGACCCGTACCCGGAGTTCGGCCAGTGCGTGCACAAGGTCGCCCGGGACGCGCGCGACCCGGACCGGCTGTACCTGCAGAACCACTGGGGGGTGTACCGCAGCGACGACGCGGGTGCGCGGTGGACCGACATCGGCGGGAACCTGCCGTCCACGTTCGGCTTCGCGGTGGCCGCGCACCCGCGCCGGGGCGGCACGGCGTACGTCTTCCCGATCAACGCGGACGCCGACCGGGTGCCCGCCGGACGCCGTTGCCGGGTCTTCCGCACCACCGACGCGGGCGGGTCGTGGGAGCCGCTCAGCGAGGGACTGCCGGCGGAGGACCACTACGGCACGGTGCTGCGCGACGCCCTGTGCACGGACGACGCGGACCCGGCAGGGGTGTACTTCGGCAACCGCAACGGCGAGCTCTTCGCCTCGGCCGACGAGGGCGAGAGCTGGCGGCTGCTGGCCGCGCACCTGCCGGACGTGCTCTGTGTACGGGCCGCGGTGATCGGATGACGGCACCCGCCCCGCCCGCCGGCGAGGACAGGCGCACGGGCGGACCGGCGGCGAGGCGGACGCCGGCCGGGCTCCGGCCAACGGTTGATCGCCGACGGGTGTGCGGCAGTAGGGTGACGCCCGTGGCACCACGACCCTTGCATGAAATCGTCGAACCGGGCTGGGCGAAGGCCCTCGAACCCGTCGCCGGACGGATCGCCGTGATGGGCGACTTCCTGCGCGCGGAGATCGCCGCCGGACGCACCTACCTCCCGGCCGGACCGAACGTCCTGCGGGCCTTCCAGCAGCCCTTCGACGAGGTGCGGGTCCTGATCGTAGGCCAGGACCCGTATCCGACCCCGGGGCACGCGGTGGGGCTGTCGTTCTCCGTCGCTCCGGAGGTACGCCCGCTGCCGCCCAGCCTGATCAACATCTTCCGGGAGCTGCACGCCGACCTGGGGCTGCCCCAGCCGTCCACCGGGGATCTCACGCCGTGGGCGCAGCAGGGCGTCCTGCTGCTCAACAGGGCGCTCACCACGGCGCCGCGCAGCCCGGGCGCGCACCGCGGCAAGGGCTGGGAGGAGGTCACCGAGCAGGCGATCAAGGCGCTGGCGGCACGCGGCAAGCCGCTGGTGTCGATCCTGTGGGGCCGCGACGCCCGCAACGTGCGTCCGCTGCTGGGCAGTCTGCCGGCGGTGGAGTCCGCACACCCCTCGCCCATGTCGGCCGACCGCGGCTTCTTCGGTTCGCGCCCGTTCAGCCGGGCCAACGACCTGCTGGTCCAGCAGGGCGGGCAGCCGGTGGACTGGCGCCTGCCGTGACCGTCCCCGGGTATCTCGCCGTGGACTCCGGCGGTTCCGGCCTCCGGATCGCCGTCGGGGTGCCGGGGCGGGAGCCCTCGGCCCGGCGGGAGACCCGGGAACCGGTCCGCACCGGTGCGCGGGGCCTCGACCCGGACCACCTGCTGGAGCAGCTCGTCCCGGTGGCGCGCGCCCTGGCCGCCGAGGCGGGACTGGACGCGCTGGGCACGGCCGTCGTCGGGGCCGCCGGGTTCGCCAGCCTGGGCGACGCCCTGCGCGCCGAACTGCCCGGCGCGCTCGCCCGGGAGCTGGGGGTGCGCGGTGTGGCGCTCGCCGCGGACGCCGTCACCGCGTACGCCGGCGCTCTCGGGGCGCGGCCCGGCGCCGTGCTGGCCGCGGGCACCGGAGTGATCGCGGTGGGCACGGACCTGACGGGCTGGCGGCGGGCCGACGGCTGGGGGCATCTGCTGGGCGACTGCGGCGGCGGTGCCTGGATCGGGCGGGCCGGACTGGAGGCCGCGCTGCGCGCCCACGACGGCCGGGACGGCGGTTCCGCGCCGTTGCTGGCCCGCGCCGAGGAGCGGTTCGGCCCGGTGCGCGGCCTGCCCGGCCTGCTCTACCCGCGGGACGACCGGGCCGCCGTACTGGCCTCGTTCGCGCCCCGGGTGGCCGAGTGCGCCGCGCACGACCCGGTCGCCGCGGACATCCTGCGCACGGCGGCCCGGCACCTGGCCGATTCCGCCGCCGCCGTGTGCCCGGCGGACGGCGCACCCGAAGTGGCGCTCACCGGCGGGCTGTTCCGCATGGGCGAGCCGCTCCTCGCGCCCGTGCGGGAGGAACTGGCCCGCAGGCTGCCGCACGCCCGGGAGGTGCCGGCCGAGGGCGACCCGCTGCACGGCGCGGTGCGGATCGCTACGGATCTGGCGGCGGGCCGGCTCCTCCTGCCGGACGAACCGGCGCTGCTCTGCGTGACCCGTACCGGAGGTGACTGAGCTTCCGGCATGAGCGGTTCTGCCCCGGTGCGGACCATGTGCCCGGCATGTGCCGGAACGGGGGTGTCCCGCCCGCGTAACTCATCAGACAAAACCGGACGGATACCGCTCACCTGCACCCTCCCCGAACGGCGGAGCGCAGGAAACCAGTAACATGCGGCGCCATGAGCTCCCCCACTGGACCCGCGTCCGGCCTGCCCGTACGAATGCCGCGACCCCGCCAGCCCGGACGGCACCGCCGCCCGGAACCGCTGGTGGCTCCCGAGGGCGCGCCCGCGCTCGTCCTCGCGGTGCCCGGTGCGCCCAGCCCCGCCACGCGCAGCCTCGCCGAGGAGGTCGTGAGCATCGCCCGCTCCGAACTGCCCGGCCTGGACGCCCGGATCGGGTATGTGGACGGGGACGACGCCGAGTTCCCCACGCTGCGCTCCGTGCTGGCGCGCGCCGCCGGGGAGCGCACCGCGCGGCGCGAGCGGGCGGCCGCCGCCGGGGTCGAGGGAGCCAAGGAGTCCGACGGCCCGGACGCCGTCGTCGTTCCGCTGCTGGCCGGTCCGGACGGCGCGCTGCTGCGCCGCGTCCGGCAGTCCGTGATGGACAGCCGGGCCGCCGCCGAGCTGACCGATGTGCTGGGCCCGCACCCGCTGCTCGCCGAGGCGCTGCACGTGCGGCTGTCCGAGGCGGGTCTGGCCCGCGCCGACCGGGCCCGGCTGTTCACCGTGGCCACCGCCGCCGACGGCATCGTCCTGGCCACCGTGGGCGGCGAGGAGGCCGTGCAGGCGGCCGGCATCACCGGCATGCTGCTCGCCGCGCGCCTGGCCGTGCCGGTGATGGCTGCGGCGCTGGACCAGGAGGGTTCCATCTCCTCCGTGGCCGAGCAGCTGCGGTCCGCCGGTTCGCAGCAGCTCGCCCTGGCGCCGTACCTGGTCGGTCCGGAGATCGAGCCGGGGCTGCTGGCCGCCGCGGCCGAGGAGGCGGGCTGTGCCACCGCCGAAGCGCTCGGCGCCTACCCGGCGATCGGCAAGCTGGCGCTCGCCAAGTACACGACGGCGCTGGGCATCGCCCCGCAGCCGGCGCAGGGCGCACCGGTCCGCTGACGCCTGCGGCCACCGGCACGCGGCCTCCGTACCGCGCCGGCCACCGGCACGCGGCATCCGCATCCGTACCGCGAAAGGGCCCACTCCTGCCCGGAGCGGGCCCTTCGCCGTGCCCCGGGCGGTGTGGCCCGTCCGGGGGCCCGGTGTGTGTTCAGCCGAAGACGACGCAGGAGGCGGCGGGGACGCGTACGGAGCCGTCGTAGCGGGGTGTGCCGGTGGCCGTGTCGACGGCGAACCAGGAGACGTCGCCGGAGCGCTCGTTGGCCGCGTAGAGGTAGCCGTCGTGGTGGGTCAGCGCGCGTGGCCAGTGCCCGCCGCAGGGCACCGTGCCGGTCAGCCGCAGTCCGTCCGCCTCGACGGCGAGGACCGACAGGACGTCCTCGCCGCGGGTCGCCGTCCACACGAAGCGGCCGTCGGGCGAGACGGCGATCCCCGAGGGGTAGGCGTCGCCGGCCGGTGCGTCGCGCAGCACGGGGACCTCGGTGAGGGGCTTGAGCGAGCCGGTCGGGGCGTCCCAGCGGCACACGGTCACGGTGGGAGTCAGCTCGTTGACCACGTAGGCGTGCTCGCCGTCCGGGTGGAAGGCCAGGTGGCGCGGCCCTGAGCCCGGGCGCAGGGCGAACTCGCGGTGCACGGCGGGGCTGCCGCCGACGAGCGTGCAGACCCGGACGGAGTCCGTGCCGAGGTCGACGCTGACGGCCCACCGGCCGCTCGGGTCGGGCTGCACCTGGTGGGCGTGCGGGCCGCGCTGGCGCCGGTCGTGCGGTCCCGAGCCGGTGTGCTGGAGCCGTCCGGAGGGCGCAGCGGCGAGCGTGCCGTCCGGGCGCACGGGTACGGCGGTGACGCTGCCGGAGCCGTAGTTGGCGGTCAGCACATGCCCGGCGTACACGCCGAGGTGGGTGGGTCCGCTGCCGCCCACCGGCACCGGTGCGCCGGCGGGTTCGGGGCGGTCGCCGGTGACGCGGTAGGCGGCGACGGCTCCCTCGGCCGTCTCGCTGACCGCGTAGAGGGTGCGTCCGTCCGGTGCGAGGGCGAGGTAGGAGGGGTCGGGTACGTCCTTGAGGGCGGCGCCGAGGGTGAGGGCCCCGCCGTCCGCCGCGAGCCGGGCGGTCACCAGGCCGGGGCCGCCCGCCGCCGTGAACGATCCGATGAACGCCCGGCGTCCGCCCGCCCTGCCGTCCTGTGCCACCGCTGTCCCCTCTCGGTCGAGCCGGTCGTGCCGCTCCGGGGCCGACGGTAGCAGCCGGTCCGTAGCGGTCTAGACCAAGAGGGCGGGCCGGCCGGGCGGTTCGTCACGCGGTGCCTCTCGCCGCCGGCCCCGCTCAGGCACGGACCAGCCGGGCCCCGGCGGGCCTGCGCAGCGGCTCCGCGAGATCGGCGAGGGCACGCTCCAGACCATGCAGATGGACCAGCGCGGGACCGTGCGGACGGGACAGGGCGACGTTGTCCGCGGAGTCCGGCATGGGGATGGGGGCGGGGCGGGGCGCGGGAATCGGTACGGGGGCGCTGTGCGCCTGGGCCGGGGTGAGGTCGTGCGCGGGGGCCGGGGTGAGGTCATGCGCGGAAGCCGAGGCGCGGGCGGGGGCCGGGACCGCCGCGAGGCAGGACCCAGAGGCCGAGGCGGTGCCGTGCACCGGGACCGCCGCGAGGCAGGATGCGGAGGCCGACGCGAGACCGGGCGCCGCCACCACGGCGGACCCGGACCCAGAAGGTGCCGCGGCCACCGTGGACCCGGACCCAGAAGCCGGCGCGAGACCAGGCGCCGCGGCCACCGCGGGCCCGGACGCGGAAGCCGGCGCGGGAGCGGGCACGGAGGTCGGGGACGGGTTTGTTGCCGGGTGGGGCGTCGGGGCGGCGCGGCCCGCGGTGAGGGCCTCGACCGCCGCCTCGACGCGCCAGCAGGCGGCGGCCAGCCGGGCGTCGTGGGACGCCTCCGGGTCGGCGGCGACCGCCACCAGACCACGGATCTCGCGGGCGCAGTCGTCCAGCAGTGCCAGGACCCGGCGGGCCCGCGCCTTGCGCGCCGCCAGCGGGTTCAGCGGGTGCACCAGCGGCGCCACCGACAGCCGCACCCGGCCGAGCAGCTGCTCCAGCTCGGCCACGCGGGGCGCCGGGTCGGCCGTGGCGGAGCCGGCCAGGCGGGCCGCGGCCTCGGCGGTGCAGGCGTGCACACAGCGCAGCGCCCGCTGGATCCAGGCGTCGGTGGTGGCGTGCGTGGTGACCGGCAGGACCAGGGCGACCGCGAGCGCGGCGCCGAGCGCGCCCACGGCGGTCTCGGCGAGCCGCAGCCCGAGCAGCCCGGGGCTGAGGACGCCGAGCAGGCCGTAGAGGAGTTCGGCGAGCAGGGTCACCCAGAGCATCATCCAGGTGTAGGAGACGGCGGCCGTGTAGAAGATGCCGAAGACGCAGACGGCGACGAGGACGGCCGTCGGGACGGGCGCGCCGTGCACCGGGACGGCGACGAGGAAGCCCAGCCCCATGCCGATCACCGTGCCGAGGACCCGGCGGAAGCCGCGCACCAGGGTCTCGCCGCGCGAGGCGGTGTTGACGAAGATCCACCAGGTGGCGCCGACGGCCCAGTACCAGCGCTGTCCGGACACCAGCTGGCCCAGGAGGAGCGCGAAACCGGCGCCGGCGGTCGCCTGGACGGCCTGCCGGGTGGTCACCCGGGCCAGCCCGGTGCCGCCGGGCGGGGCGGGTACGGCGGCCGGGGGGAGCCGGCGCTCGTAGCACCACACCCCGAACCGTACGGCGGCCGCGGTGGCCACGGAGAGCAGGACGGCGGCGTACAGCTCGGGCAGCCGGGCCGGGGTGGCGTGCAGGAACTGGGCCACGAAGAAGGTCATGAAGGCGAACACGCCGAGGCTGTGTCCGCGCGGGCCCCACCGGCGGGCGTAGACGCCGGCGCCGACGACGGCCAGGAACGCCAGGTCGCGGGCGACGGGCCGGTCGTGCAGCCCGGCCGCGACGGCGAGCACCGGGAGCCCCACGGCGGGCAGCAGGGCGGTGGTGACCGCCTGGCCGCGCACGGTCGGGTCGGCGACGGTGAACAGGGCGAGCAGCGCGGCGAGACCGCCGGTGACCGCACCGGCGAGGGAGTGCCCGGCCAGGAAGCAGACCACGACCGCCGGCCCGATGCCGAGGACGGCCCGCGCGGCGAAGCGCAGCCGCGCCCGTCCCGGGTCCGGAGCCACGAACATCCTCTTCAGCACTTGCCGCCCTCCCCTGGGAGACCACCGGTACGGAAAAGGCGCCGCGGGGATCCGCAGCGCCATCGACACGTCCATGAGAGCATCACCGGCGTCACTGGCTCAAGTCCGGCCCGGATCGCCGTGCCATTGGCCCAGCAGCGCACCGTAACGAGCGTTCACCGGAATGCCAACGGACCAGGTCCGGGGGCATGCGCGGGTGGTCGGCGGCTGAGCCATTGGTACAGTCGTCCGTCATGGCCGTGGACACACTCGACACCCGAATCCTGCGGCTGCTCCTGGAGCAGCCGCGCACCAGCGTGCGCGAGTACGCCCGGATCCTCGGCGTGGCCCGCGGCACGCTCCAGGCCCGGCTGGAGCGGATGGAACGGGAGGGTGTGATCACCGGCACGGGTCCGTCCCTGTCCCCCGCCGCGCTGGGCCATCCGGTGCTGGCGTTCGTGCACATCGAGGTCACCCAGGGGCACCTGGACGACGTGGGGGACGCGCTGGCCGCCGTACCGGAGATCGTGGAGGCGTTCTCGATCACCGGTGGCGGGGATCTGCTGGCCCGGGTGGTGGGCCGGGACAACGCGCATCTGGAGGACGTGATCCAGAAGCTGATCAGCCTCCCGGGCGTGGTGCGCACCCGTACCGAGGTGGCGCTGCGTGAGCGCGTGCCGTTCCGGCTGCTGCCCCTGGTGGAGTCGGTGGGCCGGGCGGCCCGCGGCTGACCCGCCGGACCCGGCGCGCACAGGCTCAGCCGCTCCCGTCACCACCGGACCCGGCGGACCCGGCGGACCCGGCGGACCCGGCGGACCCGGCGGACCCGGCGGACCCGGCAGGCTGCGACGCAGAGGCGGTCGGCTGCGACGCAGGGGCGGCCGACCGCGGCGCAGGCTCGGCGAGGGGCAGCACGTACTCCCCCGCCAGCCGTGCCAGATGCAGGGGAAGGGGCCGGGACAGCGGCGGGTAGTCGTCGTGCAGGCGGAGCTGATGGGCGAGGGTCGCCCACTCCGCGGGCGAGTCGGCCGACTCCTCCGGGCGGCCGGCGTCGGCGAGGGCCTTCTCCGACAGACAGCCGAGCACGGTCAGCTCCAGGTACACCGGGTTCCAGGCGGTCTTCCGGGGAGCCGTCCGGTGCGGCGCGACGGGCACCAGCTTCATCAGCCCCTTGGGCAGGGTCGCCGTGTGCGGGACGTCGGTCGTGCTCGCGAAGACCCGGTTGTCCGGCTCGGCCGGGCCCCAGACGCCCTGGGAGAAGCCCACCTTGCCGGTGCCGTCGTGGGCGTACCACTCGGGTACCTCCTCGCGGCCGTTGCCGTCCCGGGTGAGGACCAGGCGCAGGTCGGGTCCGTAGACGGCCAGCCGCTGGTCCCGGTCGGCGCCGAAGCCGAGCATGTCCCGCGCCAGTGCCCCGTTCCGCAGCCGGGGCCAGCACTGGCGCAGGTTGCCCAGGTCGGCCAGCAGCAGGGTCGGCCGGTCGCGGAACTGGTAGAGCAGGGTCCTGATCTGCCGCTCCGCCTCGTACGGCCATGGCCGCCCCGCCGTCGCCTCGTACGGCCACGGGCGCTCTGCCGCCGTCTCCCGGATCCGGCCGCCGGTGGCCGTCCCTCCGGGTGCGGCGGGCGGGGCCTGGGTCTCCTCGGCGGCCAGCAGGCGCAGCAGCCGGTGGTACGGCACCCACTCGGCGCGCTCGGCGTCCCAGCCGTGCACGGTTCCGTCGCCAGGCCGCACGCGCACCGCGACGAGGCGCCGCACAGGGCGGCGTGTCGGACCCTTCCGGGTGTGGCGGACCAGCCAGAGCGCGGCGTACTGGAGGTCGCCCGGGATGCCCGCGCCGACCCGGTGCGCGGGCGGGGAGAGGGCGCCGAGTTGCCTGAGGACGTCGAGCCACGCCCACCGCGCCCGGTGCGCGAGGGCCTCCTCCGCCTCCGTGGGCACGGTGATGAACTGGCTCAGCCTCCCCCGGTGCGCGCAGGCGATGCGCAGGGCGTGCTTGGGGTCGGAGTCGGGCACCTTCCGGAACCCCTCCTTGCCCCGGATCTCCACGAGGGCGACGCCCAGGCCGTCGGCCGGCTCGGTCAGCTCCCGGGAGACGAGGTCGCACCGGCCGGTCACCGCGTCGGCGAGCCGCAGCGCCCGGGACCGCCCGCGGTCTCCCGGGAGCCGCAGGGGATCGGCGAGGCGGCCGGCGGGCCGCGCGCGGACCCGGATGTCGATGCCGTCCGTCTGCCAACGCCACGTCGCGCCCCCGCCGTCGCCACCGCCGCCCTCGCCGTCGTCGACGCGCCGTCCCGGGGGCAGTCCGATCAGCGCGGGGAGGGCGGCGATCAGCGCGTCGCGTGTCTCGGGTGTCTGCCAGAGGAGTTCCACGTCCAGCGGAGCGCCGTCGAGCACCTTGGCCAGGGCCGAGCGGCGGCCGAGGCAGAGAGCCGCCTCCCGGGCCTCCGGCTGGTCCGCCGGGGCGGTACGGGGCAGCAGCGAGGGCGTGTTCCGCCGGGTGACCCGGCCGAGATCGGGTACGCGGCGCAGCATCGGCCGCAGTCCCTCCTCGACCCAGGCGTCCAGGAGCGACCGTTCCCTGGGCATCAGGCCCGGTCCCACGCTGTGCGGGCCGAGGACCGGGCTGTAGACGATGCCCGCGGCGATGCCGTCGCGGCCGGCGAGCCAGGTCCCGGGAGCGGAGAAGAGGTCCGCCGCCCCGGGGTAGCGCCGCACGATGTCCAGGTCCGGCAGCAGGATGGCCGGGCTGTGCCGCCGCCAGACGACCCGGCCCCGGGCGCGGTCGTAGGCGAGGGTGTTCTCCACCAGCCGGCGTGCGCGGCCGGGGCCGTCGGGCCAGGGCAGCGGTGCGTCCAGCAGGACGGTGCTGCCGCGCAGGTCGCGGGGCGCGATCGCGAGGCTGGTGGCCCAGCGGCGGATGCTCGTCGAGACGTGGACGCGCGGCCGTGCGGCGAACGGCACGGTGTGGACGGCGATGGTGAGGAGCGCGGAGTAGTACCAGGTGCGTTTGTTGTGCTCGTGTGCCCGCGGCGGCCACGAGACGAGTTCGGCGCCGCCCTCGCGGCTGGCCACGCGGAACCGGATGTCCGGGCCGAGCGCGTCGAACGGGCGGGCGGCGAGCCGGTGGGCCACCCATTCCGGCAGCAGGCCGAACACCCGCTGGGCGGGCTCGGCGGTACCTCCGGGCGAGACGGTGGCCTCGGTCAGATCGACCTCTTCGCTCTCCCAGGAGGGCAGGTCCGCGACAACCGTGTCCACCTGGTCCAGCAGCCTGTCCTCCCGGTCGAGGGTGTCGGCGTCGTCGTCCTCGGTGTCGTCGTCGCCGCGTGCGCGCAGCAGGCCGGCCGCCCAGGTGGCGACCAGCGGGCCCACCACCTCGGCGGGCACCGGCTCGCTGCCGTACAGCCAGGGGCGGCCGGCGGCGTCCGCGTTGCGGGCGGTGGCCACGACGCCGGGGGCCAGGGCCCGCAGCAGGGAGTTGAGCTGGCGCACCGGCAGCCGCGCCGGGCGGCCGTCGTGGTGCCGGGCGTGGTCGTGCAGCCGGGTCAGTGCCGTGTGCAGTTCCGTGCCCAGGCGCATGACGTGCAGGGACTCCAGCAGGGGTCCGTGGGCGGGGTCGGGTTCGTAGGCGGCCGTGCGGATGGTGCCGTACACGCGTTCCTCCTTCGGGGGGTCAGGATGATGCGGGGAGTCCGGGTCCGGGCGTACCGTGGCCGGCGGTCCGGCCCTGGGCCTCCAGACAGCGGTCGAGCATCCGCCACAGGGGCTGGTACAGCGCCCGCACGATGAACCGGTGGTCCTCCGGGGCGCCGTGTCCGTCTTCGAGGTAGTGCCGCAGCACGTGGCGCACGCTGTGCAGGAGGCTGGTCACGGGTGTGTCGGGCCCCGGCGGGACGGCCGCCCGGCACGGCGTGAAGGCGGAGTCCACGAAGACCACGCGGGCCGGCACACCGCCGCGGACGAGGCGTCCGACGACCTGCCACATCAGCACGAGCAGATCCCACGTGACCTGTTCCCGGTCGTCGCCGAGCCGGCTCCAGGCCATGCTCCGCCGCAGCACGTGGTACCAGTGCGAGCGCGCCTCGCGCCGGACCGCCTCGGCGCCGTCCGCCACCGTCGCGCCGCCGCGCACCCACCGGGCGAAGTCGCCGTTGTCCTGGGCGCGGACGATCCAGTCGTTGACGGCGTTGACGGCGAGCCCGAAATCCTCGGGGTGCGGGTTGGGGCGGGCCAGGAAGTAGACCGTGCCGATGGCGGCCTGGTCGTCGTGGTTCAGGATGTTGTGGCCGCGCTCGACGGCGAGCAGCGGCGCCACCAGGAGGTCGGCCCGGGCCTCCCTGAGGTGTTCCACGTCTCCGCGACGCAGCGTCCTGGCATGCGGACCGTCGCCGTCGTGGCCGTCCTCGTGCAGGTCCTCGTCGTCGGAGACGAGCCGCAGCACCCGGCCGCGCCAGCGGGAGTTGAGGTTGTGCAGGGTGTCGGCGACGACCCGTGCCTCCTCGTAGCTGCCGACCACGAGGAGGATGTGGTCCCGGCCGTCCGGCAGTTCCACCATCTCGCGTTCCAGGGGGCCGCCGCCCTCGGTCCCGCTCTCCTCGCTCGCGCCGAGCACGGTGGCGATGTACCGCAGGGTGTCCAGCCGTTCGTCCGGGTCGGTGCCGGACACCCGGACGGGACCGTCGTCGTCGTCGATGAACTCGAAACGCATCAGGCTCTCTTCGGCGATGCGCCCGGTCTCCGCGGCGGGCGGTTCGATGATCACGCCGACGGGCACGTGGATGTGGTAGCGGCTGGACGTGCCGGCCCAGCTGCTGCCCGACATCAGCAGGACGTGCGCCCCGGGCCGGCCGTCGGCCGCCGCGAGTTCGGGCAGTTTCCGCAGCAGCTCCCGGCCGACGCCGCTGCACCGGAAGAAGGTCAGCGAGCCGCTGCGCACCCCGCCCTCGTCCGGTCCCTGGACGTGGAACTTGAAGCCGATGACGTTGCCCATCGGTGCTTCCGGCACCATCGGTCCGTAGTCGTCCGGGCGGCGGTACATCGTGTTGAAGCCCAGGTTGAGCGCGGCCTCGACACGTGGCCACATGGCGTTGACGAGGGCGAGTCTCGGCTCCAGGGCGCACAGCAGCAGGCTGAACTCGAAGCGCTGGGCGAACTCCGTCCGCCACTGCTGCGGGGTCTGCGGCGGTTTGGGTTCGGCACGGCCGCGGGACGCGCCCCGTCCGTTCTTCCACCGCTGCCACTTCTCCTGCCAGGCCGCGTGGTCCCGCCGGTACTGCCGCCGTCTGCGTTCCATGAAGGGCTGGAGCCGGAACACCCGGTCCATCACCCGCCCGACGCGCTGCCGGGTGTTCTCGGGGCTGGTGGTGTGCAGGATCTCGTTGAGGAGTCCGGTGAGGTCGCCGAAGTCCTCGTCGGTGAACCGGTGCCGGTCCCCGAACGGGTTGTCCCGGAAGGCGTCCAGCTTGTTCCACAGCGCCTCCCGGGCCGCGCTGTCGGCGGCGGCGTCCCGGTCGGTTTCCGGTGCCCGGTCGTCAGGGAGGCTGTAGCGCTCCTCCAGCAGTCTCAGTTGCAACGTCCATGCGCTGAAGTAGCCGGTGCGCACCCAGGTGCGCAGCCCGTGGTCGGTGACCAGCATGGCGTAGAGCCGGTCGGTCGCCGCCTGGGCGGTGTTCAGCGCGGCGGTGAAGGTCTCCACGTCCCGGTCGGAGAGCTGTACCCGGCCGCGGACCGCCAGCTCCCGGATCTTGTGGCCGCCGAGCCGGTCGATGAAGCCGTCCTCCTGGCCCCCGGCCAGCGGCACGGCCGGGGCGAAGGACTGGTCCCACTGCATCTGCACCCGGTCCGCCTCGTCCACGATCACCAGATCGCTGCGGCGGCAGGCGAGTTCCAGGTACCGGATGCGTTCCCCCTGCTGTGCGTAGGGCGGTCGCGCGTCGAGGAGCGCGGCGGGTGTGGCCACCCAGATGTCCGCGTCGACCAGCGCGCGGGAGGTGTGATGCCGTGGGCACACGGACCAGTAGGGGCAGGTCACCGCCTGTTTCTGCCAGCGTGGGCCGCCGGAGGCCTCGGGGGCGCCGCGTCCGCGCCGCGCCTGGGGCCGCAGCCGGGTGCAGGGCGCCTCGCCGAAGGCCAGTGCCTTCGCCGCCGCCGGCCCGCGCCGCAGGGCGTTCAGCGCGCAGGAGGTGCCCAGGTGGTCGAAGGCCGGGTCCTGGTGGGCGAGCAGGCGGTGCTCGCCCTGCCCGGCCAGCCGCCGGTGCAGCCGCTGCGCGTGCCGTTCCCGGTTCTTGACGCCCACGACCGGCGCGGCGGCGCCGTCGGTGTAGACGTTGTACAGCTCGACCAGGCGGAGGACTTCGGCGACGTCGCCGACCACCACGGTGACCCGTCCCTTGCGGGGCCTGGTGGCCAGATGTACGGCGATGACGTCCCGCAGGGTGCTCTTGCCCGCGCCGACGATGCCGAGGAGGTGCTGGACGCGGTCGACCCTGAACGTCTTCGCGTGTTCGGCGAATCCGTGCCCGGTCCTGACCGAGAGGAGCAGTTTGCCGAGCCGGCCCGCCCAGTCGCGGTCGCGTACGGCGTCCATGCGGGCCGCCGTCCGTGTCAGCTCGTCGATGTCGAAGGTCAGCGGCTCCCCCTTGCCGGGCGGCAGGGCGTCGAGGTCGTGGGCGACGGGCGGGCCGGCCGGGACGGCCGGCAGATCGATCACCTCCGTCGTATGGCCGAGCGGGAAGGCGTGCGGTCCGGGCCCCGCCACCTTGGGGCGGTCGCCCGTCGGCGGCGGTGCCACGCGCAGCAGCCGGTCGTAGGCGGCCCACCGGTCGGCCGCGACGGAGACCTCGCGGCGCCGGGCCGGGCCGTCCGGGTCGGGGACGTCGTAACCGCGCAGTGCCGCGGCGGACTGCTGGTAGCGCTCCAGGGCCTCCCGCCAGGCGCGGCGCCTGCGCAGCGTCCACATCGAGTAGCGGCCGGCGCGCAGCGCGGCGTCCGCGTCCGGGGGCAGCGGGACGCCCCATGCTTCGGCGAACGGATAGCCGCTGAAGAGCACCCAGGCGTGCACCGCGGGGCTGTCGGGCATCAGCCGCTCCTGGAGCCGCAGCCCCGTCTCCACTTGGCACAGCAGCTCGTACGCCGCTCTGCGCCCGGCCGGATCGAACTCCAGGAGGCGCGCGATGACATCGGACACGCCACGGGCGAAGCTGCGCATCAGGGTCCTTTCTCGGGGTCGGTGTCCGGGCGGCCCGGCGGACGCAGCAGGCGCTCCAGTCCGTCGGGGGTGGTGAGGCTCACGCGGTCGCGGCACTCCTCGCCCAGCGCGGCCCGGAAGGCCGGCCGGTAACCGGCCCGGTCCGCCGCACGGCGGGGGACCACGATCAGCACCGGGTCCGTGGTCCGCGCGAAGGCGGCGCCGGCCCGCCCGGCCAGCAGGGCGGGGTCGTGGCGGTCGTGCACCTGGAGGAGGCGGGAGCGCGTCCCGGCACCGGTGACCCGGTAGGTGCCGAGGCCGCCGTCCGCGAGCAGGGTGTACGCGGCGCCGGCCCGCCCGAGTGCGTCGAGCGCCTCCTGTTCGGTGCGTGCGGGAACCGAGAGGAACGCGCGCAGCGCACGGGTGAGGAGGCGGTGGCCGGCGGGCTTGCGGATCAGCCGGAAGGGGACGCCGGGCGGGCAGTCCTCCGCCTCGCACCACGTCGATCCGGTGCTCTCGCGCTCGTCGCCCGGGGCACGGGCCGGCAGCCCGCAGGTGCCGCACAGCCTGAGGGTGCCGCGGACGAGCAGCGCCTCGGGAACCGGTTCGTACAGGTCCCTGACCTTGTTCCAGACGACCGCGTCCCAGCGGCGGGAGCCGAACCGGTCCCGGGGACCGACCACCGGATGCCGGGTCAGGAAGCGCCGGCACCGGCTGTAGCGGTCGGCGGAGGCACATCTGCGTTCCAGCAGGGCCAGGGCGTCGAGGGCGTCCTGCTCCACACGTCCCGCCCGGCCCGGCGGGGCCAGTTCCAGGCACCGGCGGGTGGGCACCAGCCCCACCGGGTCGATCAGCCACAGTTCGGGGTGCACCGGTGCCGGCCGGCTCCCGGCCGGCCGGCGGGTGCCGGGGCCGGTGCACCAGGAGAGCAGCTCGGGCAGGCTTCTGGGCGCCGTCCGCCCGTGGTGCAGGCAGTGCAGCACCATGCGGTCCAGGGCCAGTTGCGCCGGCTGCGGATACGGCAGCGAGAACGAGCGGAGCCCGTCCTGTTCCGCCAGGACGGTGAGGGCGCGTGCCAGGTCGAGGACGAGGTCGTCCGGGTGGCGGTCCGGCGCCGCGGTCTCGGGCCCGGCCGTCACGCGGCGTCCGTCGCGTCGGTGCGGGCGGAGCACCACCGCGCCACCTCGCAGCGCGTGCAGACCTCGCCCGGGGTGGCGGCGTAGTCGTCGTCCCGGTGCCATCCGGCGGTGAGGTCACGGACCAGGCCGGCCGCGGTGGTGCGGTGGGCGGGGGCGGTGGGGTCGATGATCTCCAGGTCGGCGCCGTCCGGCCGCAGGATCTCCAGTTCCACGCGTGCCCGTGAGGCGGAACCGCCGAGGTCGCCCCGGGAGAGGAGCAGGACGGCCAGGGCCAGTTGGGGGTAGGCGCGCAGCAGGTCCTGAGCGGGGCGCGCGCCGCGGGCGGACGTCTTGGTCTCCCGCCACACCCAGGAGTCCCCGTCGCGGTACAGCAGATCGGGCTCCGCGATCACGATCACCTCGGCGGTGTCGTCGTGGCGGACCACCCGGGGCTCGGC
This sequence comes from Streptomyces sp. NPDC017095, assembly GCF_044332325.1. Lineage (NCBI taxonomy): Bacteria > Bacillati > Actinomycetota > Actinomycetes > Kitasatosporales > Streptomycetaceae > Streptomyces > Streptomyces sp. NPDC017095. The sequence goes on from NZ_JBIROU010000014.1 coordinate 77,469, forward strand.
CCGCACGTCGCTGCGGTCCCGTACGCGGCGCAGGGGACATACCGCGGCGTGATGACGCAACAGGACTCTGCCCAGGCGCTGTTCGTCCGCCGGCAGGTCGAAGCCCGCCGGGACCCAGTGGGCGGGGACGTCCACCGTGCAGGGCCGCAGGGAGCCCTGGCCGTGGCGCTGGGCGAGATAGGCGTGCACGGCACGGCCGCGTTCGGCGGCGGCGCCGCGCTCGACGGCGTCGGCGGCCGGGAGGTGGAGGCGGCGCATGTGGTCGCGCGCCGGACAGTCGCGGTAGCTGCGGCCGTTGGTCACCGACCAGGTCCGCCGCGGCCGTCCGGGAGTGTCCGAGCCCAGCAGTCCCGGTGCCTTGCGCAGCACCGGGCACACGGGCAGGTAGGCGCAGCCCGCGCAGGAGGGCCCGGGCCGGTACTCCTGTCCGTCGAGCACGGCGGACAGCGCCTCGGGACCGCCGCCGGTCCGGTACTGTTCGACGGCTTTCTCCCGGGTGCCCTCGAACAGGACGCGCGTGCGGCCGTCGAGCACGGCGAACTCGACGACGCGCACCCGCTCGGGCAGTGGGCCGGGCAGGCCCTCGGCGGTGGCGAGGGCGGCCGCGGCCACCTGGCCCGGGCGCGGTTCCGCCGCGCCGATCCGGTGCACGGGGAGCCGGAGTTCGCGGGTGGTGCCGTCCGGTGACCGCAGGCAGCGGCCCCAGACGGTGATGCGGTACTCGCCGGCGCCGCGGTGGTCGGCGGCGGGCAGCCGGTGCCGGTAGGTCCACGGGTCCACCTCGGTCAGCGGGCGCGACGGGTCCGGCGGGAAGGCGGCGCCGTAGACGGAACGGGCGTGGGCGGACCACTGCCGCAGTCCGTCGTGGAGGGGGCCGGACCGTGGTTTCATGAAGGGTCCCAGGGCGAAGTGCTCCAGGATCTCGCGTGGGCGTTCCTGCCGGGCCCGCGGCAGATACCCGCGGGCCTTCATCGCGTCCGCGGCGGGGCAGCGGTAGGCGGTGTCCTTGAACATGCCCAGTGACACCGTGACGACGTCGGAGCCGCGGTACACCCCCTCGGGTGGTGACCAGGATTCCGGCATGCTCACTCCTCTCGGTTCGGTGACGACCGCACGCGGCTGTGCGGCGCGAAGGGAAGGGAAGTCGGTTGACGTACCGGGGAAAGACCGTTCTGGGGCGGTACGAGGTACTGGCGGAGATCGGCAGCGGTGGTCAGGGCGAGCTGTATCGCGGGCGGGACACCGAGACCGGCCGGCCGGTGGCGGTGAAGCTCCAGAGGGCGCGCCTCTTCGAGCGTGAGAGCAGCTATCGGGGGATGGGGGAGGAATTCGAGGCGGAGGCCGACACCACTCGGCAGCTCACCGGCATCCAGGGGATTCCGCGCGTCTTCGGCCGCAGCGGACCCGGCCGCTCCGGCGGGGAGCGCAGGTGCATCGTCCTGGAGCTGATCGAGGGCACCGTTCTCTACGACGCCATGCTCAAGGCCCGTCCGTTGCGGGTGCCCACCGTGGCGGCCGTCATCGGTCAGCTCTGCGAGACGCTGCACCAGGTCCACGACCGGGAGCTGGTGCACCGCGACGTCAAGCCGGAGAACGTCATCCTGGACTGGAGCGGCCGGGTCTGGCTGATCGACATGGGCTTCGCGCGGTACCAGGGTGAGAAGACGGACCGGGGCGAGGGCACGCCCGGCTATGTGCCGCCGGACGAGTACGACGGCTGCCCCCACGGGGTGACGCACCTGACGGACGTCTTCGCGCTCGGTTGCATGATCCTGGAGATGACGGTGCTGCGGCTGCCGTACGCCGGCATGGCGGAACGCCCCGCGCCCGACTGCCCGGTGCTGCCGCCCGACGACCTGCGGCGTGTCCCCCGCGAACTGCGGGACCTCGCCCTGAGCATGGTGGACCGTCTCCCGGGGAACCGTCCGCGGGACGTACGGGAGGTGTTCGACCACCTGCGTCCGTTTCTGCCCGCGCCCGGGGCGAGGCCCCCGGCGAAACCCCTCGACCCCGATCCGACCGAGTACTACCGCACCCACGAGCCACGTCTGTGAGCCTGCCGGCACCTGCGCTCACCGCAGGCTCTCCAGCTTGTCGAGGACCTCGCGCACGCCGTCGTCGTCGCCCATGAACTCGCGGAGGACGGCGATGCGTTCGAGTGCCCGGACCGCCGCGTCGGTGTGCCCCGAGGCCAGGCGGACCTCGGCCAGCCGGCACAGGGTCTTGGCCTCGTTCGGCCAGTAGCCGAGGTCCCGGTAGATCCCGACGGCCCGCTCGTACAGGCGGAGCGCCTCGTCCCGCTCGGACCGCGCGACATGGATGCCGGCGAGGGTCGTCAGGGCGTTCGCCCGCCCGTTGTCGTCGTCGGTCGTCTCGAAGATCCGCAGGGCCTCGCCACAGGTGCGCAGCGCCTCGTCGTACTCGCCGCGCGCACCCCGCACGGTGCCGATCCCGTTCAGCGCGGCGGCCGCACCCGCGGCGTTGCCCACCGCTTCGAAGAGTCCCAGGGCGTGTCGGTGATCGTTCTCCGCCGCCTGGAGGTCGCCGCGGCGTTCATGGCCGGCGGCGCGCATGTGGAGGGAGAAGGCCAGGCTCAGCCGGCCGGCGGGGTCGTCCCGCTCCGCGCTGAGCCGGACGGCGGCCTCGACGTTGCGCAGCCCCAGTTCGAAGGAGCCGCAGCGTATCTGGCTCCCGGCCAGCATCCGGTAGACCATGGCCTGCTCGGTGGGCGAGGCCGATCCGTGCGCCTCCTCGGCGGCCCGGCGCAGCAGGCGCTCCGCCTCGGCATGCCGGCCGCGCCGCCACTGGTACGACACGAGCGCCAGCGAGGTCCGCCAGACGTGGTCCCCGAGGTGGTGGTCCGCGGCGAGTTCGATGCCGCGCAGGACCGTCTCGTACTCGGCGTCGAGGTAGGCCATGGCCTGTTCTTCCGTGTCGGGGTCGATCACCCGGCCCGTGCCGGGGTCCGCTATGGGCAGGGTCCGCTGCGGATCGATCACCCGGTCGCACGCCGCCACGTTGTGCAGGTGGTGGTCGAGTATCCGGCGCACCGTCATCTCCTTCAGTTCCTCCAGGGGTTCGCCGTCCTCCGACAGCACCTCATGGCGTGCGTAGTCACGCACCAGGTCGTGCAGGCGGTAGCGGTGCGCGGCGTATTCGACGAGGTTCGCCTCGGTCAGTTCGGCGAGGTAGCGGTCCGTGTGGTTTCCCGGCCGCACGGCTGCGAGGTCCATCACGGCGTCCCAGTCGACGCTGGGCCCTGGATGGACGCCCAGCTGCCACAGCAGCCGCCTGGCCTCGGGCGACAGCGCGCGGACCGAACAGCCGAGGGCCAGCCGCACCGAGAGGGTCCCGCCCGGCTCGTAGAGTTCGCTGAGCCGTTCGTGGTCCCGGCTCAGCCGGGTGACCAGGTCGGCGACCGCCCGCGGCGGACGGTTGCGGAGCCGTCCGGCGATCAGGGAGAGGGCCAGGGGCAGCCGGCCGCACAGCTCCACGAGCCGGTCGACGGCGGCCGCGCACTTGTCGCGCACGTCCGGGGCCATCGCGGCGTACAGGACCTCGGCCGCCGGCTCCCGGTCCAGCGGTTCGACGTCGCAGAGGTACACGCCCTCGCGGGCGGCGAGGTCGGGCAGCCGGTTCCTGCTGGTGACGATCACGGCCGAGGTGCCGGCGCCGGGCAGCAGCGGCAGTACCTGGCCGGCGTTGGCGGCGTCGTCCAGCAGCATGACGAGGGAGCGGCCGGCCAGCCGGGTGCGCAGCGTGCTGCTCAGCGCGTCGGGATCGGTCGTCTCGGTCCCGACCCCCAGGTCGGACAGGAACCGCCCGATCACCCGGGCCGGTTCGGCGGGTGCCGCGCCTTCGCCGGCGAATCCGTACAGGTGCGCGGAGAGGGTGCCGTCGGGGTAGTCCGCTTCCACCGACCGGCACAGGTGGTTCGCCAGTGCGCTCTTGCCCACTCCCGGCAGACCGGTCAGCAGGATCACCGCCACCTTTCCTTCGGCCCGCCGCTGGGCGAGGTACCGGCGCAGGGACGTGATGTCCGCACCGCGGCCCCGCAGTTCGCGTTCCGGGAAGGGGAGCTGGCGGGGAACCGGAGGGCTGGGCGTGCCGGTCCGGACGCGGCCGGCCTGGTAGGTGTTCCGGGTGAGGGCACGGACCAGCCGGGCGAGTTCGGCGTCGACCGGGTTGCCGCGGACCCTCTTCCGGTCCCTGATCAACTGCTTGGCGGCCCGCACCGACTTCTCCGCGGTCGCCTGCAATCGGTAGCGGAATATCTGTTCATCGCTCTTCCTGTCGACGGGGAACCGGTCCAAGAACTCCTCGGTTTCCTTGCGTAGCCATTCATGCTCTCCGGCCTCCCAGGCGGCGGCCGTGCAGGCGACCACCGCGGCACTCCGTTCACCCAGCAACTCGGTCCGCGCCAACCGGAATCCGGGACCGGGAAGACCGGTCAGCGGCCCCTCGGGACACCACGGCTCCAGAGCGCCACGGAGAACATCGAAGCGCGCGAAAGCCGACATTTCCCTGGACCGTCGCATTTCATCGCGGAAGTGGAGGAGGTCGACACGACACCCCGACAGATCCATCGAACATCCGCCCGATCCCATGCGCGCCACCCGCCCGCCCAGCCGCTTGCGCAGGTCCGTCAACTGACGGCTGATCGCGTTGTCACTCGGGTTCCCGTCCGGCCAGAGGTGGTAGACGATCTCCTCCCGCCGCACCCGATGGCCGCGCGCGAGCACGAACAGCGCGAACAGGCGGGGAAGCATCGATGTGCCCTCCACTCCCCGCCCACCTGGGACGACGGCTCTGACCGGGCCGAGTACCTGCCCCTCCACGAACTCTCCTCACCTCCGTGACGGTCACCGGCCTGGTTCCGCCGGCACCTGTGCATGCGTATGCCGATCGGCGCGGCTTCACACGCGAGTGCTCCCGCGCGCCCTCAGACCGGACTCAGATTCCCCTCAGAACGCGCCGGGCGCCGTGGCCGCGAAAGGGCCACCATCACCGTCAGCCGCACCACCGGACCACCCGCCCAGGGCGCCCGGCGCGGCCGCTCCCCTCACCAGAGGCCGAGCGACCGGCAGTTCGGCCCGGTGGTACAGGCGCCGGCCGAACGGCAGCACGAAGGAGACGATCGATGAACCAGCGACGCAGCACGCGCCGGGGAGGCCGGAGGCGGTCCTCCTCGATCCGCGGGGGCCGGACCTCCAGGCGCCCGGTACGCCCGGCCGCCCCCGAGACGCCGCCGGCCGCCGCGCCGGCCGACACGGAGGCCGGGGACGAGTCCGCCTGACCGGCGGCACCTGCCGCGCCGGTCACGGTCTCGGGGTGCCCGCCTCCGGGCGGGCGCCCCCTTGGCCCCCTACGGGCCGCCACCCGTAAAGCCACCTCTGCAACGCGTGGCGCACGCACTCCTCCCACCCTCACACCCGTACAAAACCGTTACGCGTGTGACGCATGCCCAGTTCATTCGCTTTGCCCGCTATAAGCACATCCACCCCAGCCCAGGAAGGAAAAAGCCTTGATACTGGTAGATTCCGGCGGCGCGTTCGCCGCGGTCATGGCGCACGTCACCCAGCCCCGCTTCGCGGACCGTGCGGTCCTTCACGTCAGGTACGGGCCGGAGCAGGACGCGGTACCGCTGACGCCCGCCGAGGCGCACCGGGCGCTCCACGGCGACCTCGTCGACCAGGAACTGGCCGCCGCCGTCTGGCGGGACGCCATCCGGGCCGCGCGCTCCGACGACTCCCCCGGCCGTCCGTGGCAGTTGCTGCTCCTCTGGCTCGCCCTGCCCCGCCTGACGGGCACGGTCCGCCGGATCGCCCTGCGCCTGCGCACCGGCCGGCGGGACCTGGAAGCGGAGATGGTCGCCACCCTCCTGGAACGGCTGACGACGGTCGATCCCGAAGCGCCGGACGCCATCGGGCAGTTGCTCCGGGCCGCCCGCAGCAGCGCCTGGCACTACGCGCGTTCCGAGGCGCGCAGCTTCCCCACCGCCGACATCGAGGGCGTCGCCGCGCGCAGCGCCCGCCCGGGAGACGGCGACTCCTGCGGGGAGGACGAAGGCCACGAGCACGAGACGGACGGAACCGGCGGCCTCGCCTGGGAGATCGCGGCGCCCCCGGACCCCGCCGGGCTGCGCGCCTCCGTGCGCGTCACGGTCTCGGCGGAGCAGGTCGAAGGCGAGCGGCTGGGCGCGCTCGCCAAGCGCCTGGGCCTGCACGACGCCGTCCGGCAGGTGCGCCGTCCCGGCCGCGGGCGCCGGGTCGCGACCCTGCGGGTCGGCCCGCCGAGGAGGCGTCCGTGAGCACCCCCTCCCCCAGGCGGGATCCGCTCACCTTCACCGAGGTGTTCGACCTGCCCGTGGCCGTCGACCTCCGCACCGCCGCGCGGGCCCTGGGCATCTGCCCGCACACCGCCTACCGGCTGATCCACCGCGGCGACTTCCCCTGCCCCGTCCTGCGGGTCGGAGGCCGCTTCAGGATTCCGACGACACCGCTGATGCGCATTCTGGGCATCGACGAACGGCCGGTCTACGCGGTCGACCTGGAGGCCGGCCTGGACATCGAACCGGACGAGGCTCCCTGAGCGGGCGACGCGTCCGACAGCAGCCGGAGGCCCGGCGGGAAACCGCCGGGCCTCCGGTCTTCTCCGGCCGGGAGGACGGCGAGGCGGTGGTGCGGACGGCCCGGCGGGTGTCCTGCGCGCCGTGAGGCCCGGGGAGCCGCCGGGGTGACGCCGAGGTGACGCCGGGTGCCTCCGCGTGCGCGGCGGGCCACGGCTGCTTAGCGTGACCCCATGAGCACAGTCCAGGCACGGCCCGCCCCCGACGAGCGGCGGTGGAAGGCGCTCGGGGTCTGTCTGGCGGCGGGTTTCATCTCGCTTCTCGACACCTCGATCGTGAATGTGGCACTGCCCTCGCTGGAACACGGACTGGGCGCCTCGGAGGCGACCCAGTCCTGGGTGGTCTCCGGGTACGCCCTCACCTTCGGCCTCGCGCTGGTCCCGGCCGGCCGGCTGGGCGACATGCGCGGCCGGCGCCAGGCCTTCCTGTTCGGGCTCGCCCTGTTCACGGTGGCCTCGCTGGCCTGCGGGCTCGCGTCCGGACCCGTCTGGCTGGTGGTGTTCCGGCTGATCCAGGGCACGGCGGCGGGCATCGTCGCACCGCAGACCTCCGGGCTGATCCAGCAGATGTTCCAGGGCGACGAACGCGCCAAGGCCTTCGGTGTGCTCGGCACGGTCATCGGGGTGTCGACGGCGGCGGGCCCGCTGGTGGGCGGTCTGCTGATCGACGCCGCCGGCACCGACGACGGCTGGCGCTGGGTCTTCTTCGTCAACCTGCCGATCGGCGTGGCCGCCTTCGTCACGGGCCTGCGGCTGCTGCCCCGGCTCCCGCCGGCGGGCAAGCGCGAGGACTTCGACCTGTTCGGCGTGCTGCTCCTCGGCTCGGGCGTGCTCGCCCTCATGCTGCCCCTGGTGCAGGAGCAGCAGTGGACCGGCCGGGCGAAGTGGGCGCTGCTGCCGCTGGGGCTGGCGCTGCTGGGCGCGTTCTGGGCGTGGGAGCGACGGCAGGGCCTGCTCTCCCGCGCCCCGCTGGTGGACCTGGCGCTGTTCTCCCTGCGCTCGTTCACGCTGGGCGCCCTGATCAGCCTCACCTACTTCGCGGGCTTCACCACCGTCTTCTTCCTCTACGCCCTGTACCTCCAGAACGGCCTCGGCTACAGCGCGCTGGCGTCGGGCCTGACGGTGCTGCCCTTCGCGGCGGCCTCGGCGGCGGGGGCCGCCGCCGGAGGCCGGCTGGTGGTGCGTTTCGGCCGCAAGCTGGTCGTCATCGGCCTCGCCGGCGTCGCACTGGGACTGCTCGGAGTGATGGCGGCGGTCGCGCTGGCACCCGGACAGAACCTGGGCTGGGCGTCGGCGCTGCCGCTGCTCATCGGCGGCGCCGGGTCCGGGCTGACGGTCTCCCCGAACACGACCCTGACGCTGACCCGGGTCCCGGTGCACCGCGCGGGCGCGGCCGGCGGCGTCCTCCAGACGGGCCAGCGCGTCGGCTCGGCGGCCGGAATCGCGGTGGTGGGCTCGGTGTACTTCGCGCACCTCGCCAACCACGGCCGCACCGACACGGCGATGCAGCTCGGGCTGCTCTCCGCCGTGGGCATCATCCTGGTCGCCCTCGTACTGGCGATCGCCGACCTGCGCGAACGCCATGTGCGCCCGGAACCCGAGAAGGCCATGGAGATGGCCGGGCGGGGCGAGGACGACGTCGAGGAAAAGGTACGGCCCGGCGCGTGAGCAACCGCCGGAGCACACCCGTGCCTCCCGGGACGGGCACGCCCGGGTACGAGCGACCGGGGTACGGCGGCTACGACCGCCGGCACGGCTGAGCGACCGGGTACCGCGCTAGGACCGCCGACGCGGCCGAGTCACGGGGTGCGGCGCCTACGACCGCCGGCGCGGCCGAGCGACCGGTGCAGCACCTACGACCGACGGAGCGGCCGGGTACGGCGGCTACGACCGCCGGTGCGTCCGAGCCGGCCGGGGGTGCGGCGGCTACGACCGCCGGCGCGGCTTGCCCCGCTTGGCCGGGCCGGCCGGTCTGCCGCCGCCCGTGCGGGCGCGCGCGCCGCGGCCGGCCGGCTTTCCGGACGTCCCGGAGGACTTGCCCGACTTCGCCGCCGGGGTCTGCCGGGTGCCGCCCTGGCCGGAACTCCCCCGCCCGGCGTCGGCCGCGGGCTTCGCCGCCGTACGGCCCCGGGTGCTGTTGACCGTACGGCCCCGGACGATGCCGATGAACTCCTCCACCAGGTCGGTGGTGGCCTCCTCCGGCCAGCACAGGGCGACGCCGGACTGCGGCGCGTCGACGACCGGGCGGTAGGTGAGGTCCCGGCGGTGGTACAGGCGGGCCAGCGACTGCGGTACGACCAGGAGGCCGATGTTCGCCGCCACCAGCTCGACGGCGTCCGAGGTCGTCGCGGGCCGCTCGAAGGCCGGTTCGCCCGGCGGCGCCTCCCAGTCGAAGACGTCGTCCAGCGGGTGCAGGAGGACCTCGTCGGCGAGGTCGGCCAGGGTCACCTCGTCCACGGCCGTGATCAGGTGGTCCTTGGGGACGACGACCACCGTGGTCTCGGCGTACAGCGGGATCGCGCTGAAGAACGTGCGGTCGACCGGCTGCCGGACGAGACCCGCGTCCGCCTCGCCCGCGCGCAGCACCCCGGGCGCCTCGGCGGCCGGTACCTGCGCGAGGGTGAGCGGAATGCCGGGCAGACGCTCTTTCCAGGTCTTCACCCACTTGGCGGGCGTCACCCCGGGAACGTACGCGAGCCGGAACGACGGTGATTCCTCCGAGCCTGTCACCAGGCCAGACTACCGGCCGCCGGCGGTCGCCCGGCCCCGGCCGTGGTCGGCGCCCGCGCCCTCGGCCGATACCCTTGACCTCATGAAGTCGCAGCAGAGCACCCAGACGATGAAGCCCGCGACCGCGGCGAAGAAGCTGGGTGTGTACCTCCCCGCCACCCCCGCCTCCTTCCAGCAGGGTGTGGTCTCCCGCGCCGAGCTGAACGAACTGCAGGCCGATCCGCCGGAGTGGCTGCGCGAGCTGCGGCTCAACGGCCCCCACCCGCGTCCGGTGGTGGCCGCCAAGCTGGGCGTGTCCATCGCGGGCCTGGCCCGGGGCGGGGTCACCGAGGCGCTGACCACCGAGCAGATCGAGGCGCTCAAGCAGGAGCGGCCCGAGTGGCTGGAGAAGGAGCGCGCCACCCAGGCCGAGGTCCGCAAGGAAGCGGCGCGGCTGAAGAACGCGGAGAAGGAGAAGCGGGAGAAGCAGTCCGACGCCGCCGAACGCGACTGATCCTGCCGACCCCCTCCTTCGCCGCTCCCCCGCCGGCCGGGTCCGGCCGGGGAAGCCCGGCTCCGCCCCGTCGGGCGAGGTCAGCCCAGGAAGCTCAGCCGTACCCGCCGGTCGGGGTTGTCCTTGTTGGTGTCCACCAGGCACACCGACTGCCAGGTGCCCAGCTCCAGCCGGCCGGCGATCACCGGGAGCGTGGCGTGCGGCGGGACGATCGCCGGCAGGACGTGGTCGCGCCCATGGCCGGGGCTGCCGTGCCGGTGCTGCCAGCGGTCGTCGGCGGGCAGCAGGGTGTGCAGCGCCGCGAGGAGGTCGTCGTCGCTGCCGGAGCCCGTCTCGATGACGGCGATCCCGGCGGTGGCGTGCGGGACGAAGATGTTGAGCAGACCGTCCCGGCCGGCCGCCGTCTCCCGCAGGAACTCCTCGCAGTCGGCGGTCAGATCGACGACGCGTTCCCGGGAGCCGGTGGAGACGTTCAGCATGCGCGTGGTGAAGGCATCGGACATGCCCCCATCCTGACCCATGCGCCGGTTTTCACACGCCCCGGCACCACCATGCGCTGATACGCGCGGTCCGCTGGACGAGACACCGTTGACCTGTGCGCGTCCGGCTGGTTACGTTCTGCCGCATGCTGCGTTCAGCCCATCTCACCACGCGCGGTCACATCGACCTGCTGCGGGTGGTCTCCGCCGCGTGTCGCCGCGGCCGCTGACGCTTTTCCTCCCTCTCCGCGCTGTCCGCTCGCGGACTCCGGGCCGCCGCCCCCGCATGTCTCCCTCGCGCACGTCATCCGCACCGCCCTTCGCACCGTCAGGCCAGTCGCCGACGGTGGTTGACCGGAGCATGACGTAGAGGAGCGGGACGCGGCGGTGCCGGGCCGTCGTCCCCGCCTCCTCCCGCTCTCCCCCGTGGAGCGTCCATGAGCATCAGCCATGCCCCGCCCAATCCCCCGACACCCGGTGTCGCCGGTATCCCCCGGCCGGACGGCCCCACGCCGGCCATCCCGCCCGATCTCCAGCCCGTCGTCCCCGCCCTCGCCCACCGCGCCCGGATCCCGCGCTGGCTGCGCCGCGCCGCCGGTCTGCTCCTGCTGCTCGCCCTGTGGCAACTCCTCAGCAACACCGGGGTGTTGGCCGCGGACACGCTCGCCTCGCCGGGCCGGATCGGGCGGGTCGGCTGGGACCTGATCGCCGACGGTTCACTGCCCTCGGCGATGGCGACCTCGCTGCGGCGGGTCGCGTTCGGCCTGCTGGCCGGCACGGTGACCGGCACCGGACTGGCCCTGCTCTCCGGCCTGTTCCGGGTCGGCGAGGACCTGGTGGACGCGCCGGTGCAGATGCTGCGCACGGTGCCGTTCGTCGGCCTCATCCCGCTGTTCATCATCTGGTTCGGGATCGGCGAGACCCCGAAGATCGCGATCATCACGCTCGGTGTCACCTTCCCGCTCTATCTCAACGTCTACGCGGGCATCCGCGGTGTCGACGCCCAACTGATCGAAACGGGCGAGTCGTTGGGGCTGTCACGGTGGGGCCTGGTACGGCATGTGGTGCTGCCGGGAGCGCTGCCCGGGGCGCTGACCGGGCTGCGCTACTCGCTCGGCATCGCCTGGCTCGCGCTCGTCTTCGCCGAGCAGGTCAACGCCGACGCGGGCATCGGCTTCCTGATGGTGCAGGCGCGGGACTTCCTGCGGACCGACGTCATCGTGGTCTGCCTGATCATCTACGCCTTCCTCGGTCTGCTCGCCGACTCCATCGTCCGCTCCCTCGAAAGGCTGCTGCTGCAATGGCGACCGACGTTCACCGGCCGGTGACCGGACAGGCGGTGCGGGTGGAAGGGCTGACCCGCTCCTTCGACGGCCACGCGGTCATCGACGATCTGCGGCTCGACATCGCTCCCGGCGAGTTCGTGGCCCTGCTCGGCCGCAGCGGCTGTGGCAAGTCGACCCTGCTGCGCATCCTCGCCGGCCTGGACCGGGACATCGAGGGCACCGCCCTGGTGCCGCGCCGCCGGGCCGTAGCCTTCCAGGAACCCCGGCTCATGCCCTGGAAGAAGGTGTGGCGCAACATCCTGCTCGGTCTGCCGGGCAGGCCCGAACGCGCCGTCGCCGAGCGGGCGTTGGACGAGGTCGGCCTCGGGCACCGGGTCGGCGCCTGGCCGAAGACCCTGTCCGGCGGCGAGGCCCAGCGCGCCTCCCTCGCCCGCGCCCTGGTCCGCGAACCCGACCTGCTGCTGCTCGACGAGCCGTTCGGCGCGCTCGACGCCCTCACCCGGATCACGGCCCAGCGGCTGGTCGGGGAGGTGTGGCAGCGCCGGGGCTGCGCGGTGCTGCTGGTCACGCACGACGTCGAGGAGGCCGTACTGCTCGCCGACCGCGTCCTGGTGATGGACGGCGGACGGATCGCCCACGAGCAGCGCGTCGGTCTCGACCGGCCGCGCGACATCACCGACCCTCGGTTCGCCGCGCTCCGCGTCCGGCTGCTCGAACGGCTCGGCGTCGACACGGCCACCGAACCCGCCTGATCCCCGAGAGCCCTCGCACCCGCCACCCCGACCCGCCCGGTCCTTGGAAGTCCTCACACCCGCCTGATCCCCGAACCCGCCCCCCGGTCCCTGGAAGCCCTCGCACCCGAACGGAACCGTCATGCGACGACGTCTCGTCCCCGCCGTGCTGCTCCTGCCTCTCGCGCTCCTGTTCACCGCCTGCGGCGGGAACTCCACCGCGAGCACCGACACCGACGGAGCGGGCCCGGTCACGCTCGACGTGGGTGACCAGAAGGGCGGTTCGGAGGCCATCCTGCGGGCCGCCGGGGAACTGGAGAACCTGCACTACAGGATCAAGTGGTCGACGTTCACCTCCGGTCCGCCCCTGCTGGAGGCCGTCGACGCCAAAGCCGTCGACATCGGCGGCGTCGGCAACACCCCGCCCGTCTTCGCGGCCGGTGCCGGCTCGGAGATCACCGTCGTCGCGGCCTGGCACGGCACCTCCAAGGGCGACACCATCCTCGTGCCGAAGAGTTCGCGGCTGACCGGGCCCGAGCAGCTGAAGGGCAGGTCCGTCGCCGTCGCCCAGGGCTCGTCCGCCCACTACCAGCTGGTCGCCTCGCTCAGGGCGGTGGGGCTGCGCCTGTCCGACGTGAAGGTCACGTACCTCCAGCCGGCCGACGCGCTCGCCGCGTTCACCTCCGGGAAGGTCGACGCCTGGGCGGTCTGGGACCCGTACACCTCGCAGATCCTCCAGGCCGGGCGGGGCCGGGTGCTCACCACCGGCGAGGGCGTCACCAACGGCCTGACCTTCCAGGTCGCCTCGCCCGCCGCGCTGCGCGACCCGGAGAAGGCCGCCGCCGTCAAGGACTACCTGGCACGGCTGCGGCGGGCCACGGCCTGGGTGAACGGCCACCAGAAGGAGTGGGCCGCCGTGTGGGCGAAAGACACCGGTCTGCCGTACGAGGTGGCACTGGCCTCCGTACGGCGCACGAACTCCACCCGGGTCGCGGTCGCCGTCGACAAGCCGCTGGTCGCCTCGGAGCAGCGGATCGCCGACACCTTCGCCGAGTTGCGGCTCATTCCGCGCAAGGTCGACTTCGCCGGCTTCGTCGACTCCCGGTACAACGGCGGCCTGCCGCCCTCGACGACCCCGGCCAGGCACTGAGGAAGGCCCTGGCGGCGCGGGTTCCCGCCGGCCGCTCGGCGTCCGCCCGCGGTGAGCCGCCGGGAAGATCCGCGCACGGCTCCCTGTTGGCAAGGGCGTGAACGCAGCACGCGAGGTCGAGGCCGTCGTCATCGGCGCGGGCCAGGCAGGTCTGTCCGCCGCCTACCACCTGCGGCGGACCGGCTGGGAGCCGGACCGCGACTTCGTGGTCCTCGACCACTCCCCCGGGCCGGGCGGCGCCTGGCAGTTCCGGTGGCCCTCGCTGACCTTCGGCAAGGTGCACGGGATGCACGCCCTGCCCGGCATGGAGCTGACCGGCGCCGACCCGGCGCGGCCCTCGTCCGAGGTCGTCCGGGAGTACTTCGACCGGTACGAGCGCGCCTTCGGCCTGCGGGTACGGCGTCCCGTGGACGTGCGCGCGGTACGGGAGGGCACCGGCGGCCGGCTGCGGGTGGAGACCTCGCAGGGCGTCTGGTCGACGCGTGCGCTGATCAACGCGACCGGCACCTGGGACCGGCCGTTCCGACCGCGCTACCCCGGTCAGGAGACGTTCCGCGGGCGGCAGCTGCACACCGCGCAGTACGCCGGTCCCGAGGAGTTCGCCGGGCAGCGGGTCGTCGTGGTGGGCGGAGGCGCCTCGGGCACCCAGCACCTGCTGGAACTCGCCCCGTACGCCGCCGCGACCACCTGGGTCACCCGGCGGCCCCCGGTCTTCCGGGAGGGGCCCTTCGACCAGGAGGCGGGCCGCGCGGCCGTGGCGCTGGTGGAGGAGCGGGTGCGCCGGGGGCTGCCGCCGCGCAGTGTGGTCTCGGTGACCGGGCTGCCCCTGAACGACGCCGTTCGGCGGGGTCTGGCGGACGGGGTCCTGGACCGGCTGCCGATGTTCGACCGGATCGGTCCGGACGGTGTGGAGTGGCGGGACGGCCGGAAGGTGACCGCCGACGTGATCCTGTGGGCGACCGGTTTCCGGCCCGAGCTCGGCCATCTCGCCCCGCTGCGGCTGCGCGAGCCGGGTGGCGGCATCCGGCTGGAGGGCACCCGGGCGGTCGCCGATCCGCGGGTCCACCTCCTGGGCTACGGTCCCTCGGCCAGCACCATCGGGGCGAACCGGGCCGGCCGCGCGGCGGTCCGGGACATCCGGCGGCTGCCGCCCGGGGAGCGCGTCGCCGCGTGAGGCCGGGCCGGTTCAGCCGGCCGAGGGCTGCCCGGAGAGCGAGGAGGGCGGGGACCACGGCACACCGGTGTCGGGCTGGTCCGTCGGGCGCTGGCGATAGGCGTTGAACTCGGCCACGTTGCGCAGGTGCTCGTCGTAGTCCGCGGTGAAGCGGGTGTCGCCGGGCTTGACCGCGACGAAGTACAGCCAGTCGCCCGGCGCCGGGTTGAGGGCGGCGCGCATCGCGTCCTGGCCGGGGTTGTCGATCGGGGTCGGCGGCAGGCCCATGCGCTGGTAGGAGTTGTAGGGGCTCTGGGCCTGGCTGCCGCTCTGGCCGGTGCGGGCGGGGTCGTGGCTGAGCGCGTAGTCGACGGTCGAGTCCATCTGAAGCGGCATGCCGCGCTGCAGCCGGTTGAGGATGACCCGGGCCACCTTGGCCATGTCCGCCTTGCTGCCTGCCTCGGCCTGCACGATGCTGGCGACCGTGACGGCCTGGTGGAGGTTCATCGCGTTGCGCTGCGCTCCCGCCGTGACCGGAGCGAGGTCGTACTTGTCGTTGGCGGCGTCGACCATGGCCCGCAGCAGGGACTCGGGGGTCGCTCCGTCCGGGATCGGATACGTGGCCGGGAAGAGGTAGCCCTCCGGATTGCCCGCGGCCTCGCTCGGCAGCTTCAGCGCGGCCTTGCCGAGGGACTTGCGGGTGCTGCCCGGGGGCAGCCGGAGCGCCTTGTCGACCGCGTCGTAGACCTGGCTCGCGCGCCAGCCGTCCGGGATGACCAGTGTGGCGGTCCTCGTCTGCCCGCGGTCGCCCGCCAGCATCAGCAGCGGCACCGCCACGGCGGTGCCGGCCACGACGGCTCCGGCCACGAGGGTGGCGAGTCGGCCCCGGCGGGTCAGTCGGATCGAAGTCCGTGGCGGAGTGTTCGTCTGCATGCGGGCACGGTAATACGCTCATCGCCATAAACCCGGCATATGTCAGTTTGTCGGTTGCAGTTGCGCATCACGGCGCACCAACGCCGCGTACCGGCCGTCCCGCGCCAGCAGTTCCTCGTGCGTGCCGCGTTCGGCGACGCGTCCGGAGTCCAGCACCACGATCTGGTCGGCGTCGCGGACGGTGGACAGACGGTGGGCGATGGTGATCGTCGTGCGGTTGGCCGACAGCGCGTCGATGGCTTCCTGGACGGCGGCCTCCGTACGGGTGTCGAGCGCGCTGGTCGCCTCGTCCAGGATGAGGACCGGCGGGTCGCGCAGGATGGTGCGGGCGATGGCCAGGCGCTGCTTCTCGCCGCCGGAGAAGCGGTGGCCGCGTTCGCCCACGACCGTGTCGTAGCCGTCGGGCAGCGCGGCGATGTGGTCGTGTATCTGCGCCGCCCTGGCCGCCGCGTGCAGTTCCTCGTCGGTGGCGTCCGGCCTGGCGAACCGCAGGTTGTCGGCGACCGAGGCGTGGAAGAGGTACGTCTCCTGGGAGACGACGCCGACCGCGCGGGCGAGGGTGTCGAAGTCGAGGTCGCGGACGTCCACGCCGTCCAGCGTGACGCGGCCGCCGGTGACGTCGTACAGGCGGGGCACCAGATAGCCGAGCGTGGACTTGCCGGCGCCGGTCGGACCGACGACCGCGAGGCTGCCGCCGGCCGGCACGGTGAGGTCGATGCCGTCGAGGACGGGGCCGCCCTTGTCGTCGTACCGGAACGCGACGCCCTCGAAGCGGACCTCACCCTTGACCCGGTCCAGCCGGACCGGCCGCTCGCGCTCGCTGATGTCGACCGGCAGGTCCAGATACTCGAAGATGCGCTGGAAGAGCGCCAGCGAGGTCTGGATCTGGACGCCGGTGGCCAGCAGGCTGACGGCCGGCCGGAACAGGCCCTGCTGGAGCGAGACGAAGGCGACGATGGTGCCGAGGGAGACGCCGGGACCCTCGAAGCGGAGGGCGAGGCCGGCCGTCCAGTAGATGACGGCGGGCATGGCGGCCATCACGATCGTGATCACGGCCATGCGCCAGCGCCCGGCCATGTTCGCCCTGACCTCCAGGTCGACCAGGCGCTCGGACTCCCCGGCGAAGGACGCGGTCAGCGAGTCGGAGCGGCCCATGGTGCGGCCGAGCAGGATGCCGCTGACCGAGAGCGACTCGGTGACGGTGGCCGCCATCGCGGCCATCTGTTTCTGCCGCTGGGTGGTGATCTTCTTGCGTTCCCTGCCGACGCGGCGGCTGATCCAGACGAACACCGGCAGCAGGACCAGCGAGACGAGCGTCAGCCGCCAGTCCAGCGCGGCCATCGCGACGATCGTGGCGATCACGCTGGTGGCGTTGGAGACCAGCGAGGTGGCGGTGGAGGTGACGGTGGCCTGCATGCCGCCGATGTCGTTGGCGATGCGGGACTGCACCTCGCCGGTGCGGGTGCGGGTGAAGAAGGCGAGCGACATGCGCTGGAGCCGGCCGTAGACCGCCGTGCGCAGGTCGTGCATGACCCGCTGGCCGACGGTGGTCGAGATCAGCGTCTGGAGCACGCCGAAGACGCTGGAGAGGACGGCGCTGAGGATCATGCCGAGCGCGAGCAGGCTGAGCAGTCCGGTACGGCCCCGCGGGATGGCGACATCGAGCGTCTCCTTCAGCAGGAACGGCGTGGCCACCGAGACCAGCGAGGAGGCGCCGACGAGCAGGCCGACGACGGCGAGCCGCCCGCGGTAGGGACGGAAGAGCCGCAGGATGCGGCGCACCTGCCGGGGCTGGTCGCCCGCGTCGGCAGGTGGGGTCCAGGAGGGTTCACGGTCGGGATGCATGGGCTCCTACGGAGGGGACGGACGCCGGCCCGGGGGCGGCCGGCGATGCCTGACGGATCGTAGCTCATTGTTACCTATACTCACAATGAACGGCATCCTGATATTGTTCCCGCATGACCACACCCGATCCCGACGGCCTGCTCGCCGAGCAGTTGCTACGGCTCACCCGCCGGGTGCACCGCATCCAGAAACGCCATCTGGAAGAGCGCGACCTGGGTGTCACCCCGGCCCAGTCCAGACTGCTGCGCACCCTCGCGCACTATCCCTCGCCACCGCGCATGGCCGACCTGGCGGAGCGCCTGGAGGTGGTGCCGCGCGCGGTGACGACGCTGGTCGACGGGCTGGAGGCGAGCGGCAAGGTGCGGCGGGCTGCGGACCCGGCGAACCGGCGCGTGACCCGGATCGAGCTGACGGAGGACGGCCGCGCGGCCCTGCGCGAGCTGCGCGGCGCCCGCCGCTCGGCGGCCGAGGAGATACTCGCGCCGCTGACGGAGAAGGAGCGCCAGGTGCTCGGCGTGCTGCTGGACGCGCTGGTGGACGGGGACGCGGCCCAGCGCTGCTGACCGCCGCGCCCCCGCGGCGCGGACCGGGGGCCGGGGCGCCCCCGTGGCGCGGCCGGTCCGGCGGGATCGCGCGCGCCCGCACCGGCCGGCGTCAGCAGCGGTCGCGGTCCTCCGTCAGCACGCCCTGGACCGTGGCCAGCGACCGGTCGTGGCAGCCGCCCGAACCGCCGAGGCGATAGCGCTCGGCCGACGTGCCCACGGCGTGCCGCTGGTCACGCGGGACGTTCAGCGTGTACGCCGCGTCACCCCGGTAGGTGTCGTCCAGCCGTGACCACGCGGCGCGCCGGCCGTCCGCGCGCGTCTGCACCGACGCCCGGTCGCCGAGGGTGAGCACGGTGCGCAGCCGGTCGTCCGGGCCGAGGGTGGTGGCGCCGTTCATGGTGTACGTCCGGTGGGTGCGCGTCGTCCGCGCGGGGCCGTGGCCGGTGACCCCGACCGTCTCGTCGTCGCTCCAGACGGCGTCGAGTCCGTCCCTGGTCTCGCCGTCGGCCCAGCGGTGGACGGAGGTGTGCGCGAGCGTCCGGGTGACGGTGGTGGTGACGCGTCCGTGCGAGGTGTCCAGGTAGCCGGAGACGGTGAGCCGGTGTCCCGCCTCGGTGGCGACCCGGTGCTCCGCGCCGGGCGTGTAGCGCGAGGAGTCGGTCAGAGCGGTCGCCGTGTCCTCGGTGAGCGCTCCGGTGACGCGGGCGCGGTGCGGGTCCCGCCAGACCAGGACGTTCACCGCGGTGCTCCAGCCCGGCTGTCCCGCGGGCACACCGGCGACCGACACCTCGACGCGGTGCGGCCGGCCGTCGTTGAGCACGCCGGCGAAGGGCGTGAGGTCGTAGGCGACGGGCCGCACGTCGAAGGCGCGCGGGGCCGGGAGGACGTACCAGAGAAAGGGGTTGGACCAGCCGCCCGTCCACACGTGCGGGAACGGCGCCGCGATGCCGGCGAGCCGGCCGTCGACGCTCACCCGCACCTCCCGGTACGGGCCGTCGCCTGCCGTGCACGAGTACGGCGCCGGGTCGGGCACGGTCAGGTACCAGAACTCCTCGCAGCCGCCGCCCGAACCGGTGGCGTACACCTCGGCGACGATCCGTTCGCTGTTGCGCGGCGTGGTGAGCGTCGTACCGGTGGGCGCGCCCGCGAGGGTGAGGACGCGGTCGGGCGCGGGGGCCGCGGGGCGTCCGGCATAGAAGGCCAGGGTGACGTGGACGTCGATGACGCCGGTGAAGGTGTCGTCCACCACGTTGCCGATCAGCATCTCGACGTCCCGGGCGGCGCGGAAGGTGTCGCTGTAACGGGTGACGTCCTTCTCGACGTGCCACTCGATGCCGTCGGGCGAGGGCTCCGGTGTGGAGGTGCGCAGGATCTCGACGCCGCCGACGCGCAGCGAGCCGAGCCGGTCGTACTGACGGCCCTTCACCTTGCCGTCGAGGCGCAGGACCACCTTGCTCCAGCGGTCGCCGCAGCCCTCGGGAGGCGTGTACGCGCCGCGGTAGGGCGTGAAGTCGCGGAACCGCGCGTCGGCGAGCGTCACCTGGCATGACGCGGTGTGCGGCCGGCCGACGGGCGGGGCGGCGGTCACCGGGTCGTGCCAGTCGGTGCCGAACTCCGCGGGCACGTCCACCGCTTGTGCGCCCGGCGTGCTCGCGCCGAGGAGAGTGCCCGCCAGAAGGGTCACCCCGGCGAGCATGGACCTGACTAACCGGCTTCTCATGACCCGTGTTCTACGGCGCGGACGGACCGCCCCGCAAGGATGCCTCGGGCGGATCGACGCGATGACCCACCGAAGGGACATTAGTGATATAAGCATTCCTTACTGGCATAGTGCGGGCATGGAGATCCTCACCGCCGGTGGTCGCGCGGGACACGGTTCCGCGGCGGGCACGGCCGCGCGCCCGCTTCCCCGTCGCCGTGACGCCCACGGGTCCCTCCGGTGAAGGCGCCGGTCACGCGCCCGGTGTCCCGGCTCGGACACGGGCGGCGCACGGCACTCGGCCGCACGGCCGCCGCGCTCGCGGCGGCCGGGGCACTCACCGCCGCCGTCTTCCTCACGCGTGACGCCCTGTCCGCGCACCCGAGCCCCCGTCCCGGCCGTGGCACGCCCGCCCCCGGCGCCTCGGCCACCTCGGCCACCTCGGCCGCCCCGGCCCCGGGCGCGCCGGGCATTGGCGATCCGCTCATGCCGCTGGCCGGCAACGGCGGCTACACCGTCCGCCGGTACACACTCGACTTCGACTGGCGGGCTCCCCGCACGCCCTTCGAGGCGGCCGCCGCCATCAGCGCCACGGCCACCCAGGCACTGTCCCGCTTCGACCTGGACTTCGCGGGCAACACCCTGCACCGCGTCACCGTCGACGGCGCGCCGGTGACCGCCGAACGCCACGGTGACGAACTCGTCGTCACTCCCGCGCAGCCGATCCCGCGCGGCGGCGCGTTCACGGTCCGCGTCGCCTACACCGCCGACCCGACGCAGGGGCGGCACCGCGACGACGTGATCCAGGACTACGGCTGGGTGCCCACGCCCGACGGAACCGTGGTCTGCGCGCAGCCCGACGGCGCCCGGATGATCTTCCCGGCGAACGACCACCCCAGCCTCCGGGCACCCGTCACGTTCCACATCACGACTCCTCCCGGGCTGAGCGCGGTGGCCAACGGACGGCTCGTCGGCACCGCCCGGCGCCCCGGTGGCCGCACCCGGTGGACGTACGACTCCGAACAGCCGATCGCGGCCCAGCTCGTCCAGCTGGCCATCGGCAGGTTCACGTTCGTCGACAGCGAGGGTCCGCGCGGGCTGCCCGTCCGGGACGTGGTGCCGGAGGGCCTGGTCGCGGACACCGAGGAGTACCGCTCGCTGACCCCGGACCACCTGGCCTGGCTGGAGCGGCGGCTCGGCCCCTACCCGTTCCCCCGCTACGGCGTGCTGGTCGGCGACACCGACCTGCCGGTGGCGCTGGAGACCCAGTCGCTCTCCGTCCTGCCCCGGGACGACCTGCTGGGCGACCGGGTCGACGCCGAACGCAACCTCGTCCACGAGCTGACGCACCATTGGACCGGGGACAGCGTCGCCCTCCGGCGCTGGTCCGACCTGTGGCTGAGCGAGGGTCACGCCCGTTTCTACGAGCGCCTGTACTCCGCCGAGCACGGCGGCGTGAGCCTGGAGTCCGCGATGCGGGCGGCGTACGAGCAGCACGACCAGTGGCGCCACGACGAGGGAGCGCCCGCCGAACCCACCGCCGCGACGCTGTTCAAGGTGATGCGCTACGACGGCTCGGCGCTGGTGCTGTTCGCGCTGCGCGAGAAGGTCGGCGAGGAGACCTTCGCACGGATCGAACGGGCCTGGGTGAGCGCCTACCGGGGCCGGGCGGCCGGCACCCGGGACTTCGTCGCGCTCGCCTCCCGCATCGCGGGCGAGGACCTGAACACCTTCCTGACGCCGTGGCTGTACGGCGCGCACACGCCACCCATGCCGGGACATCCCGACTGGGAGGTGGACCCGGTCGACGACTGATCGGGGGCGGGGTCGGCGCCGGGCGGGGGCGCCGGGCGCGGACCCTGGACCGGGGCTGGGCGCTGGACCGGAGCTGGGCGGACGCCGGGCGGGGGCGCCAGGCCGGGGCGGGCGCCGGGCCGGGGCGCCGCGGGACATCACACCGAGGCGCGGCCCGGGCATCACGGCGGAACGCGACCCGGCATCACCGCGGAACGCGACCGCACCCGGCACCAGGACGCGGCGGGTGCGTTTGGTTGCCCCGGGCAGCCGAGTCACTGCCGCCGACCGGGTGGCCTCTGGGGGGCCGCTGGTCCACCCCGGTGACGCTCGCCACGACACGGCGCGCAGGGCACGGAAACGTACGAGGGGTGGCGCGACGGGCAACTCCTTTGCCCGGGTTGTGAACGAGCGTGGTTGGGAGAGCCTCTGCAATGAGAAGAACTGTCGCTGCTCGTGTCCCCGGTGCTGTCCGGAGATGCCGCCGTACGGCCTGTGTGATCGCCGGGGCGGCTCTGCTGCCCCCGCTGCTGATCCTCCCGATGTCCGGCACCGACGACCCCTCCGACCGGCGTCTGCAGGACGCCTTCACCCAAGCCGCGCGCGAGTTCCGGGTGCCGCGCAGCGTGCTGATGAGCGTCTCCTACATGCAGTCGCGCTGGGACTCCCACCCGGGCGCGCCCAGCGTCGCGGGCGGTTTCGGCCCGATGCACCTGCTGGACACCGGCCTCGTCACGGCATCGTCACCCCCGGCCGGCCCGCGTCCGGCGGACGGCGTGCACGCCCTGCCCGGCACGGAGGCCGCGGGTCCGGGCGCCAGGGAAACCCCCGGCTCCACGACCGCCCCGGGTCCCACGACCGCCCCCGGCTCCACGACCG
The DNA here is from genome assembly GCF_044332325.1 of Streptomyces sp. NPDC017095. Lineage (NCBI taxonomy): Bacteria > Bacillati > Actinomycetota > Actinomycetes > Kitasatosporales > Streptomycetaceae > Streptomyces > Streptomyces sp. NPDC017095. The sequence continues at coordinate 99,813 of NZ_JBIROU010000014.1, forward strand.
TGCCCGGCTCCACAGCCGTCCCCGACTCCACGGCCTCGGGAGGCTCGACGGCCACCGCGGGCCCGGCGGGGACCACCGGCTCCGCGGCCTCCCCGGGCCCCGCGGACTCCTCGCCCGGGCACGCCGTGCAGCCGGCCGACCTGGACCGCGCGGCGCGGCTGATCCAGACCCCGGCCGCACGCCTTCGCGAGGACGCCGTCGCCAACGTACGCGGCGGCGCCGCCCTCCTGGCCGCCACCCAACGCCAGCTCGGCAAGCCCCTCAGCGCCGACCCCGGGGACTGGTGGGAGGCGGTGGCCCGCTTCCCCGGCACCCGTGACGTCACGTCGGCCGCCGCCTACGCCGACGACGTCTTCGCGCTGATCCGCCGGGGCGCGCACCGCACCACCGCCGAAGGACAGGACGTCACGCTCCCCGCCACTCCCCGGGTGCACCCGCGCCACCGCACCCAGACCGCCGCGGGCCCCCCACGGTCGAAGAACGTCGAATGCCCCGCCGAACTGGCCTGCGACTGGCTCGGCGCGCCGTACCAGGAGATCGACGACACCTACGGCAACCACGACCTGGGTGACCGCCCCCGGGACCAGCCGATCGACTACATCGTCATCCACGACACCGAGGCCAACCTGCCGAGCATGTTCCAGACCGTGCAGGACCCGACGGAGTCCTCCTGGCACTACTCGATCCGGTCCAGCGACGGCCACGTCACCCAGCACGTCCGGACGAAGGACGAGGCCTGGCACTCCGGCAGCCAGTTCGTGAACGCCCGCTCGATCGGCATCGAGCACGAGGGATTCCTCACCCAGCCGGGGACCTGGTACACGGAGCGGATGTACCAGGCCTCGGCGCGCCTGGTGCGGTACCTGGCGAAGAAGTACGCCATCCCGCTCGACCGGCAGCACATCTTCGGCCACGACAACGTGCCGGCCCCGACCACCGACAGCATCCCCGACATGCACGACGACCCCGGCCCCTTCTGGGACTGGCGGCACTACTTCGACCTCCTCGGCGCACCACTGCGGGCCACGGCGGGACCGGACAGCGACATGGTGACCATCCTGCCCGAGTACGCCACGCACAAGCCGCGGTTCACCGGGTGCACCGGCAGTGGTTCACCGTGTCGGCCGCACGGCTCCAGCGCCGTGCGCCTGTACACCGAGCCGAACGAGCGCGCCGCGCTGATCCAGGACCCCGGCCGCAAGCCGGACGGCGACGACTCCACCGTGGACGTCAACGATCTCGGGTCGCGCGTCTCCGCCGGCCAGACCTTCGCCGTCGCCGGCCGAAGCGGCGAGTGGACGGCGATCTGGTTCCAGGGCCACAAAGCGTGGTTCCAGAACCCCAAGAAGCACCCGACCGCCGTCGGAGCGGCCGGCCGCATGGTCACCCCGAAGGAGGGCCTGGACGAGGTGCCGGTGTACGGGCGGGCCCTCCCGGAGGAGGACGCCTACCCGGAGGACATGGAGGAACCGGAGCAGTCGCCGCTGCCGTACGGCTTCCGGGCCGGTCAGCGGTATGTGACGCAGTCCGGTGTCGGCAGCTCCTACACCGCCAAGACCTTCACCGACACGCCCAACCCGGTGGTGTGGGGCCGCGAGCGGTACTACGAGATCCAGTTCGGCCACCGGCTCGCCTACGTCCGGGCGAGCGACGTGGACCTGGTGGACTCGTCCGCCGCGGCGGGACCGGGTGGAGAGCAGGGCCGCCCGGCCGGGCGATGACGCGCGGCGGCCGCGCGCGTGCCTCCGGGCGCGGCCGCCTGACCCTCGGTCTCCTGACGCAGGCGGTGCGGCACCGCGCGGTCACCCGGCCGTCAGGGCCGCCCTGTCCCCCATCACCACCACCGGGCCGTCGGCCGGGTCGAGCGTGCGCAGCAGGAACTGCATGGCCTCCTTGGAGACGCTGACGCAGGCCGAGGTGCCGCTGCCGTGGTCCAGGTGCAGCCAGATGCCGCCGCCCTTGTCCTCTCCCCAGGGGCGGGTGGCGTCGCGCGGCGGGGTGCCCCTGCGGCGGTTGTAGTCGATGGCGATGACGTGGTCGAAGTCGTGCTGGTGCGCCTGGTCCCAGCCGGCCGGGGGCGCGTAGGCCGTCGCGTCGTGGTCGTAGGGCAGCCTGGTGCCCGGGGCGGGGAGGACCCCGCCCGCGTCGGTGAGGGTGAACACGCCGACCGGGGAACGCTGGTCGCCCTCGCGGTGACGGGTGGTCCATCCGGCGCGGCCGTTGTGGGCGGGCCACGCGCGCACCTCCCGCCACCGGGTGCCCCGCCGGGTGTACAGCACGAGCCGGGAGCCGGTCGAGTCCCGGCCTTCGCCGTATACGGCCACGACCTGCCGGGAGCCGGCCGGGATCCGCCGGTACAGGCGGTCGCCGATCCCCGGGACGCGGGTCGGGCCGGCCGTGGGTGTGGGTGCCGTCCGGCCGTGGGCACCCTGGACGCCCCGGGGGACGGGACCGTGGGCGGGGGTGCCGCAGGCGGCGAGCGTCGCGAGGAGGACGGCGCAGGCCGCCACCGCGACCGCCGCGCGCCGTGCGTTGTCGATGGGCATCCGCCCAGAGTGCCACCACGCCCCGCCTCGCCCGGGCCACGGAGCTGGGGAAAAGGACGGCGAAGTCCTGGCCGGAACGCGGCGGATCGCGCGGGGCGCGCAGAAAAACTGTTTGAAATCCCCGCTCCGCGACGCGAACCTTTCACGGCTTGCTGCCGTTCGCCGCGGACTCCCGCCCTCCCCTCCCATCCCCTGCCCTTCCCTCCTGTTCTCCCCCATTTCCCCGTTCCCCCTTTCCCCCTTTCCTTCTCTTCCCTGCCCTGACACGAGCCACTGGGACGTCATGCAGATTCAAGACCTTCCGTATCCCGACCCGGGCGTGCCCGACGTGCGTTCGGGCCCTCGATTCCTGTGGTGGCTCTGGCGCAACCAGCTGGGCGGGCAACTGAAGTCGCTCGCCTGGGGACTGCTCCACTTCGTCTCCGTCTCCGCCCTGCCCTTCTGCGTCGGTCTCGCGGTACAGGCGGCCGTCGACCGGTCCGGCACCCGGCTCGCCCTGACGGGTGCTCTGATGCTGGTGTGCGGGACGGGTATCGCCGTCGGCGACACCTTCCTGCACCGGACCGCCGTCACCAACTGGATCACCGCCGCGGCCCGCCTCCAGCAGTTGCTGGCACGCAAGGCCGCCGAGCTGGGCTCCGCCCTGACCCGGCGGGTGGCCGCCGGTGAGGTGGTGGCCGTCTCCACCGCCGACGTGGAGAAGATCGGCTGGTTCGTCGAGGCGGTCTCCCGCTTCACCGCCGCCGCCGTGACGGTGCTGGTCGTCGGCGTCGGCCTGATCGTGTACCAGCCCGCGCTCGGCGTGACCGTCGCCGTGGGCCTGCCCGTCGTGGCGCTCGCCGTGCTGCCGCTGCTGCCCCGGGCGACGCGCCGCGCCGATGTGCAGCGCGAGAAGGCGGGCCGGGCCACCGAACTGGCTTCGGACACGGTCGCCGGGCTGCGCGTACTGCGCGGCATCGGCGGCGAAGAACTGTTCCTCGACCGCTACCGCCGGGCCTCCCAGGAGGTACGGCACGCCGCCGTGCGCAGCGCCCGGATGTGGTCGCTGGTCTCCGCCGTGCAGGTGCTGCTGCCCGGACTGCTGCTGATCGTGGTGGTCTGGCACGGCATCGGACTGGCCCGCCAGGGCCGGATCAGCGTCGGCGAACTCGTCACCGTCTACAGCGCGGTCATGGTCCTCAACTACCCCCTGCGGCACTTCGAGGAGATCGCCATGGCCTACTCCTTCTCACGCCCGTCGGCCACACGCGCCGCGCGCGTGCTGGCGCTGGAGCGGTCCACGGCCACGGCCGGCACCCGCGGCGCCGAGGTGCCGGGCGGTGACCTGTACGACCCCGTGACCGGTCTGCTCGCTCCCGCCGGCCGGTTCACCGCCGTGGTGTGCGGCGACCCGGACGCGGCGGGCGAACTGGCCGAACGGCTGGGCGGCCATCCGGCGGAACCGGACCGGTCGGTGCTGCTCGGCGGGGTGCCGCTGGACGAACTGCCCCTCGACACCGCCCGGACCGCCGTCCTGGTCCAGGACAAGGACCCCGTGCTGCTGTCCGGCACCCTGCGCGACCTGCTCGACGTGCCCTCCTCCGGTGCCGTGCGGGCCGCGGACGCGCTGGCGGCGGCGCGGTGCGAGGACGTGCTGGACGCGCTGGTGCAGGGCTCACTGGACGCGACCGATCCGCTGGAGACCCGGATCACCGAACGCGGACGCTCCCTGTCCGGCGGACAGCGCCAGCGGCTGGCCCTCGCCAGGTCGCTGATCGCCGACCCGGAGGTGCTGGTGCTGGACGAGCCGACCTCCGCCGTCGACTCGCACACCGAGGCCGGGATCGCGGACGGTCTGCGCCGTCTGCGTTCGGGGCGCACGACCGTGGTGTTCACCTCCTCTCCGTTGCTGCTCGACCGGGCCGACCGGGTCGCCCTGGTGCACGCGGGCGAGGTCGTGGCGGTCGGCGTGCACCGCGAACTGCTCGACGGCGAGCCGCGGTACCGGGCCGTGGTGACCCGGGAGACCGACGAGGAAACGGCCGACGACGGCCTGCTGCTGGACGCCCTCCAGGAGCTGGAAGAGATCGAGGAGAGCGCATGATCGGCGTTGCGCCGCCGGCGTACGACCCGGCGGCCCCGACGACCGCCGACACCCTGCCCGTCGGTGCCGCCGCGACCGTACGCGCCTACGTCACCGAGCTGTTCCGCCGGCACCGCCGGGCGTTCCTGCTGCTGATCGCCGTCAACACGGTGGCCGTGGTGGCGTCCATGGCGGGCCCGTACCTGCTCGGCGGCCTGGTCGAGCGGGTGTCGGACGGGGCCCGGGAACTGCACCTGGGTCTGACCGCCGGGCTGTTCGCGCTGGCGCTGGCCGTGCAGGCCGTGTTCGTGTGGCAGGTGCGGCTGCGGGGCGCGATGCTCGGCGAACGGATGCTGGCCGACCTGCGCGAGGACTTCCTCGTCCGGGCCGTGGCGCTGCCGCCGGGCGTGCTGGAGCGGGCGGGCACCGGCGATCTGCTCTCCCGCATCACCACCGACATCGACCGGCTGGCCAACGCCATGCGCGAGGCCGTGCCGCAGCTGGCCATCGGCGTCGTCTGGGCCCTGCTGCTGCTCGGCGGGCTGGTCGTGACGGCCCCGCCGCTGGCCGCCGCCGTGCTGCTCGCCGTGCCGGTCCTGGTGATCGGCTGCCGCTGGTACTTCAAACGGGCGCCGTCCGGCTACCGCTCGGAAGCCGCCGGATACGCCGCCGTCGCCGCCGCGCTCGCCGAGACCGTGGACGCGGGCCACACCGTCGAGGCCCACCGCCTCGGCGCCCGCCGGGTGGCCCTGTCGGAGCTGCGTATCGCGCGCTGGGTCGCGTGGGAGCGCTACACCCTGTGGCTGCGGTCCGTGCTCTTCCCCGTCATCAACACGGTCCATCTCCTCGTGCTCGGCTCGGTGCTGATGGCCGGCGGTGTGTTCGTGCTGCACGGCTGGATCGGCGTGGGCCAGCTGACCACCGGCGCGCTGATCGCGCAGATGCTGGTCGATCCGGTGAACCTGATCCTGCGCTGGTACGACGAGGTGCAGGTCGCCCAGGTGTCGCTGGGCCGCCTGGTCGGAGTGCGGGACATCGAGCCGGAAGCCGGGGACGCGGCGCTGGTCCCCGAGGGCCGGGCCGTGCACGCCGACCGGGTGCGCTTCGGCTACCGGGAGGGCGCCGACGTGCTGCGCGAAGTCTCCCTGGAGGTCGCGCCGGGCACCCGGCTGGCCCTGGTCGGCCCGTCCGGCGCGGGCAAGTCCACGCTGGGCCGGCTGCTCGCCGGGATCTACGCGCCCCGGGACGGCCGGGTCACCCTGGGCGGTGCGGAGCTGTCCCGCATGCCGGCCGAACGCGTCCGCTCGCACGTCGCCCTCGTCAACCAGGAGCACCACGTCTTCGTGGGCTCCCTGCGCGACAACCTGCTGCTGGCCCGCACCGGCGCCACGGACGCCGAGCTGTGGGCGGCCCTGGCCGCGGTCGACGCGGACGGCTGGGCACGGGCCCTGGACGACGGCCTGGACACCGAGGTCGGCTCGGGCGGCCTCACGCTCACCCCGGCGCAGGCGCAGCAGATCGCGCTGGCCCGGCTGGTGCTGGCCGATCCGCACACGCTGGTCCTGGACGAGGCGACCTCGCTGCTCGACCCGCGCGCCGCCCGCCATCTGGAACGCTCCCTGGCGCGGGTGCTCGACGGCCGCACGGTGGTGGCCATCGCCCACCGGCTGCACACCGCCCACGACGCCGACGTGATCGCCGTCGTGGAGAACGGCCGGATCAGCGAGCTGGGCAGCCATGACGAGCTGGTCGCGGCGGGCGGTGCCTACGCGGCGCTGTGGCGGTCCTGGCACGGGTGAGCACCGACCGGACGCACCGGCGCCCGCACCGGCGGGGGCCGGTGTTCCGGGAACGCGGGCGGCTACGGTGACGGCGAAGCGCCCCGTCACGGCCGCTCGATGCATCCCCGTCGCCGCGGCACCGGGCGCCGGGCCCCGGGGCCGTCCGGGTCCTGCGCCCGCCGCGCGCCGTCGCCCGGTGAGCGGTGTCCGGCCCTGCCGCAGCGACGGGCGCTCCCGCCCGTTCCCGTGGCGTTGCGCGGTGCCGAGCGGGGGTGGAAGGCTGGAGAGCGGCAGCGGCTCGGGACGCGCCCGGGAACCAGCCGGTTCGCGGTGTGCGACGCCCGTGCCGCGTGTGCCGGCGGCCCGCCGCCCGCTGGGGTGGCACCCGGCCGTCCTCACCACCTGGAGGTAGTCGTGGACAGCGCCGACGGATGGGGGGACGACGTCTACCAGCCCGACCCCTCGGAGATACCGGAGGACACGGGGGTGCTCGACGTCGAGGACACACTGGACTTCGACGGTCTGGCCGAACCGCTCGACCGCGGCTGGTCCCCTCCCGAGCGGCCGTGGGCGGTCGAGCACATCGGGGTGACGGCGGCCGAACGCCGGACGGGCGAGACCCTTGACCAGCGGCTCGCCGAGGAGCTGCCCGATCTCGCCGCGTCCGACGGCGACGGGATCGGCGACTGCGCCGGCACGGACGGCGAGCTGCTGGACAACGAGGTCGGCCACTTCCGCTCCGGCCGGCTCGTGGCCCCCGACGAGGGAGCACACGAGGACGAGGAGCCCGCCCTGGTCGCCACCGATGTCGGTATCGACGGTGCCGCCGCTTCCGCCGAGGAGGCCGCGGTGCACATCGTCGACGAGGAGGCCCTCCCCGGCTGAGCCGGGCCATCCTGGTGATCCGGACGCCTCCGCACCGACCTCCCCTATCGAGGAGCCGCCATGCAGCAGGACAAGCACCCCGACTACCACCCCGTCGTCTTCCGCGACCGCGCCGCCGGTTACGCCTTCCTGACCCGGTCCACCGCGCAGAGCGAGCAGACCATCGATTGGGACGACGGCCGGTCCTACCCGGTCGTCGACGTGGAGATCTCCGCGGAGAGCCACCCCTTCTACACGGGCAAGGCGCGCACGGTCGACACCGAGGGCCGCGTCGCACGCTTCGAGCGCCGGTACGGCACCGCGGGCGCGGAGGCCGGCGAGGGGCCCTGAATCCGGGCTCGCCGCCGGGTCAGAGCCCGCTGCCGAGGAGCACACCGGGCCACGCCCTGGTCCCGGGAGCGCGGCCGGAACGCGAGCCGGTGCCGGGGGCTCGCTCAGATGACGTTCAGGGCCGCCGCGCAGCCCACGGCGCCGAGCAGCATGAACAGCGGCATGAGCACCCTCAGCTCGACCCAGCTGCCCGCCCGGAACCGGATCGCCTTCGGCGGCCCCAGCGGGTACCAGCGCTTGCGGCCCACCGGGATCGGCCACAGGATCGGGCAGCCCGAGACGGTCAGGGCGTCCCCGATGTCGTGCACCAGCGCACCCAGCACGATCGGCAGTCCCAGCCACAGGTACTCCTGCCCCGGCTCGGTGAACAGCCAGTGGGAGCCGTTGCCCGGCTTGTCCAGCACGCCCGCCAGGATCCACGCGCTGGTCGCCGCCAGCAGCCAGACCAGGACGTCGCTGCTGGAGCCGCGCGCCGCCCGCCACAGCAGACCTTCGATCGCCAGCACCATGTGCACGAACAGGATCGCCAGCACCGCCCAGCGGCCGCCGGTGATCGCCGCGGCGGAGCAGCCGGCGCCTATCAGGACCGCCCACAGCCAGGTGTGCGTCAGTGTGCGGTGGCCGCCGGAGCGGCGCGGGTCGCCCTGCTTCCTGGTCGCCTTGTAGACGGCGTACGACAGCTTGTCCACGATCTCGCAGATCCAGCGGGAGACCGGTCCGAAGGACCGCGAGATGGTGGCCGCCTTGTGGTCCAGGTCGGGGGCGAGAGCGGCTCCGGCGCAGATCAGGGCGCCGCACAGCAGGACCGGCCAGGGCATCGGGTGTCCGGCCGCCGCGGTGGCCGCTCCGACGCCCAGCCAGGCCGCGGCCCCCGACAGTGAGTGTGCTGGTCCCATCATGGCCGCTTCCCGCCCCATTCCTCGTGTGCCGCTGTCCAGTTGTCCTGGTGCGCCGGCGCCGCGCCGGCGACACAGCGTAACCGTCGTGATCTTCGTACTCGCAGCCGATTCCCCGCTCGGGCGGTGGGCCAGGCAAGATGGGGGCGTGACCCTCATCGATCAGCTCCCGCCGACCGCCGATCCCGACGCCCTGTACGAAGCCTTCGAGACCTGGGCCCAGGAGCGCGGTCTCACCCTCTATCCCCACCAGGAGGAGGCGCTGATCGAGGCGGTGTCCGGGGCGAACGTGATCGTTTCGACGCCCACCGGTTCCGGCAAGAGCATGATCGCCGCGGGCGCGCACTTCGCCGCGCTGGCTCGGGACGAGGTCACCTTCTACACGGCTCCCATCAAGGCCCTGGTGTCGGAGAAGTTCTTCGAGCTGTGCAAGCTGTTCGGCACCGAGAACGTCGGCATGCTCACCGGTGACGCCTCCGTGAACGCCGACGCGCCCGTCATCTGCTGCACCGCCGAGGTGCTGGCGTCGATCGCGCTGCGCGACGGCAGGAACGCGGACGTCGGCCAGGTCGTCATGGACGAGTTCCACTTCTACGCCGAGGGCGACCGCGGCTGGGCCTGGCAGATCCCGCTGCTCGAACTCCCCCAGGCGCAGTTCATCCTGATGTCGGCCACGCTGGGCGATGTGTCCTTCTTCGAGAAGGATCTCGCCCGCCGCACCGGCCGCCCCACCTCGGTGGTCCGCTCGGCGACCCGCCCGGTGCCCCTGTCCTACGAGTACAAGCTGACCCCGCTCACCGAGACGCTCACCGACCTGCTGGAGACCAAGCAGGCCCCGGTGTACATCGTCCACTTCACGCAGGCCCAGGCCGTGGAGCGGGCGCAGGCGCTGATGAGCATCAACATGTGCTCGCGTGAGGAGAAGGACCAGATCGCCGAGCTGATCGGCAACTTCCGCTTCACCACCAAGTTCGGCCGCAACCTCTCCCGGTACGTGCGGCACGGCATCGGTGTGCACCACGCCGGCATGCTGCCCAAGTACCGGCGCCTGGTGGAGAAACTCGCGCAGGCCGGACTGCTGAAGGTCATCTGCGGCACGGACACGCTCGGCGTGGGAGTCAACGTGCCCATCCGCACCGTGCTGTTCACGGCACTGACCAAGTACGACGGCAGCCGGGTGCGCACCCTGCGGGCCCGTGAGTTCCACCAGATCGCCGGCCGGGCCGGACGCGCCGGGTTCGACACCGCGGGGCTGGTGGTCGCACAGGCGCCGGAGCACGTCATCGAGAACGAGAAGGCGCTGGCGAAGGCGGGCGACGACCCGAAGAAGCGGCGCAAGGTGGTGCGCAAGAAGGCGCCGGAGGGCTTCGTCGGCTGGACGGAGAACACCTTCCAGAAGCTGATCGAGTCGGACCCGGAGCCGCTGACCTCGCGTTTCCGGGTGACGCACACGATGCTGCTGTCGGTGATCGCCCGTCCGGGCAACGCCTTCCAGGCGATGCGCCACCTCCTGGAGGACAACCACGAGCCGCGCAAGCAGCAGCTGCGGCACATCCGCCGGGCCATCGCGATCTACCGCTCGCTGCTGGACGGCGGGATCGTGGAGAAACTCGACAAGCCCGACGCCGAGGGCCGCATCGTCCGGCTGACGGTCGATCTCCAGCAGGACTTCGCCCTGAACCAGCCGCTGTCCACGTTCGCCCTGGCCTCGTTCGAGCTCCTCGACCCCGAGTCGCCGTCCTACGCCCTCGACATGGTCTCCGTGGTCGAGTCGACCCTGGACGATCCGCGGCAGATCCTCGTCGCGCAGCAGAACAAGGCGCGCGGTGAGGCCGTGGCCGCGATGAAGGCGGACGGCGTCGAGTACGAGGAGCGCATGGAGCGCCTCCAGGACGTGACCTACCCGAAGCCGCTGGAGGAACTCCTCTTCCACGCCTACGACACCTACCGCAAGAGCCACCCGTGGGTCGGCGACCACCCGCTGTCGCCGAAGTCGGTGGTCCGGGACATGTACGAGCGGGCGATGTCCTTCACCGAGCTGGTCTCCTTCTACGAGCTGGCCCGCACCGAGGGCATCGTGCTGCGTTACCTCGCCAGCGCCTACAAGACCCTGGACCACACCATCCCGGACGACCTGAAGTCCGAGGATCTCCAGGACCTGATCGAGTGGCTGGGCGAGATGGTGCGCCAGGTGGACTCCAGCCTGCTGGACGAGTGGGAGCAGCTCGCCAACCCGGAGGTGATGACCGCCGAGGAGGCCCGGGAGAAGGCCGACGAGGTCAAGCCGGTCACGACCAACGCCCGCGCCTTCCGCGTCCTCGTCCGCAATGCCATGTTCCGCCGCGTGGAACTGGCCACCCTGGACCAGGTCGAGGAACTCGGCGAGCTGGACGCCGAGTCCGGCTGGGACGCCGACGCGTGGGGCGAGGCGATGGACAAGTACTGGGACGAGTACGACGACCTCGGCACCGGTCCCGACGCCCGCGGTCCCAAGCTGCTCCTCATCACGGAGGAGCCGGACAACGGCCTCTGGCGCGTCCGCCAGATCTTCGACGACCCGAACGGCGACCACGACTGGGGCATCAGCGCGGAGGTCGACCTCGCGGCCTCCGACGCCGAGGGCCGCGCGATCGTCCGTGTCACCGATGTCGGCCAGCTGTGAGCCGTACCCGGCCCGAGGCAAGCCAAGGAGAAACCCACCGATGACGAATCCGGCCGAGAGCCTGGTCGACCTGCTCGACCTGGAGCGGATCGAGGTCAACATCTTCCGTGGCCGCAGCCCGCAGGAGTCCATCCAGCGGGTCTTCGGCGGCCAGGTGGCCGGCCAGGCGCTGGTCGCCGCCGGCCGCACCACGGACGGCGACCGCCCTGTGCACTCGCTGCACGCGTACTTCCTGCGCCCGGGCCGGCCGGGCGTGCCGATCGTGTACCAGGTGGAGCGGGTCCGCGACGGACGCTCCTTCACGACGCGCCGGGTCACGGCCGTGCAGCAGGGCCGCACGATCTTCAATCTGACCGCCTCCTTTCACAAGCCTGAGGAAGGACCTTTCGAGCACCAGCTGCCGCCGGCCCGCGAGATACCGCACCCCGAGTCGCTGCCGACGGTCTCCGAGGAGATCCGCAAGCAACTGGGCACGCTGCCCGAGCAGTTGGAGCGGATGGCACGCCGCCAGCCCTTCGACATCCGCTACGTCGACCGGCTGCGCTGGAACGACGACGAGATCAAGGGCGCCGAGCCGCGCAGCGCCGTGTGGATGCGCGCGGTGGGACCACTGGGTGACGACCCCCTGGTGCACACGTGCGCGCTGACCTACGCCAGTGACATGACCCTCCTGGACGCGGTCCGCATCCCCGTGGAGCCGCTGTGGGGTCCGCGCAACTTCGACATGGCCTCGCTGGACCACGCCATGTGGTTCCACCGGCCCTTCCGCGCGGACGAGTGGTTCCTGTACGACCAGGAGTCCCCGATCGCCACGGGTGGGCGCGGGCTGGCCCGCGGGCGCATCTACGACCTCGAGGGGCGGCTGCTCGTCTCGGTCGTCCAGGAAGGTCTGTTCCGGGCCCTGTAGTCGCTGAGGGCAGGGGCCGTGCCGGGGTTCAGCCCCGCGCGTGCGCCGTGGACCGTGGGCTTCTGCGCCGCAGCCAGGCCCGCAGGCCGCGGGACGGCCGCTGCGGAGCGGGTCGTGCCGGCTCAGGCCCTCGGCGGGCCGACGGGGGCGCCGGCCGCACCGCCGGCTCCGGAGACGGCAGCACCGCTGGCTCCGGGGGCGGCAACGGAGACCGCGACCGCGGTGCCGGTGCGGACGACGACGCCGCTGCCCGAGACAGCTTCGGCGTCTCCCACGTGGCGCCGGTGACCGTGCGAGCCATCGGGGCAATGGGGCGCGCGGCCGCGCGCATCGCCACCGGGCGGAGACGGGCTGCCGGGCGCGGGATGAGGCGGCCGGCCGGATGCCGGACGAGGCGGACGGCCGCGCGCGGGGCGAGGTGGGTGGCCGGGGGCGGGACGAGGTGGGAGATCGGGTGGGCGACGGGGGTGGCCGGGCACGGGTTGGGACGGTGGGCCGGGTGCGGGGCGGGTGAGGTATCGCGGGCTTCCTCGACCGCTCGTGCCAGTTCGCTGCGCAGCCAGTCGATCTCGTCCCCGTCCTGCGCCGTCATGAGCTGCTCGGTGATGTGCGCGGCAGGTGAATCGGGAGCGCCGCGCCCGGCCGGGCTGGGCCGGAACCGGTTCACACGCGCCCGCTCGTGAGGGTCCTTGACGATGTCGGCGACCTCGGCGGGTGCGAGGAGCGCTGCCACGGCCCCGGCGCGTGCCCACGAGTCGCCGGCCTGCCGCAGCAGGAAGCCCAGGTGGCGTCCGCGCCAGTTGCGTGCGCGCAGGTCCACTCCCGCCGCGAGCTGGCCCCGCAGCGTCTCGGGCGTACGCCCCTTGAGCAGGCGCGCGTTCTCCGGCCCGGTCGCGAACTGGCGTAGTTCTTCGACCAGATAGAGCCAGACCACGGCCCGGTATCGGTTGAGGTAGAACTTGACGGGCACGATCAGGCCCAGCCGGGCGAGCCTGGTGAACCTGGCTGCCGGAATCTCCATGAGGGCGGACCCCTCCGCCGTGCCCACGACCCGGACCCGTCCGAGCAGGGACTCGGGGAAGCCGTCCTGGGCGCGGAGACGGTCGATCTCCGCGCGGTCCACCCGGCGGCCCCCTCCCCCGCCTTCGTCGGGCACGGTCCGGATGTGGCCGAGCCGGACGGCGAGATCGAACTCGCCCGGTTTGAGCCCAAGTTCGCGAGCCGCACGACTCGGTGTACACGTACTGCCGTGGACCGGAGCGCTGGTGCGGGCCGGATCGAAGGTGCTGGTCGACATGGTCGTACTCCCCCGCGGAGTCCTGGCTCACGCCCTGCGCGTTCGCCGTGCACCCACCGTAGCCATTTCCTGACCTGCCGTGGCGGGGCCTGTGGATAACTCCACGGGGGCGAGAAAAGCCCCAGGTCAGGCGTCTGCTATTCGAGTTCGCTCGGGTTGTCGGGCGTCGACGCCGAGGTGTTCGCCGACCCGGTTGACGAGCAGGGTCATCTCGTAGGCGATCTGGCCGATGTCGGCCTCCGCGCCGCTGAGCACGCACAGACAACTGCCGGTGCCGGCCGCGGTCACGAACAGCACGGCGTCGTCGTACTCGATCATCGTCTGGCGTACCCGTCCCGCGCCGAAGTGGCGTCCCGAGCCCTTGGCCAGGCTGTGCAGCCCGGAGGCCACGGCGGCCAGATGCTCGGCGTCCTCGCGGCGCAGGCCCGTGCTCGCCGCGGTGACCAGTCCGTCGTTCGACAGGACGAGCGCATGGCGGACGTGGTCCACCCGCTCGGTCAGATCGTCCAGGAGCCAGCCGAGGCCCTGGTTCTGCGCCATGTCCATCTCCCCGTGTGATGTCTCCCCCTGGCTGGAGGAACTCACCGCCAGCCTTCCCCACGACCGGCGCGCGGGCAAGCAGGATGGGCGCATGGCAGAGAAGATGACCGATGAGGAATGGCGGGCGTTCGTCTCGGACGGCACCCGCACCGGCAAGCTGTCCACCGTCCGCGCCGACGGGAGCCCTCATGTGGCCCCGATCTGGTTCCTGCTCGACGGGGACGAGGTGGTGTTCAACACCGGCAAGGACACGGTGAAGGGACGCAATCTCGCCCGTGACGGCCGGGTCGCCCTGTGCGTGGACGACGACCGTCCACCGTTCCACTTCGTGGTGCTGAGCGGCCGGGCCCGGCTCTCGGAGGATCTGGCCGAAGTCCGTCGCTGGGCCACCCGGATCGCCGCCCGGTACATGGGCGAGGAGCGCGCCGAGGAGTACGGCGCCCGCAACGGCGTACCGGGTGAACTCCTGGTCCGCGTCAGCGTCGAGAACGTGGTGGCGGTGCGAGACCTCGCGGCCTGATCCCGTGTCAGCGCCGACGGTGCAGGGCGAGTGGGGGCACACACGTGTGCGGTGACGGTGAGGAATCATGCGGGCATGAGTGACGACCACACACATGTCCAGGAGTTCTTCACCGCCAGGGCCGCCGACTGGGACAGCCGGTTCCCGGACGACGGCCCTGCCTATGCCGCCGCCGTGGCCGGCCTCGGACTGCGCGAGGGGGATCGGGTGCTCGACGCGGGCTGCGGCACGGGTCGGGCCCTGCCGCCGCTGCGGGCCGCCGTGGGTCCTTCCGGCGTGGTCCTGGGCGCCGATCTGACCCCGGCGATGCTCCAGGCCGCCATACGGGCCGGCCGGCACCGTGAGGGGCGGCTGCTGCTCGCGGACGTCTCCGCGCTGCCGTTGCGTCCGGGATGTCTGGACGCCGTGTTCGCGGCCGGGCTGATCGCGCATCTGCCGCGTCCGGTGGACAACCTGCGGGAGCTGGCCCGTGGTGTACGGCGGGGCGGCACGCTGGCGTTGTTCCATCCGATCGGCCGGGCGGCCCTGGCCGCGCGTCAGGGTCGCCGGATCACGCCCGATGACCTGCGGGCCGAGGACAATCTCCGGCCGATGCTGGCCCGTTCGGGCTGGCGCATGACGTCGTACGTGGACGAGGACGCCCGTTTCCTCGCGGTCGCGGTGCGCGAGGACTGAGCGTCAGGCGGAATCAGTCCGTGCCGGTGACGGCCGCCACGAAGGCGTCGGGGTTGTCGAACATGACGTTGTGTCCGGCGCCGGGCACCGTCACCACGCGCACCCCGGCGGCTTCCAGGCCCTCCCGGTCCGCGAGTTCGCCGCTGTGCTCGCCCTGGAGGTAGACGCGGTCGACGGGCAGCCCCTCCAGGAGCGTACGCATCACGGGGCTGGACCCCTGCCGCAGGCCGACAGCGCTGCGATGCAGGGCGCGCGGGTCGGCCAGCCGCATGGTGGCCGCCCACAGCGGGCCGACGGTGTCCAGCACGCGCGCGTGCCCCCTCTCCACGAAATCGTCCTCTCCGTAGGCGGCGATTTTGCTGCTGCCGGCCGCAGGCGGGGGAAAGGCGTCCAGGTTGGCCTCCGTCAGGACCAGCCGGGACACGAGGTCGGGCCGCCGGTGGGCGAGGACGATGGCCACGGCACCGCCCATGCTGTGCCCGAGCAGTTCGGCGCCCGTGACTCCGGCAGCGTCCAGCGCGACGGCGACCGCTTGGGCGTGGTCGTCCAGTGTGTACCCGAAGTCCTGCGGCCGGTCGCTCGTGCCGTGTCCGGGAAGGTCCACGAAGAGACTGCGGCGCCCGGCGAGTTCGGGACGGGCGGCGATATGCGCGTGATACACGGCGGACACCGCTCCGAGCCCGTGCAGGTACACCCGGGCGGGTTCCGCGCCGGGCACCTCGGTCCACCGGATGTGGCTGCCCCCGCCGTCGAACGCGGTCTGCCGCATGTTCCCCTCCTCGTATCGATCTACCTCACCGTACCTCGTACACGATGTATGACGTGAAAGATGTACCGGAAAAGCGGTGTACTGCGGGAGAATGCGGCCATGCTCGAACTCGCCCTCCTGGGATTCCTGTACGACGCGCCGCTGCACGGTTACGTCCTGCGTCGTCACATCGCGGCACTCACCGGCCATGTGCGCCCCGTCGCCGAGAGCACGCTGTACCCGGCGATCAAGCGGCTGGAGAAGGCCGGCCTGCTGGTGCGGACACCGGAGCCCGGCACCGTGGCCGCGCCGCGCCATGTGCTGAGGCTGACCGAGGAGGGCCGGCGCGAACTGAGGCGCCGGCTCGCCGAGCCGGCCCAGCGCGAGATCACCGACGAGAACCACTGGTTCACGCTGCTCGCGTTCCTGCGGCACCTGGCGGACCCCGCCGCGCAGGCGGCCGTGCTGCGGCGCCGGCTGGCCTTCCTGGAGGAGCCGGCGAGCTTCTTCTACGACGGCGACAGGCCGCTGAGCGCCGAGGAACTGGACGACCCGTTCCGTAGGGGCGTCCTCACCATCGCGCGTGCCACGAGCCGGGCGGAACTGGCCTGGCTGCGCGACACGCTGGCGTCACTCGACGGAGCCGGCCGCTGAGACGTTCCGGTGCCGCCCTGGGCTTCGGGTCACGGAACGCACGCACCAACGGCTCATCGAGCGGGACGAGTGCCGCCGTACCCGACACGGGGCCAGTGGGCGCGCTTCACCGCGTCGCCGCCTCTTCTGCCGCCGGAAGCCGGACTCTACGTTGGAGGCAGCAGATGAGTGATCATCACTGATCTCGTCCAGGAAGGGATGATCCACGTGCTCGACATGATCCGCCGGTACGCCGGCAGGCTTCGCTCTTCCGCGCACCGCAGGACGGCGGACGCACCGGAAAAGCGTGCGCACAACCTGTTCGAGGCGGCGGCCGCGTATGTGGCCGCCCAGGCGGAGGACGACCAGGACCGGATCGAGGAGGCGGCTGCCTGGGTGTCGCCGGAGGCACTGTCCTTCGGGGTGAGCGAACTGGCCTGCCGGGCGGTCATCGTGCTGGCCCGGGAGCGCGGCCAGTCACCCGGCGTGGTGGCCCGCGACCTGCTCGGGCTGCCCGCGGCCTGAGCGGAACTTCCTTCTCCGTAGGAGTCCGTTTCCTCCCCTTCCAGGAGGAATCCCGCAGCTCCGTGCGGGGTGCGGAGTCGTGACAACCGGCTTCCGCTCCCACTAGGGTGCGCGCCGATGGACGAACCACTGGGGAGGCAGGGATGGCCGGGACAGATGATGTGGCCGTCGCCGCCACGGACGATGCGCTGTATGTGCTGACCGCGGTGCTGCTGACACCGGCGCAGTTCCCGAGCGTGCTGGGCGACGACTATCCGGAGGCCTGCGCGGCGCTGGACCTGCCGCCGCTCGCCGACGGGTACGGCCTGGTGCTGGGCCAGGACGGCGAGGGCGCCCGCTGGACGGTCGTCATCGACGACGTCTCGCTGGTCGCCGTGGCGATCGCGTCCTGGGACTGCGGCATGGAGTACGAACTGTCGCCCGACGAACGCGCGGTCGTGACGGCCCTGCCGGGGTGGCCGCTGGCCGTCGCCGTCGCCGCACCCGGTGTGCCCGCCCCGCACGATCCGCCTGCCGAGACGGCGGACCGGCCGGCGCTGAGCCCGCCGGACACCGGCTCCTGGGGAGCGGCGCAGCGTCGTCTGGGCGCCGACGAGATCGCGTTGCAGTGGACGGCCTGGCGGGAGCAGATCAACGACGCGGAATTCCTGGTGCCCGGCGACCAGACGACGGCGGCGCTGACCACCCAGGAGGTGGCGCACACCGCCCAGGAGGCAGCGCAGTCCGCTCAGGAACCAGCGCCGACCACTCAAGAGGGCGAGGGTCGCCTCGCGACCGGCGGTCACGCCGGGGTGCGCCGGGTGCTCGCGGAGGCGCGCGCCTATGTCACCTCTCCGCCGCCGCTCGGCCGGGTGCGCTCGTCGTTCGCCCCGGGCGAGGCCCGCACGCTGCGCGCCGACGGTCCGGGCTGGTCGCTCGTGGCGCGTACCGACGACATCGCGTTCGTCCTGCTCGACGACGAACCGGGCGAGGTCCTGCCGGTGGGCCGGGGGCCGGAACTGCCGGGCCTGCTGGAGGCACTCGAGAAGATGGCCGTACGACCCTCGTGAGCGCCGCGCCTGGACCACGCGTCCTGGCCTCCCGCGAACTCCCCGACCGACGAAACTTCCACGACCGCCGCGCCTCACGGGGCGGGCGGCGGAAAGCCGCCTCCCGGGGCAGCGGCCGGAAGCCCACTAAGCGGTTCGGATCCGGCTGCTCGCGGCGCGCGAGCCGGCAGCGCGCTCAGATGTCGTCGTCCTCTTCGTCGTAGCGGACGTTGCCGTCCTCGTCGATGCGGGGGCGCACCCGCTCGGGAGGGTGGCTCTCGGTGTCGGACGGACGGGGCCCCTCGGGCCCGTCAGGACCCCAGCGCAGCAACCGGCGGGCACGGCAGATGTGGTAGACCGTGCCCCGGGCCTCGACCTGGTTGGCGCGTTCGGCCCGGAGCCGGTCGGCGGCCCGGACGTACTCGCTCAGTTCCTCGGCCGTCGCGCTGTCGGTGCCTCGCGCGACCACCGTGCGGGCGTTGACGTCACCGCCGGCGTCCCAGGCGATCAGACGCCGTCGGCGCGGCTGGGACCAGGTCAGGGCGAGGTCCAGCGACTTGCGGGCGTCATGCGCGGTGGCGCGCAGACCGCTCTCCACCTTCCACCCGGGGCCGTCCTTCCCCACGACCCTGAACACCGCGGGGAGCAGCAGCACGTCGGGGTGGGTCGTCAGCGCCCGCCGGGAGTCGTCGACGACGTCCTCGGGGAACCGCGGTCCGGCGTAGCCCAGGCCGCGCAGTGCCAGCCGTTCCGCGGCCTGGACGGGCGTGATCGGGGCGTCGGGGTCCAGCACCAGGTCCACGTCGATCTGCGGATCGCTGTAGCGGTGGTCCCAGTTCGGGACGGCGGGCTCGGGGTCGGTCGGCCGGGGCTGCTCGATGCCGTTCTGTCCCAGCCCGGTGTACTCCTCGGCACGCACCACCCGGTAGCGGGTCCCGAGCACGATCAGTTCGTCGACGCGTTCGGTCTCCAGGCGGGTGACCGCCGTCAGCAGATCACGCCGTTCGGCCCTGTTCTGGGCGTCGTCCCGCGCCCGGAACCAGAACAAGGAGTGGAGGCTGTCGCGGGCCTGCTGCGGACAGTCGGCGTCCACCGGGACCACCACCCGCCACCGCGGCTCCTCCCCCGGTTCCTGTGCGGCCACGCCGAACAGCGGGCCCCGCACCAGCAGCGTCTTCGCGTCCAGCGTGGCGTCGAGCGCGTCGGCCTCCATGACCGCCTCCACCGGATCCTCCGGAAACCTGATCACGATCGGCCGCATCCGGTCCGGACTCACTTCTCCATGACCCATGTGCTCATCGTGCCGACTGCGGCTGCGGCTCATCGCCGGTTTCCCGATCTCCCGGCGGCCTGGCCGCCGGTCAGCCGCCGGATCTGCGCCCTCGGGGCGCACGCATCTCCGTTCCGGTGAACAGAGGAACAGGTGTGCGCTTTTCACTTACGTCACGAACGCGCCACCGTGCCACCACTTTCGGCCAGCCCGTCGTCGAGCCGCAGCGGCCCTGGATGGCCGGAATCCGTCATGCCGTAGAGCTGCGTTCCGACGAGTGGTGGACGACGGTCGTTCACGCCCTGGTAGTGCGGTGTTCCTCCGGGAGACCAATCGTGGCCGCAGTCAACGCTTTCGTCTCCCAGGAGGCCCGATGTCCCCGCGTGCCACAGGCCGGCGCCGTGTCCACCGTTCCCTTGCCACGGCCCTGCCGCTGACTCTGGCCGCCGTCCTCGCGGCCACGGGGGCGGCTACGGCGGCGCCGTCCGGGCAGGTCCGTGTCGTCCGCACGGCGACGCTGGGCGAGATCCCGCTCGGCGCGTTCAGCAACGCGCTGCTGCCCGGCAGCGTGGCCGACGACCGCGGGGTGAAGCTCGGCGGCATCGGCAGCGACATCTATCCGGCGGGCCGCGAGGACGAGTACTGGACGGTGACCGACCGCGGCCCCAACGGCCAGATCAAGGTGGACGGCAAGAAGCGCCGTACCTTCCCGGTGCCGGGCTTCGATCCCGCGATCGTGAAGATCCGGATATCCGGCAGGACGGTGCGGGTCCTCGACGCGATACCGGTCACCACCTCCTCCGGGAAGGCCGTCACCGGGCTGCCGAACCAGAAGAGCCGGGACGAGGCGCCGTACACCTACGACGCCGGGACGCCGCTTCCCTACGACCCGAACGGGCTGGACACCGAGGGGCTCGTCCGGGCCGGGGACGGCAGTTTCTGGCTCGTGGACGAGTACGGGCCGTCCCTGGTGCACGTCTCCGCGCGCGGGAGGGTCCTCGCGCGCTATGTGCCCAAGGGGCTCGGGCTGACGGGGGCGGACTACCCGGTGGTGGAGGCGCTGCCGTCCATCCTGCTGCACCGAAAGATCAACCGCGGTTTCGAGGGGCTGGCGCAGCTTCCCGGCGGTGATCTCGTGATGGCCCTGCAGAGCCCGCTCCCGCTCCCCGACGCGGACGCCGGCGACGCTTCCCGCACCACCCGCCTGCTGCGTTTCTCCCCGCGGCAGAAGGCCGTCACGGCCGAGTACGCCTACCGTTTCGACCCGGTCGACGTGGTCGATCCGGGCGAGGACGACACCTCCGAGCTGAAGATCTCGTCGGTGGTGGCGGTCGGCCGCGACCGGCTGCTCGTCGAGGAGCGCACGGACAAGGCGGCCCGGCTGCACCTGGTCAGGCTGGGGCGCGGAGCGGACATCCTCGGCGGCCGGTGGGACGACGACGCCACGTCTCCGTCGCTGGAGCAGCTCGACGATCCGGCGGCCTCGGGGGTGCCGGTGCTGTCCAAGCGGCTCGTGGTGGACCTGGGCAAGGTGGCGGAAGTGCCCGGGAAGATCGAGGGCATCGCGCGCGTGGATCACGACACGCTCGCGCTCGTCAACGACAACGACTTCGGGATGACCGACGGGGCGGGCGCGTTCGACGCCCAGGGCAGGCTGGTCGACAGCGGGGTGCGGACGAAGGTGGTGTACGTACGTCTGCCCGAGCAGCTGTGAGGCGCCCGACGGGCTGAGCCGCCGGCCCGTCGGACACCGGAGGGCCGGGCACCGATGGCACACCGTGTGCCGCCGGAGCCCGGCACCGGGCCCTCCCGGACCGGGCCCTCCGGGAAACCCGGAGCGGCCCGGTCCATCCGCCGCGTGCGTCGGATGGGCCGTACGCGCGCGTGCCGGTCAGCCGCGCGCCCCCAGCAGGTGGTCCATCGCGAGCTGGTCGAGGCGTTCGAAGCCCATGCCGCGCGCGGCGATCGCGTCCACGTCGAAGTCCTCGAAGGCCGCCCGGTCGGCGAGCAGACCCTGGACGCCGTCGGCCGCGGTCGGCTGGGCCAGCTGGTCCAGCCGCGACGCGCGCAGCGCCTCCTGCACCTCCGGGTCGGCACGGAAGGCGGCGGAGCGCTCCTTGAGGATGAGGTAGTTGCGCATGCAGCCCGCGGCCGACGCCCACACGCCGTCCAGGTCCTCGGTCCGCGGCGGCTTGAAGTCGAAGTGGCGGGGCCCTTCGTAACCGGCGCTCTCCAGGAGGTCGACGAGCCAGAAGGCGGCCCGCAGGTCACCGGCACCGAAGCGCAGGTCCTGGTCGTACTTGATGCCGGACTGGCCGTTGAGGTCGATGTGGAAGAGCTTGCCCGCCCACAGGGCCTGCGCGATGCCGTGCGGGAAGTTCAGACCGGCCATCTGCTCGTGTCCGACCTCCGGGTTGACGCCGAACAGCTCGGGCCGCTCCAGGCGCTCGATGAACGCCAGCGCGTGGCCGACGGTGGGCAACAGGATGTCGCCGCGGGGCTCGTTCGGCTTGGGCTCGATCGCGAAGCGGAGGTCGTAGCCCTGGGAGGTGACGTACTCCGCGAGCAGGTCGAAAGCCTCCTTCATACGGTCCAGAGCGGCGCGTACGTCCTTGGCGGCCCCGGACTCGGCGCCCTCGCGACCGCCCCAGGCGACGTACGTCTTCGCGCCCAGTTCGGCCGCCAGGTCGATGTTGCGGATGGTCTTGCGCAGGGCGTAACGGCGCACGTCACGGTCGTTGGCGGTGAACGCGCCGTCCTTGAAGACGGGGTGCGTGAACAGGTTCGTGGTGGCCATCGGGACGGTCATGCCGGTGGCGTCCAGGGCCTGCCGGAACCGCTTGATGTGCGACTCACGCTCGGCGTCCGAGGAGCCGAAGGGGATCAGGTCGTCGTCGTGGAAGGTCACTCCGTGGGCACCGAGTTCCGCCAGGCGCTGCACCGTCTCGACCGGGTCGAGGGCGCGG
Source organism: Streptomyces sp. NPDC017095 (assembly GCF_044332325.1). Lineage (NCBI taxonomy): Bacteria > Bacillati > Actinomycetota > Actinomycetes > Kitasatosporales > Streptomycetaceae > Streptomyces > Streptomyces sp. NPDC017095. The sequence goes on from NZ_JBIROU010000014.1 coordinate 122,084, forward strand.
CGGGTGGCGTCGCCGAACGGGTCCCTTCCCTGCCAGCCGACGGTCCACAAGCCGAAGGTGAACTTGTCCTCGGGGGTGGGCTGGTAGCTCATGCCACGGCTCCTTGTTGCGTGCGAGTATTTCGTCATGGCCGTTTACAAATTAGTATGCGGACGCACCGGTGGGAAGAGACGACGTGTGTTTTCCCAGCAAGGTGTCTTCGACAGCCACCGCATACGCCGCGGAGCCGCGGAAGAGGGAGAGCCCGATGTCAGCAGCCGAGGGTCCGCTCGTCGTCGGGGTGGACACGTCCACCCAGTCCACGAAGGCAATCGTGGTCGACGTGTCGACCGGGCGGGTCGTGGCCAGTGGCCAGGCGTCGCACACCGTGACCACCGGGGCGGGCCGCGAGAGTGATCCGCGCCAGTGGTGGGACGCGCTGTGCGCGGCGCTGGACCAGTGCGGCGAACCGGCGCACGAGGCGGCGGCCGTGTCGATCGGCGGCCAGCAGCACGGCCTGGTCACCCTGGACGAGCACGGTGAGCCGGTGCGTCCGGCACTGCTGTGGAACGATGTCCGCTCCGCACCGCAGGCCCGGCGCCTCGTGGAGGAACTGGGCGGACCGAAGGCCTGGGCACAGCGCACCGGCAGCGTGCCCGGCGCGTCCTTCACGGCCGCCAAGTGGGCGTGGCTCGCCGAGCAGGAGCCGGAGGCGGTCCGCGCGACCAGGGCGGTACGGCTTCCCCACGACTACCTCACCGAGCGTCTGACCGGGCTGGGCACGACGGACCGCGGCGACGCCTCGGGCACCGGCTGGTGGGCGTCCGGCACCGAGGCGTACGACGAGGAGACCCTCGCGCACATCGGCCTGGACCCGGCGCTGCTGCCCCGGGTCGCGCGCCCCGGCGAGGTGGTCGGCACCGTCCGCGACAGCCACGGCCTGCCGTTCGCCAAGGGCACGCTGGTGGCCCCCGGCACCGGCGACAACGCGGCGGCGGCACTCGGTCTGGGGCTGCGGCCCGGCACACCGGTGCTGAGTCTCGGCACCTCCGGCACCGTCTACACCGTCTCCGAGCACCGCCCCACCGATCCGACCGGCACGGTGGCGGGCTTCGCGGACGCGCGCGGCGACTGGCTGCCCCTGGCCTGCACCCTGAACTGCACGCTCGCGGTGGACCGCGTCGCGGCCCTGCTGGGCCTGGACCGGGAGGCGGTGGAATCCGGCGGCTCGGTGACCCTGCTGCCGTACCTGGACGGCGAGCGCACCCCGAACCTGCCGCACGCCTCCGGAGTGCTGCACGGGCTGCGCCACGACACCACCGCCGGCCAGCTGCTGCAGGCCGCCTACGACGGCGCGGTGCACGCGCTCCTCGGGGCCCTCGACCTGGTCCTCGACGCGGACGCCGACCGCGGCACCCCGCTGCTCCTGATCGGCGGCGGGGCCCGGGGCACGGCCTGGCAGCAGACCGTGCGCCGGCTCTCCGGGCGGCCCGTCCGGATCCCGCAGGCCAAGGAGCTGGTCGCACTCGGCGCGGCGGCGCAGGCGGCCGGCGTGCTGACCGGGGAGGATCCCGCGGCCGTGGCCCGCCGCTGGAACACGGCCGCGGGCCCGGTGCTGGAGGCCGTGGAGCGGGACCGCTCGACGCTGGACCGGATCACCGGGGTACTCTCCGACGCGGCCCCGCTGCTGGAGCGGGAGGCCGAGACCCACTGACCAGGCCGCCCACACCCGGACGGCGGACACCGAGGATTGACGCAGGCATGACCGCACCGCTGCACGAGGGGCGCCCGCCGGGCACGGGGCGTGCCCTGCCGGACACCCAGCAGGGCATGCGCCGGCGCAACCTCGCCCGGGTGATGCACGCCGTCAGCGCGGCGGGTTCGCTGTCGCGCGCGGCCGTGGCCACCCGGATCGGTCTGACGCGTGCGGCGGTCTCGACCCTGGTGGACGAGCTGATCCGCTGGGGTCTGCTGGAGGAACTGGGCCCCGAGCGGCCGGGCCGCGTCGGCCGGCCCGGATCGGCGCTCGCGGTGAGCGGCAGGGGCCCGGCCGGGATCGGCGCGGAGATCGGCGTCGATCACCTCGCCGTGTGCGCGGTCGACCTGCGCGGCGAGGTCCGCGCGCGAGCGGTCCGGCGCTGCGCCAACCGGGGCCGGGCGCCGGGACCGGTGACCGAGGACCTGACCGCGCTGATCCGCCAGGTGGTCGCGGAGGCCGAGCGGGCGGAACTGTGGCCCGCCGGGCTCGCGGTCGCCGTGCCCGGCCTGGTGGGCAGGGACGGACGGACGGTCGTACGGGCCCCGAACCTCGACTGGCAGGACACCGACCTCGGCGCCCTGCTGCCCGGCGGCTGGCCACTCTCCGTGGACAACGAGGCCAACTTCGGCGCACTGGCCGAGCTGTGGCTCGGCGCCGGGCCTCCCGGTGACTTCCTGCATGTGTCGGCCGAGATTGGCATCGGTGCCGCGGTCGTGGTGGACGGCCGGCTGCTGCGCGGGAACCGGGGGTTCGCGGGCGAGCTGGGCCATGTGCCGGTACGGCCCGACGGCCCCGCGTGCGGGTGCGGCGGCCGGGGCTGTCTGGAGCAGTACGCGGGTGAGGAAGCGGTGCGGCGGGCGGCCGGACTGGAGCCACGCGAGGATCTGGTGGGCCTGCTCGCGGAGCGCGCCGAGGCGGGCGACGAGGCTGTGCGGGCCGCGCTCCGGGACGCCGGTACGGCGCTGGGCATCGCCCTGACCGGCGCGGTGAACCTGCTCGACCCGGAGACGGTGGTCCTGGGCGGTGCCCTGGCCGGCCTCTCGCCCTGGCTGCTGCCGGCGCTGGAGACCGAGCTGACGGGCCGTTCGGCGGGGCCGGCGTGCCCGGTGACGGTGTCCCCGCTGGGTCCGCAGGGCCCGCTGCTGGGCGCCGCGCACTCGATCGTGCGCGCGGTGCTGGACGATCCGGCGGTCGTGGCGGAGCGTTCCTGACCCTGCCGTACGAGGTTGGGACCCGGCGTCGTACGAGGCCGGGACCGGTGTGTACGTCAGAGACAACGTAGGCAGCAAAGACAGCCGGGGCACCGGCCCGAGCCCCGCCTCGCTCGCCGTCCCGTATCACCCGTTCGAGTGGCCGAGTTATCCACAGGCCATGCGTCGCCCACAGAACCGTGGCGGACCCTTCTGCCCAACCACCGGGCGCCGTACCGTGATTCACGCGAGGCGCAGCCGACGGACCGTCGTGTCCGTGCGGTCGCCCGCACACACCGGAACAGGCTCAGGCGACGGATGGCAGCGGACTGACAAGCAGCAGGGGGACACATGCACGGGAAGACGGCCGGGACGCTGCGGCGTGACGCCATCGGTCTGCGCGACGTGCTGTTCCAGAGTGTCACGGCGATGGCGCCGGCCGCCGCGGTGGCCGCGTCGATCCCGGCCGGCGCCGCCTTCGCGGGCGGCAGCCTGCCGCTGTCCGTGCTCATCGCCCTCGTGGCCTGTCTGCTCACCGCCTCGTGTGTGGCCGAGCTGGCCCGGGAGCTGCCCGCGGCGGGCTCGGTGGCGACGTACGCGGCGCGCGGCCTGCACCCGGCCGTCGGCTTCCTCGTCGGCTGGGCCTACGTCTTCATGGAGATGCTGGGGCCACCGCTGCTGCTCCTGCAACTGGGCTTCACGGCGGCGGGCACGCTGCACGCGGAGTGGCCCGGGTATCCGGCGGACCTGTGGTGGCCGTGGGCGATGGCGGGAGCCGTGGTGATCGCGTGCGCCGGCTATCTGGGGGTGCGCGCTTCGGCCCGCTTCGGCACCGTCCTCGGCGTCTTCGAGATCCTCGTCTTCCTGGTGTTCGCGGTCCTGCTCATCGGCGCGGCCGGCGAAGCCAACACCTTCTCGGTGTTCGGCACTTCGCACACCGCCGACGGGTACGCGGGCACCACCGGGGTGTTCGCCGGGTCCGTGTACACGGTGCTGGCGTTCGCCGGTTTCGAGGCCGCCGCGCCGCTCGCCGAGGAGACGCGCGATCCGCGGCGGACCATGCACCGCGCGGTCCTCGGCGCGGCTCTGGGCATCGGCCTGTTCTATGTGCTCACCACGTATGCGATGACCGTCTACTTCGGTCCCGACCGCTTCTCGGGCTTCGGCGCCTCGGGAGAGGCGTCCTGGGAAGGTGTCGCCCGCTCCTCGTTCGGTCTCTTCTGGGTGCTGGTGTTCTTCGCGGTGGTCAACTCGGCGATCGCGAACGCCAACGCCTGCGCGAACGTCTCCACGCGCACCGCCTTCGCCCTGGCCCGCATCCGTGTCCTGCCCGGTGTGCTCGCCACGCTGCATCCGCGGCGCCGCTCCCCCGTCGCCGGCATCGCCGTGCAGACCGCCGTGGCGGTCGCGGCGGTGCTGGGCCTGGGATTCGCCTACGACCCGGTGACCGCGTATCTGCTGCTCGCGACGGTGATCGTGACGGTCGTAGTCGGCGTCTACATCGTCGTGAACCTCTCCTGTGCCGGTTATTTCCTGCGCTCGGGCCGGGCGTCCCTCAAGCCGGTACGCCACCTGCTGTTCCCGGTGCTGGGCAGCGTCGCGTTCATACCGGCCCTGCTGACGGCCGCCGGCCTGCCGGTGTTCGACTTCGTGACGGAGCTGACGGCTCCGGTGTCCTACGCCGGTCCGGCCGTCGGCGCGTGGCTGGCGGTGGGCGTGGTGGTGCTGCTCGTGCTGATACGACGGCACCCCGAGCGCATAGCCGAGACCGCCCGGGTCCACCTCGACGCGCCCGAGGCGGGCACCGACCGGCAGGACGGGACGAAGCTCGGCTGACCGGCGGCAGGCCGGGCCGGTCAGCTCCGTTGGTCCGCCGGCCCGTTGGCCCGCTGGCGGGCCGGGACCGTGGGCCGCCGGCCCGCCGCCATCCGGGAAGAGCGTCCCCGGCCGCCGACCCCAACCCCGACGTGACGATCGCCCCCCGGAAGGGAGTCACATCACGATGACCGACCTCAGGATGCTCACCGTTCGACCGGAACCGGACCAGTACGCCTGGACGTTCGGCGGGGCGGCGCCCCTCGCGCGGATCAGCCCCGGTACGGTCCTCGACCTGTACACGGAGGACTGTTTCGCCGGGCGGGTCCGCTCGGAGAAGGATCTCGTCTCCGAGGTGTGCGAGTTCCCCTACCTCAATCCGCAGACCGGCCCGTTCCACATCGAGGGCGCCGAGCCCGGGGACACCGTGGCCGTGCACTTCGTGTCGATCGAACCGGCCCGCGACTGGGCGGCGTCCACGACGGTCCCGCTCTTCGGCGCGCTCACTTCTACCCACACCACGGCCACGCTGCAACCGCCGCTGCCGGAGCGGGTCTGGATCTGGCAATTGGACCGGGCCCGGCGGACCGCGCTGTTCCAGGCGCGGGACAGCGACTTCCGGGTGGAGCTGCCCCTGGACCCGATGCACGGCACGGTAGGGGTGGCGCCCGCCAACCTGGAGGTCCGCTCGGCCCTGGTGCCCGACGCCCACGGCGGGAACATGGACACCCCCGAGATGCGCGCCGGCGTCACCTGCTACCTGGGCGTCAATGTCGAGGGCGCCCTGCTCAGTCTGGGCGACGGACACGCCCGGCAGGGAGAAGGCGAGACCTGCGGTGTGGCCGTGGAGTGCGCGATGAACACGGTGGTGATCGTGGAACTCCTCAAGGGCGTCGCGACACCGTGGCCCCGGCTGGAGTCGGACACGCACCTCATCTCGACCGGTTCGGCCCGCCCGCTGGAGGACGCGTTCCGCATATCGCAGCTCGACCTGGTGCGGTGGCTGGTGAGCGACTACGGGTTCAGCGAACCGGACGCGTACCAGTTCGCGACCCAGACGGTCGAATCACCGCTGGCCAACGTGTGCGACACGAACTACACGTGCGTGGCCAAACTCCGCAAGGAGTGGCTGCCCACGCGCGAGACGTACCGCGGTGTGCACGCGCGGCTGCGGGAGACCGCGCGGTCCCTGCGCGGCTGACGCCTGAGCCGTACGCCGCACTTCCGGCAGCGCCTCCTGCTGACGGTCTCCGCCTCCCGACGACCCACTCCGAACGTCCTCCGCCGCCCCGCTTCCTCCCGAAGGCGTCCCGAGGGCATCTCCGACAGCGCTCCCCTCCGAAAGGCTTCCCGCCATGGACATGGACCGAGTCGAACCGCGGCTCAGCCGGCGACGGCTGCTGAAGGGCGCGGCACTCGCCGCCGCCGTCCCCTACGCGCTGCTCCCCGACGCGCATGCCGGCGCGCAGACCGCGACCGTCGACTACCCGCCCGCCGAGTGGCAGCCGGCGAGCACCGCCAACTACACGGTGTCCGGCCGCCCCGCCGACTACGCCATCGACCGTGTGATCATCCACGTCACACAGGAGACGTACGCCGACGCGCTGGCCATCTTCGCCAACCCGCAGAAGAAGGTCTCCGCGCACTACCTGGTCCGCTCGGCGGACGGACACGTCGCCCAGTGCGTACGCGAGGCCGACATCGCCTGGCACGCGGGCAACTGGGGTTACAACACGCGCAGCATCGGCATCGAGCACGAGGGCTGGGTGGACCAGCCCGCCTACTTCACCGACGTCCTCTACACGCAGTCGGCGAGGCTGACGGCGGCGGTCTGCGCCAAGTACGGCATCCCCCGGGACAGGGAACACATCATCGGCCACGCTCAGGTGCCCGGCACCGACCACACCGACCCGGGACCGTACTGGGACTGGGTGCGTTACATCAGAATGGTCAACTTCTTCTGACGGGCAGGCTACGCCGCAGCGCATCCCACCACCGCCGTCGCACCGTCCGGGAGGCCGCTTTGACCGATCCGTGGGTGGCTCTGGAGCCGGGGGCCGATCCCGCCGAGCGTGTCCGGGTGCTGCGCCGGGCGCACGAGACGTTCACCGCGGCGGGCACGGTGCCGCGCCCGGTGCGGCCGGTGGTGGCGGAGTCGTGGCGGCGCAGCGCGCGGGCCGGGGTGGGTCCGGACGGCACCGCGCGCGTGGAGCTGGCCGACGGCGACCTCGGTGCCTATCGCGCGGAACATCCGCTGGCCCGGGTGATGCCGCTGTTCCGGGAGCTGATGGGCACGTTCGCGGCCGATGGCGAACATCTGCTGGCGGTGTGCGACGCGCAGGGCAGGCTGCTGTGGGTGGAGGGACACGCGGCGACCCGGCGCCGGGCGGACGGGATGAACTTCGTGCCCGGAGCCCGCTGGTCGGAAGGCGCGGTCGGTACCAACGCACCGGGCACCGCGGTCGCCGTGGACCGGCCCGTGCAGGTGTTCGCCGCCGAGCACTTCGTACGGCGGGTGCAGCCGTGGACGTGCGCCGCCGCGCCCGTGCACGACCCGCGTACCGGACGGATCCTGGGGGCCGTGGACATCACGGGCGGGAACGGGCTCGCCCATCCGCACAGTCTCGGCTTCGTCCGGGCGGTGGCGCGTGCCGCCGAGGCACAGCTCGCCCTGCTGGCCCCGGTCCGCGCCGAGGAGGTGCCGATGCTGAGCGCGCTCGGCCGGGACGAGGCCGGACTGACGCTGTGCGGGCGAAGGATCAGGCTCAGCCGCCGGCACAGCGAGATCCTGGTGCTGCTGTCCCGGCACCCCGAGGGTCTGAGCGGCGACGAACTGCTGTGCGCGCTGTACGCGGACGAGTCGGTCACGCCGGTGACCCTGCGCGCGGAACTCACGCGGTTGGTGGCGGTGTGGCGGGCGCTGGCCGCGGTGCGTCCCACGGCGCCGGTGCGCGCCCGGCTCGCCGCGCTGGACGCGGAACTGGCGGTGCCGCCCGGCCGGGTGCCAGCGCGGATCCGCGGCGCAACGTAGTCGCAACGTCCGCTTGCCTAGCCTCGCTTCAAGAGCTGTCCGACGGCGGGCAGCGGCGCACCGGGAGGCAGACCAGGATGACTCGGGGCCATCCCCGCGGGTGCGGGGAGCAGTGCGTGCGTCGCTTGTCCGCCGCGCCGCACCTGGGGCCATCCCCGCGGGTGCGGGGAGCAGCTGATGGCGGAGACCACGTCGGATACGGCCTGGGGGCCATCCCCGCGGGTGCGGGGAGCAGCGGCGTTCCGGGCCGCCGGCTACAGGCCGGATGGGGCCATCCCCGCGGGTGCGGGGAGCAGCGGGCCCGGCCCGTAGCCTCCATCCACGGGCGGGGGCCATCCCCGCGGGTGCGGGGAGCAGACGTTGTCCGCCGTCGTCATGCCTGCGCCCCTGGGGCCATCCCCGCGGGTGCGGGGAGCAGTCTCGTCGGGCCAGCTCGTCAGCGTCTCGCCGGGGGCCATCCCCGCGGGTGCGGGGAGCAGCGCTGCAGTATCGCGTCGACCCCGCCGACCTTGGGGCCATCCCCGCGGGTGCGGGGAGCAGTCGGGCGTGATTTGCAGAACGCCGGTCCCGCCGGGGCCATCCCCGCGGGTGCGGGGAGCAGGCGACACCCAGGCCCGTGATGGCAGGCTTCACGGGGCCATCCCCGCGGGTGCGGGGAGCAGGTGTCGATCAGCTTCATGCTGCTGCCGCTGCCGGGGCCATCCCCGCGGGCGCGGGGAGCAGCTTCGTCCCGGTTTCCCGGGGCGCCTTCCGTGGGGGCCATCCCCGCGGGTGCGGGGAGCAGCACATCAGGGGGTCTGTCCAGGTCGGCCGGGCGGGGCCATCCCCGCGGGTGCGGGGAGCAGAGCCGGGCTTCCGCTCTGTGGACGGGAGGAGATGGGCCATCCCCGCGGGTGCGGGGAGCAGGTGTGGGTGCCCGGCCGTCCGGCGCGGCGGCCGGGGCCATCCCCGCGGGTGCGGGGAGCAGTACCAGGCGGTCACTACTGGAATCAGCCACAAGGGGCCATCCCCGCGGGTGCGGGGAGCAGCCCAGCGTGACGGCCGCGGTGACCGCGACCGTGGGGCCATCCCCGCGGGTGCGGGGAGCAGCTCACTCAGGGGTCTGTCCAGGTCGGCCGGGCGGGGCCATCCCCGCGGGTGCGGGGAGCAGTGCAGCGCGGTGATCGCCCGCCACACCGCCTCGGGGCCATCCCCGCGGGTGCGGGGAGCAGACTGAATGACCTGCGGTTTTACTGGTGCTGGGGACGATTGCCGAGCACTTTCTCCGATTCCGGCAAATAGGGCATGGGTTTCCCGGTGTGCATCAGCCCCTCCCGAAGCGTCGGCGTTTGGCGGCCCTGCTCCAGCCGGGTGGTGGTCCCGTCCGGGGAGCCGGACCGGCGGCGGGTGCGTTCGGGTCAGAACGGCGGATCAGGGTGATGCCCTCGTGGTCGGCCGGATGCCAGGCGTGATCGTGGGTGCGGAAGGTGAAGCCCTGCTCGTTGTTGGTGGTGTGGGCCAGCAGGGCGCGGCCTTGCCCCGCGTACTGCTGGACTTCTGCCCAGAGGGCGTCGCGAATCCGGGCTGAGGGGTTGCCCACGAACACGCCGGCGGAGATCTCCAGCAACCAGCGCGTGAGGAAGCCGCGCAGGCCGGCGGGGCAGTTGGTGAGGACGATGACGGTCACCAGAGTTCGTCCCCGTAGTCGGGTCCGTCGTAGTTGACGCCTGAGGCGACGTGGTGGTTGTGGTCGCTCTGGAGGGTGACGACGTCCCGGTCGTCGCCGGGGTCCAAGGCTGTGGTCGTTTCGGGCAGCAGGAGGTGTTTGATGTCGTCGACGCACCGGTTCAGCAAGGATGTTTCAGTGATGCGGTCCCGCAGTGCGCGGCGGGTGCGGGAGCCGACGTCCTCCTCGCCTTGTGCGGCCACGTCGAAGGCGAGCGGGATGCCGATTTCCGTCTTGTAGAGGTCGGCGATGTCCAGGACGAAGGACAGTTCATGCCCGGAGTGGATGAATCCGAGGGCCGGGCTGCATCCCAGGGAGGTGACGACGGCATGGGCGATGCCGTACATGCACTGGGCGGCGGCGGTGATGGCCTGGTTGACGGCGTCGCCGCTGGTGAAGTCGCCGGGGGTGTAGCGGCGGCCTCGCCAGGGGATGCCGGTGCGGGTGGCCTGGGCCCGGTAGCAGTCCTTGAGTCGTCGTCCCTCGCGGCCGAGCAGTTCGTGCCGGGTGAGGCCGGCCGGGTCCTCGTCGGGGAAACGCAACTGGTACATCTTGCGTGCCACGGCGAGGCGGCTGCGCGGGTTGGCCCACTGCCGGGCCTGGGCCTCCATGAGGGCGGAGGAGCGGCTGAGGGCGCGGCCGGAGGCGTAGTAGCGCACGCTGTGTTCGCCGACCCAGCAGACTGCTGCTCCGGTCTCGCCCAGCACGCTCATGGCCTGGTGGGTGACGCGTGTTCCGGGGCCGAGGAGGAGGGTGCCGATGGTCGCCGAGGGGATGTGGGTGGTGCCTTCGGCGTCCTGGGCGGTGATGGCGTTGGCGTCGCGGTGGACCGTGCAGCGTTCCAGGTAGAGGAAGGAGAGTCGTTCGCCGGTGCGGGTGAGCTGGCGGGGAGTGAGTGCCGGGCGCCGGGAGGGTGTGCTCATGGCGTTTTCGGGGTGAGCTGGGTGAGGGGGGCAAGGGTGAGGAGGCCGCAGCCGTAGGCGCGGGCCCGGCCGACGCCCTGGGTGAGGGTGCGGCGCAGGGCGTCGGGGTCGGTGATCTCCATCCGTCCTTCGAAGGTGACGGTGACGACGGTGACCGGCTTGTCCCGCCGGCCGCCGGCGCTGCGGGACTTGTCGAAGGCGAGGGACCGTGTGTCCCGTATGGCCAGCTCGTACCGGTCACCGGGGTGGGGGCGCTTCTGGTGGGTGGTGCCCTCGGGCAGGTGCCGGCGGTCGGCCGGTTTCTCGCAGATGCGGAAGCCGAGGCGTTCTTGGCGTTTCTCGTCGAGCAGCCAGCCCATCTGGTGGATGGGTGTGAGATGGGCGGTGATCTTGCGGGGTTCGCCTTCTTTGCGGCGGATGGTGTGTACGGGGTTCGCGGTCAGTCGGAAGGCCCAGCGGTCACCGGCGGTCAGCCGGTCAAGGAGCGGTGCGTAGGGCCGGGTCTGCCAGCCGGGGTCGTCGGGGTCGGCGACGGCGGGCCATCCGGCCTGCTCGACCAGGTGGGTCAGGTCGGGACGGTCGGGGCTGACGATGTACAGCAGTACCTCGGCGCGGGCTTGCTGGTCCAGGCGCCACAGCACGCGCGGTGCACCGGGCTGCGGGGTGTCGGTGGGCAGGATGTGCGGGAAGGACGACATGACGGCCGCGTGCATGGCCTGGGGTGAGGCAAGGAGGCGGCGGGCGCCGGGCCGCGCGGTGTTGACGCGGAAGCGGGTGATGAACATCAGGCGCTGTCCTCCTCCAGGACATCGAGGGCGGCGAACGGATCGTGCGCCTCCTGCGGGCCGCCGCTTGCCGGAATCGGCGTGGGCACGGAGGTGGGGACGACGGTGCGCAGCGTGTGCCGCCGGTGTGCGGCGTTGAAGCTGACCGGCTGGTCGCGCAGGACGTCTGCCGCTGTGACGGGCTCGCCGGGGGCTGTCTCGCGCAGCACGGTCAGGGTGCGCGGGGCCGGGTGGCGCCGGCGGTACCAGGCGGATGCCTGCCAGGGCACACGGGTCAGTACGTCCTCCAGGCGGGTGTCCTCGTACAGTCCGAGGCCGACCGGTTCGGTGGGCGGGCAGGATCGCCGTCCGAGGTAGGGCGGGTACGCCGGGGTTCGCAGGGCGTTGTACAGGCTGGTGAGCAGGGCGTGGTCGCCTTCGAGTGCGGCGACGAAGACTGCGTCGGCGAGGTAGAACCGTTCGGACAGCGGCATGGACGCGCCGGTGACGCCGTGGTGGGCGGTGTGGAAGTCCCGGACGCGGGTGCCGGGCTGGTCGACGCGGACGCCGAAGCGGAGCGCCGCCAGGGGGGCGAGGCGTGCGTCGTCGCCGCGTTCGATGCCGGCGGCCGCGGCGAGGAGGCCGACGACGCCGCTCTTGGTCGGGGCCGATTCGGTGGTGCGGCGGGTGAAGCGGGAGGAGACGCCCCAGGACTGCAGGGGGCCTGCCAGGCGGAGGACGAGGACGCCCGTGCGGCTCATGCGGGCTTCTCCAGGCGCTCGGCGACGGCCCGGCCGACGGCGGCGGCGAGTTCGCGCTGGGTGCCGGCCTCGGTGCCGAGTTCGGCCAGCTTGAGCGTGGAGGGGCCGACGCGCAGGACCCAGGTGAGGGTGGTGTCGGGGTCGCCGTAGACGCGCTCGACCTCGGCGGCGTAGGCAGCGAGCCGGTCGGCTGCCTCGCGCAGGTGGCCGCCGCCGTCGCTGCGGACCGGGTCCTCGAAGGCGGCGACGTAGCTGATCGGCCGGGTGGTGCGGAGCCTGACGACGACGGCGTCGGGCTGGGTGTGGTGCCCGAAGGTGTTGATCTTCCCGGTGGGCAGGGAGGAGACGAAGGCGTGCACGAACGCCTCGACGGCGCGGCGTACCGGCTCGCTGCGCGGTTCGTCGTCGCGCAGGCCCTGGCCGAGGTTGGCGGCGAGCTGATGCACTCCGAGGGCGGCGTAGCGGTAGAGGGTCGCGGAGTTGAAGTCGACGGTGCCGATCATTCCGGCGCCGGTCTCCTCGTCCTTGTTCTCGTCATCGACGGCGGTGTAGTAGTCGGACTCGTTGTCCACCCGGTGGACACTGAGGGCGTGCGCGACCTGCACGGCGGCGTCGACGTTGATGTCGGCGACGTCGGCGACCATGCGGCCGAACAGGGCGATGTCCACCGAGTGAAGGGTGTCCGCGAGTTCCTTGGCGCGCGCCTTGTTCTCCTTGGTCTTCAAAAAGGCCGTGATGTCGGCGGCGCCCTCCAGAGCGTGGCGGGCCAGGCCGTCGAGCTGCCGGGAGCTGAGGAAGACCAGGTACTTGCTCTCAGGAGCGGGGGCGGGGCCTGCGTCCTTCTTCGCCTGATCGGCTTTCCGCTTGGGGACCTCCGTCTTGATGCCCGCGGCCTTGATGATCTCGTCGGCGAGCGTGAGCGCCGTCTCCTGTCCGGCGGACGGGTCGAGAGCGGTGATCCGGTCGGCCAGGAGCTCCACGACCTTCTTGGTCCGCACGCCCAGCTCGGCGGGGTCCAGGAGGTTCTCATCCTTGAAGTAGGTGCGGATGGCCCGCTTCCACGCCTGGCTGGAGACACGGGCACGGGGGACGCCGCCGTAGACAGCCGTCTTGGGCGCGCCCGTGTCGTCCCGGTTGAGGTTGCTGGGCGGGACGGTCTGCAGGGCGTGTACGTCCAGGAAGATGCGGTTCACGAGGCGTCCTTATTCACTGTCCGGGGTGGTGTTCTCGTCCGAGGCCGGCCGGGTCTGTCGCTGCTCGTGGAAGGAGCGGCCCCACGCGCGGCGGACGGTGGCGGGCCCGTCGGGCCACTGCCAGACATAGAGCTGCCCGGCCAGGAGGGCGTAGTCGAGCGGGATGTCGTCGCGGCGCAGCAGGGCGACGATGTCGCGCAGCCGCTGGGCGAGCGTGACGAGGTCGGGGGCGGTGCCCGCGCGGACCAGACGCTTGCGGACGGGCTCGTCGGTGCCGTCGGCCGGCATCAGGCGCCTAACCGCCGCGCCCAGGCCGCCGGGCCGCTCCCGGGTGTGCCGGCGGTGCATGGGCGTGCCGCGGGACTGCTGGTGGAACGCCCACAGGGTGCAGGCGGCGTGCAGCGCGTTCTCGGCGCGCACCAGTTCCAGCTCACTCAGCGGCCGGGTGTTGTCGGCCTGGGTGTGCAGCGGATCGGTGTCGATCAGGCTCCACAGGTCGGGCGTCTGGCCCGCCTCACGGCCCGCGCCGCGCCGCAGGCGGGCCAGGGCGGCCACGGCCTGGGACCTGTCCTGGAGGTACCCCTGCTGCCAGGGGCCGATGTGCGTGGCGGCGAGGTCTGCGACCCGCCGGTGCACCGGGGTCACGACGGGCGCAGCCGCTGCGGATACGTGCGTTGCGGGCGTCATACGGGCACCTCCGGGTCGGTCGCAGCGTGATCGGTTTCCGGCAGACGGGCGGGCCCCGGCCGGGGCGGACCATCGTCGTCCGGGACGGCAGTGCTTTCGCCGGGTGCCGCGGAGCTGGGAGAGCCGGGGTCCCCGAGCGCTCTGGCCAGTCGCCCCCGGAACCACACGTCGGCCAGGCCCGCGTTCAGCCAGTGGGTGCCGCCCTTGTCACCGGTGTGGAGTCGTCCCTGCCAGGCCGCCTCACCCGCGCCGGCGATGAGACGGTCCCCGAGACGGCCCACCGTCTGCCGTACCAGGCGCTGCCAGGTCTCGCGGTGCTCGAACGGGTCCCCAACTTCCGCGAGTTCGGACAGCCAGCCGCGGTAGGGATGGTCCAGCGCGTCGAACCCCTCGGCACGGGCCGCGGCCTTCGGCCCGTCCTGCTCGGCCCCCACCGCTCGGGCCAGGTCGGCCGCGAGGTCCCCCAGGGCCCGCACCGCCCGGTCGGCGTCCTCGGCCGCGGCGATGGCCTGCCGGGCGTAGGTGGGGTCCTGCCCGTGGAGCAGGACGACCGGCATGACCAAGCGGTCGTCGACGACCTCGTCGATCACGGACTGCTGAGTCCCGTACCTGACCCCCGCCACCCGGGCACGGACAAGGAAACGGCGAGGGAGGTGGCCTTCGGTCACCAGACGGGCGACCCAGTCCAGGATCCGCGGCCGCAGACGCGACGGCCCCCCGGCACCGCCGGCATCCTCGAGCCGGTCGGCCAGGAGCGCGCTGATCCCCCGCCAGGCCGAGCGGGCCGGATCATGCTCCAGGGGCAGGTACACGGGTGACTGCCCCAGCTTCTTCTCCTGCACGGGGCTGCGCCGCCACGCGGTCATCGGCTCACGACGGTGCATGTTCCGCCAGGCGAGCGGGTCGCCATAGCCCAGGACGACACCGTGGACACCGTCCGCGTCATGATGCAGCCGCACCCGGCGCGACTGCCAGGTGTACAGGTCGCGAAGCCCGCTCGCACCGCGTCCGTCGGAGGTCGGCCCGCACGGCTCCCGACGCCAGGCCGGCCGGTCACCGGGAGAAAATTCGAGTGCTTCGGTGTCCGCCGCCACCAGGTTGAGCAGCAGCGTCTCGCGCAGCGTCGCGCCCTCCACGAAGACCCCGCCAAGCCCGCCCGCCCAGCCGGTACCGAGCGGATACACCTTGCCGCCCTTGACCCGGTCGTCGCCCACCATGCCGGTCTTGATGCCGGAGGTGTCATAGGCGTGTACGTGAACAACCCAGCGCGCGGCCTCGGCGAAGGACAGCCGCTCCACATCCGGCATCCGCGCGGTGAAGAACGGCTCCCCGGCGGGCACGTCGGCCACGATCCGGTTCAAGGAGAACACCTCGTCCTTCCCGGTACGCAGCCCGGCGCTCTGCAGGAACGGCATGAGTGGGTGCAACAGGTCGAACCGCTCGCGGTGCTCCTCCAAGTACGCCTGGACGGGAGCGAAGCAGTCGGGGTCCTCCCACAGCTCCGCCCACTCCTCAACGCTGCCCGGACCGTCCAGAGCGTCGTGCGCGACGGCCAACAGGAGGCGGACGAGTGCGAATTCCTGCGTGGCCAGGTCGCCCACCACGCGCCGCAGATCCTCGGCCTGGGCGAAGACCTGACACAGCGATAACTCGCGTGGAGAACCGTCGCTGTGCAGCACCGGGATCCACGGCCGATGGGTCAGGTCGAAGGACAGCGCCTCACCCGCACCCGCACCGGCACCGGCACCGGCACCGGGTAATTCAGTCGTCTGCATCCTGGGTCACCTTCAGACCGTCGTCAGGGCTGTACTGGAGCGAGAATCCTGCCAGCCGGGTCTGACAGTCCTCGTCGAGAGCGAGAATCAGCTGGTCGGAGAGCCAAGGGCTGTCCTTGCCCTGCCACTTGGGCACGTACAGCTGCTCCAGCTCCTGGATGGCCCGGTCCATGGTCTCGCCGGAAAACTGCATGGGGAGCCGCAGCGCGCAGCTCGCGGCCGTACGGGCCGCGAACCGCGTCGGCGTGGCGTCCTGCGGCAGCGTGAGGCCGGCTCGTTGCCGCTTCTTGCTGTCCGGCTTGAGCCACGGCAGGGTGACGAGACTTCCGTCGCCGCGGCGCTGGACGACGACGACCTCCAGGCTGTCGCGGCTGTCACGGACCTGAGCGCGCCCGGTGGAGGTGTCGTCCGTGTCCCCCACGCCGGCGGCGACCCAGCCGAACAGCGGACGTCCCGGTTTGCCGACGTCCCCGAGACGGAACACGGTGGCACGCGCGGCCTGGTCGTCGCGGTGCCGCTCGAACTGTTCGCGTGCCCTCTTCATCGCGTCCTGCCAGCGGTCCGGCCCCACCGGTTCCTGACCGTAGGCGCTCTGCACAAGAGGGCTGATGTCCGCCGGGAGCCGCACCGGCCGCCCGGACCCGCCGTCGAGATACGGAAGGAGCACCGCGGCCGATCGCAGCAGGGTGTACTGCCCGTACACGGCGACCGACCCCCGCGCCGGAGCAGGCACGTCCCCCGCCCAGTCGGCTCCCGTCACCAGGCAGCGCGCCGTCCGCAGCCGTTCGGACCGCTCTCCTTGCTCCGGTCCGCGCTGGTGGCGGTGCAGGCGCCCCATGCGCTGCAGCAGCAGGTCGACGGGGCACAGGTCGCTGACCAGCAGGTCGAAATCGACGTCCAAGGACTGCTCGGCGACCTGGCTGGCCACCACGATGTGCCGGCCCGTGGGCCTGTCATCCGTCTTCTCCGGAGGCCCGAACAGGCGCAGCAGCGTGCTGTCCTTGTCGGCCCGGTCGAGGTCGACGAAGCACGAATGGGCCACGGTCACGTTCCCGGCCCCGAACCTGTCACGCAGCGCACCAGCTGTCTCCAGCACCCGCCTGACCGTGTTCCGGATCACCAGGGCGCAGCCGCCGTCAGCCAGCTCCCTCTCCAGCCGGTCACCAAGGACATGCAAGTCGTCGTCGAGGCGCTCCAAGCAGACCGCCGTCGACCGGGCCGACGCCTGCGGGCGGCGGCACAGTGCAGTACCGCCCGGAGCGACGGCAGTCAGCAGTGGATACGCGTCCGGTACGACCGTCTCCGGCTCGGCATCGGCCCGGCCGGAGTAGGCCGCGACGAGTTCGCGTCTGCGCGAGGCCGGCAGGGTCGCGGACAGCACCACCACCGGGACCCGGTAGGCACCCAGCCAGGACAGCACCCGGTCCAGGTACACGCTCATGTACGTGTCATAGGCGTGCGCCTCGTCGATGACGACGACCTTCCCCGCCACGGCGAGGTGCCGCAGCGCCAGGTGCCTGCTCTTCAACCCGGCGAACAGCAACTGGTCGATGGTGCCCGCGACGAACGAGGCCAGCATGGCCTTCTTGTGGCCACGCAACCAGGCATGTGCCACGAGTTCAGCAGCCGCACGGTGCTGTGCGTCCCGCCGCTGCCGGGGCGCGGGCACAGCGTCGTCCACGCCGACGGCCACGACCCGCCCTGCACGGGCCATCAGGCCGGCGAAGTTCTCGTTGAGAGCGGCCTTGGAATGCGCCAGATACACCGAACGGGGCGAGCCGGCCACCCCCGGCAACCGCTCCAGCCAGTTCAGCAGGCGAGACCACATGGCGTTGCCTGTGGCCATGGTCGGCAGGGCGAAGAACACCCCTCCCGCTCCCGAGCGCGCCGCGAAGATCTCCGCCACGGCGAGCGCCGCCTCCGTCTTCCCCTCCCCCATCGGCGCCTCGACGATCATCAGTCCGGGCGCCTGCATCTCCCGGGCGAGTTCCACGGCCGCTTCCTGGACCGGGCGTATCCGCGCCCCCGCCGGCAGGTCGAACCGGGAGGCGAACAGCTCCTGCGCACTCTGCTCGGTTTCCACGGCCTGCCAGGGTTCCGGCAGGTCCAGTCCCTGCCAGGCCGCGGCGAGACGCTCCTGGTCATCACGGGACGCGCCATCGGGGAAGTACGGGAAGAGGTCCGGGTTGCTGGCGATCCAGTCGGAAACGATGACCAGCGCGGTGAGCAGCACCTGCACCGACTGCGGCAGCTTCACCGTCCGCCATGCCGCCAGCCGTTGCGCCACACCGAAACGCTCGGCGCAGGCGTCCAGCAGCTCGGTCTGCACCTGCCGCCACACGCGGCCGCTCGCACCTGGAGAGCGCAGCAGCTCTTCATGCCCGTACAAAGCTGTGATCTGCGCGGGTTCGGGCGGCACCCCGTGATGTCCGCCCACAGCAACCGTGAACTGCCCGGTCCGGGCCGGCGTCCATCCGTACCGTTCCTCCAGCCACTCCCCCAGCAGTACCTGCCCGGCCAGACCGTGCGGCGCGATCCGACGGTCCGGCCCCAACGCCTTCGCCGAGCGCATCTCCAGCCCGTGCCCACGCATCGCGTCGGCGAGCTGCTCCACCTGGCAGGCGAACGCCGGGGTGGCCTTGCCGATGTCGTGCACACCGGCAAGCCACACGGCGAGGGCACGGGCGTCCGCATCACCCTGCGGCAACGCCTCGGCCACCAGCCCGCGCACCCCTGCCGGCAGCCACCGGTCCCACAACAGGCCCACCACCGCAGCGCTGTCCTCCATATGCCGCCACAACGGCACCCAACCATCGGTGTCCCGGTCATGCTTCGCCCACACCGATCGCGCCGGCCCGCCCAGCCGGCGCAACAGGCCGGAACGGGCACTCCCCTCATCGCTCATGAGCGATTGATACAGGCAGAGCCCACCACCGCACACCGGAACGAGCAAACAGGAGTATTTACAGGCAGACAACCGCCCCCATCACGTACGATGATCGACTCACTACTGATCCAGCGAGAAGCACCTACAAGACTGAATGTATCCAATGTCCTATTGGTCAGAATTCGCGATAGTTGCTGGAAACGTGTTCCTGCAGCCATAAACTCGCAGGTCAGAAAGTCTGCTCCCCGCACCCGCGGGGATGGTCCCACGCGGAGGCCCTGCGCGCCTGGTCTGAAATGCTGCTCCCCGCACCCGCGGGGATGGTCCCTTCTTCTGTTCCTCGGTCAGATTGCCTGTCGACTGCTCCCCGCACCCGCGGGGATGGTCCCGACGAGACGAATCTCCGCCGTGTCGCTGGCCTCTGCTCCCCGTACCCGCGGGGATGGTCCCCACGGCGCGATCCCGCCCGCCATGGCCGCGATCTGCTCCCCGCACCCGCGGGGATGGTCCCCCGGACTCGTCCAGGGGCACGCGTAAGGGGATCTGCTCCCCGCACCCGCGGGGATGGTCCCCGAAGATCCGTGCGGTCTGGTCCCCGGCCAGGCTGCTCCCCGCACCCGCGGGGATGGTCCCACGGCCGAACTGGCTCGCCCGGCGTGGGAGCTCTGCTCCCCGCACCCGCGGGGATGGTCCCTTGTCCGCCCCCGGACCGGTCGGCTCGGCGCCCTGCTCCCCGCACCCGCGGGGATGGTCCCTGGTCGCCCGCGTCCCCACCGATCTCGCGCCGCTGCTCCCCGCACCCGCGGGGATGGTCTCGTCAGCCGCGTCCGAACCGAGCTCTCCGTCAACTGCTCCCCGCACCCGCGGGGATGGTCCCGTCGAGAGCCGCGGCGGTGATGGCGTGGTCGTCTGCTCCCCGCACCCGCGGGGATGGTCCCAGCGCCGGCGCGCGCGCCAGCGACACGGCGGCCTGCTCCCCGCACCCGCGGGTATGGTCCCGGCTGGGATCTCGTCTTGGTCGACGGAAAGGGCTGCTCCCCGCACCCGCGGGGATGGTCCCTGGTCCCGCACCGTCTGGCTGGCGTAGCTGAGCTGCTCCCCGCAGCCGCGGGGATGGTCCCCCCTGGCTCCGCCACGGCATCGGCGTCCCCCTCTGCTCCCCGTACCCGCGGGGATGGTCCCACACCGGGCTGGTATGGAAGTTCGATTCCAGTCTGCTCCCCGCACCCGCGGGGATGGTCCCGGCGGTGCCCGCGAACAGCGCCTCGACGCGGTCTGCTCCCGCACCCGCGGGGATGGTCCCGAATCCCGGTGTGTGGGTCATGTCGCAGCCGGCTGCTCCCCGCACCCGCGGGAATGGTCCCAGACGGAACCGGTACGTGGACCGTCCGATCTTCTGCTCCCCGCACCCGCGGGGATGGTCCCGATCCGATCCGGGTCCTCAGGGCCTTACTCGTCTGCTCCCCGCACCCGCGGGGATGGTCCCATCCGCCGAGCGATGGGGCTCAAGGGCTACGCCTGCTCCCCGCCCTCGCGGGGAACGAC
Organism: Streptomyces sp. NPDC017095; assembly: GCF_044332325.1. NCBI lineage: Bacteria > Bacillati > Actinomycetota > Actinomycetes > Kitasatosporales > Streptomycetaceae > Streptomyces > Streptomyces sp. NPDC017095. The sequence goes on from NZ_JBIROU010000014.1 coordinate 142,098, forward strand.
GAGGTCGGTCTGCCGCGGTTCGGCTGCGACGGCGTTGCGCTGGACGAGGAAGTGCGCCTTCTGAAAGAGCCGCTCCAGTAGCTTCTCCAGTTGAAGCCCACGCTGGTGCGGACTCGGAGGACGTGGCCAGGACAGTCAGCCAGGCCGGCTGGTGGCTCGACCATCGCTATGCTGCCCACCTTCCCGAACTCCTCGAATCGACCACTGACCGAGGAACGGAGAACCCCTTCGCATGACGGCTTGCCTACGCCGAGCCGACGGAGCGGTCCAGCATCGTCACTGATCGGGTGACGGAAGTAGGTTGCGCGAGGTGACCTGGGAAACCGCCGGGCGTCGGCCTGTCTGTGAGAGGAGTACCACAGGTAGATCGCCGGTCGGGGTTCGGAGCGGCCGCTCAGACCTCGCCGAGGAGTCATCTCCCGCACAGACGCTGCCTCTGCTGACCGAGTCCGGGAGGAGAGTCAGCGGTGACCCGACATGATCGGATCCGTGCGCTCGACGGCCATGTATGTCTCGGCCGTCCTTGCCTCCAGCACCCCGCCTCTGGCTTCGGGCCCTTCCACCACGAGGGGAGCACCGCGCAGGAGCCCGGCCGGCACCTCCTGGGTCCTGTACGCGTCAGCCATCTCCCGCCTGATCGTCACTAGTCGCTCGTCCTCGCGCTCGTAGAAGGCGCGCCGCGCTTCGCGGCTCATCTCCTCACGCTCCTCGTCCGCCCCGCGCTGCACGAGCAACGGGGCCGCAGGGAAGAGGGGCTCCTCCGCTGGGATCTCCTGCTGCATCTGGTGCAGACGGGCGCAGGCCGCGTACAAGCCACGCGACAGGCCAAGGTGAAGGCCAATACCAGGGATACGCCCAACCACGAACTCCTGCACTGCCGAGTCCTGTTCCTGCCGAATCCGCTCGTAAGGCACCCCTTCGGCCAGCACACGCCCGCGTAGATCGCGGGTACCGGCATCTCGTTCGAGCGGCCTCATGGCGTTCTGCCGCCTGGATGGTCCGCCAGTTCCCGCCCCCGTCCCCGCAAGCGGGACGACCCGCAGGTCCTGGACTGCCCCGAACGCCAAGGCTCGGAAGACGAGAAGTTGGTCCCGCGCGACGCTGAGCAGAGCGTCCGGGGTCTCGTCCAGTGAAGGTTCTCCCCCGTCACTCGGGGGGTCTGGTAGGAAGTGGACGCCGCCGGCTGGGGACGGACCCACGAGAGCGGTGTGCACCATCATGACGAGGTGGTCGTCCTCCCAGCGGCCGGGCTCCGGCAGTACCGTTCCGCAGAGCACCTGCCGGTGTGGGACGGCAATTTCCGCCGTCGCCTGGTCCAGCTGCCACTGTCCGTCGCGCATGTCGCCGACTCCCAGTGACTTGCGCGCCTTGGCTTCGATCAGCCACGGCAACGCCTCGACCGCGTGATTGCCGTAGAGATCCGGGAGCCTCTTCGTCGGATCCACCAGTTCGGGTATGCCGCAAGCCTCCAGATGCATGGTGGCCGGCAACCCGGCCATACCGGCTGTCAGCCACTGGGCCATCGTCATGCCCAGGTGGTATCCGAAGGCGGCATGAGCGCTGCGTTACGTGCCGTGGCGGTAGACGGCGTTCACGAACAGGCGCCGCCCCGCCGCTCCGGAGGGCGCCTTGAAGTCCTTGAGTGTCAGGTACGCCTGCAGTGGGGCAACACGGGCGATGAGTTCGTTGACGGCGAATGCTGGCGTCTTCCGCAGCCAGGGTGCCAGGTCGCGGCCCACGCTGGTTGCCGCCGTCACGAGCTGCCGCCAAGTGGTGGTGGCCAGGAATTCGCCGTCTGCCGGGAGCGCGTCGGTCGCCGGCCATGGCTGCGCGGCCTTCGACGCCTGGCGGCGATCCCACTTCGCCAGGTCTCCGTCGGAGCGCACGCGGACAGGTATGTCGAGAGCATCGGCCAGCGTGAAGGTGAAGTCCGCAGCCTCAGGAGGAGGGGTAAGCGCCATGAGGGGAGCCTGCCAGAGTGCGCGACTCCACCTCCACCAGTGACCATGTCGTACCGCAAGACTCGCACGCCAACACCACAGATCACGCAGCAAGATCCGGACCAGGTGCGGACCAACTCGGCTCAGCAGCAGACGATTCCACCCTATTACCGCAGGTCAGAGGCGACGGTGAGCGTGTACCGCCAGCAGACCAAAAACCTCCTGGTGTCGTATTCGCCGAAGGAGCTCGGCTTCTTCTAGGCACAGGAAAAGGGCGCCTGGTTTCCGGGCCAAGCTGGGGCTGGCTCTCTGGTTCCCGCTACCGTCCCGGCCGCTGCGCCGAGGCCGGGCGGCCGGCTCGATCGCGTCACTGATCACCCGGCGCCCGGCCGAGCCGGGGAGGCGATGGCGAGGATACGGGCCCGTAGCAGCTTGGCGTGGACGCGGACCCTCGTCACCGGAGGTTTCCGCGTGCATCCGGGTCGTCACCGGTCGGCCGCCGTTCGCGTCAGGCCCCGGCGTCTCGGATGTGCATCCGGCGGCCAGTTGAACGGCGTCCGCCGCGAATGCGGTGCGCATGGCCGATTGGCGGATCCAGCGCGCGGACACCCGGGTCCGGTCGCACAGGAGGCCACTATGACGATCGGATACTTCTCCGCCCCTCGCGTAGTCGACCGGGGAGGTGGCACGTGAGTCCGCGAGACGCGCCGATGCGGCACCGGTCGGGGAGTGTCCCCGCCGTGCGGGTCCGTCTGCTCGGTGGATTGCGGCTCCGCCCCCGCCCCGACGCTGCCCGCCGCTGGCGCGGTGGCAGGGTTGGTCCTCGGGCTTGTCGCCCAGTACGAGCAGGTGGTGGTTCGCCTGTCGGGTGAGCGCGTGGTGCTCACCAGCAGGGGACGGGAACGGGAATTCCCGCGCGATGTCATCGCCGCGGTGTTCCGGGACGGCAAGCAACTCGTCCTGCTCGGCCACGATGGCGGCGAACTCACCCGTCAGGAGTGCGATCTGAACACCGGCCGCGTCGCGGACGCCTTCACCGAGCACGGCTATCCGTGGGCGGACGTCGATCCGCACCAGGGTGAGTTCCGCCGCTGGGTCCCGGGTGCGCCCGGCCTCCCGGAGGGCGCGAACGCCCTGCTCAAGGTCCGCCAAGAGTCGCTGGAGAAGAAGGAACCCTCCCACGAGGACGTTCGGGAACTCCGTGAGGAGCTGGCCCGTCTCGGCGTCGTGGTGCGGGACGAGAAGAGACGCCAGTACTGGAGGACTTTCCGGAAAGCAGGTCCGGCCGCGGAGTGAAGGGCGGTGGGGGCGAAGCCAGGTCCCTTCGCGCGCCGTTCTGTCGGCGTGTTGGCTGGACCGTACGGTTCAGCCGGGGAGCGCGAGGCGGAAAGTGGTGTGTCCGGGGCGGCTGCTGACGGTCGCGGTTCCGCCGTGGGCGGTGATGACGGCTTGGACGATGGCAAGGCCCAGCCCGGTGCTTCCCGTCCTGCGGGAGCGGGCGTGGTCGCCGCGGACGAAACGGCCGAAGACTTCGGGTTGGAGTGCGTCGGGTATGCCGGGGCCGTTGTCACGCACGTCCACCCGGACGCCGGTCCGCTCCGCGGTGAGGGAGACGGTCACGTCGGTGCCCGGCGGGGTGTGGGTGCGGGCGTTGGCGAGGAGGTTGCCGATGGCCTGCTGGAGGCGGTGGGCGTCACCGGTGACGGTGACCGGTTCCTCGGGGAGGTCGAGGAGCCAGTGGTGGCCGGGGCCGGCGGCGCGGGCGTCGTCCGTCGCGTTCAGGATCAGCAGGGTCAGGTCGACCGGTTCCTGTTCGAGGGGCCGTCCGGCGTCCAGCCGGGCGAGGAGCAGCAAGTCGTCGACGAGCCGGGTCATGCGCTGTGATTCGCTGCCGATGCGTTCCAGGGCGTGGCGGACCTCGGTGGGGACGCGCCCGTGGTGGCGTAGGGCGAGTTCGGCGTGGCCGCGGATGTTGGCGACCGGGGTGCGCAGTTCGTGACTGGCGTCGGCGGCGAAGTGCCGCAGGCGCTCCTCGCCGGCCTGCCGGCGGGTGAGGGCGTCTTCGATGTGGCCGAGCATGTGGTTGAGGGCGGTGCCGACCCGGCCGACCTCGGTGCGCGGGTCGGTGTCGGGAAGAGGGCCGGGCATGGCGATGTCGCCGCTGGCGAGGGGCAGCCCGGCGACCTCCGCCGCATGGGCGGTGACCTTCTGGAGGGGCCGCAGGGAGATCCGCACCCACACGGCCCCCGCGATGCCGGTCGCCAGCAGCGCGGCACCGAACAGCAGCGCTTCGACCGCTTCGAGGCGGTGGACCGTCTCTTCCACCGGGTGCAGGGGCAGGCCCGTGAGCAGGGTGTCCCGGTCGTCGCCCCGGACGGCCGTGACGCGGTACCTGCCCGGACCGGACAGGCGGATGCTGTGCCCGCTGCCGTCCACCGGGATTCCCGCCAGGGTGTGGCGGTCCTCGGTGGTGAGCCGGAGGGAGCGGTCGGCGGCCTCGTCGACGACGGCGGCCTGGGTGACGGTGCCGTCCAGCAGGCGTGCGCCGAAGGTCCCCTCGGCCTGGCCCCGGGTGTCGGGCCGGTTGTCGGTGTCGGGCCGGGCCTCGTGTTCCAGGCTGGCGGCGAACCGGCCGCCGGAGGCGGTGAGCTGTTCGTCCAGGCGCCCCATGAGGAAACCCCGCAGGGCGAGGGCGGTGGTGATGCCGACGGCGAGGCAGGCGAGGGCGAGCAGGGCGACCAGACCGACGGTGAGCTGACCGCGCAGCGTGCGCGGCGGCGGGCGCCTCACGCGACGTCCGGCTTGAGGACGTAACCGACGCCGCGCACGGTGTGGATCATCGGGGTACGGCCGGCGTCGATCTTCTTGCGCAGATAGCTGATGTAGAGCTCGACGATATGGGCGCGGCCGCCGAAGTCGTAGGCCCAGACACGGTCGAGGATCTGGTCCTTGGACAGGACCCGGCGCGGGTTGCGCATGAGGAACCTAAGGAGTTCGAACTCGGTGCGGGACAGCTCGACGACAGCCCCGCCGCGCCGGACCTCCCGGGCTTCCTCGTCCATGGCGAGGTCCCCGACGGTGAGCCGGTTCGTGCCCGGCCCCGTGGTCATGCCGGCCCGCCGGAGCAGCCCGCGCAGCCGGGCCAGGACTTCCTCCAGGCTGTAGGGCTTGGTGACGTAGTCGTCACCGCCCGCGGTGATCCCGGCGATGCGGTCTTCGACCGCGTCGCGGGCGGTCAGGAACAGGACACACACCTCGGGCATCTCGCGTCGGAGGGCCCGCAGGACCTGGAGCCCGTCCAGGTCGGGCAGCATCCAGTCCAGGACGACCGCGTCGGGCCGGAAAGCGCGGGCCGTCGCCAGCGCGGTGGCGCCGTCGCCCGCGGTGCGCACCTGCCAGCCCTCACCGGTGACGGCCCCGGCCAGCACATCGGTGACATCGGGTTCGTCGTCGACGACGAGGATGCGCACGGCATCTCCGTCCGGGCGGTGCAGAAGCGGTGGTGTACGCGGCTCTTCCATGGTTCCTTCAGCATCCCCCGGCGCGGGTCACGGCAGGGGCGGGGGTGTCTCTGAGTTTCCTCTGAATCGGGCTCTCGGAGCGATCGGCGGGGCTGTTTCAGAAGGTACACAGAGGTTGGGCTGTGAGGCTGGCCGCCCATCGCCGGAGCGTGCGCGATCCCGGAGGAGCCTCATGACCACGCCGTTCACCGTCACGACGTACGAGAGTCGCGGGATGCGCCACCGGCGCCCGCGCCGCGGCCTCGTCCCGTTCCTGCTCCCGCCGGCGATCTGGGCCGGCGTCGCGGGGGTGCTGGCCCTGTGGTGGAGTGACACGGCCTCGGTGGTCGGCCCGGTGGGCTGGCTCACCGGCGCGGGACGCATCACCGGCCTGCTGGCCGGGTACGCCTGCGCGGTCCTGCTGCTCCTCATGGCCCGGATACCGCTCCTGGACCACGCTGTCGGCACCGACCGGCTCGCCCGCTGGCACGCCTGGGGCGGCCGCTGCACCGTCTCCCTCTCCCTCGCCCACACGCTGCTGATCATCTGGGGTTACTCGCTGGCCTCCCGCACGGACGTGGTCAGCCAGACCTCCGCACTCGTCCTCCACTACCCCGACCTGCTCAAGGGCACGGCCGGCTTCCTGCTGTTCGCGGCCACGGGGATCCTGTCCGCCCGCGCCGCCCGCCGCAGGATCAGTTACGAAGCGTGGCACTACCTGCACTTCGCGACCTATCTGGCGGTCTTCCTCACCTTCGGCCACCAGCTCTCCAACGGGGCGGACTTCGTCGGCAACCGGCTCGCGCAGGCGGCCTGGTACACGCTCTTCCTCGGCGTCGCGGTCCTGGTCGCGTGGTACCGCTTCGCCGTCCCCGTCCGCCGAGGGCTGCGCCACCGCCTGAGCGTGGCCGCGGTCCGCCCCGAAGCACCGGGCGTGGTCTCCGTCCATCTCACCGGCCGGCACCTCGACGAGCTCGGGGGCGAGCCGGGGCAGTTCCTGCGCTGGCGTTTCCTGACCCGCGGAGCGTGGTGGGCCGCGAACCCCTACTCCCTCTCCGCCCCCGCCCACCCCGGCCACCTGCGGATCACGGTGAAGACCGCGGGCGGGCACAGCGCCGCCCTCGCCCGGCTGCGGCCCGGCACCCGGGTGTGGGCCGAGGGACCCTACGGCGCCCTCACCGCGCGCCGCCGTACCGCTCCGAAGGTCCTGCTCCTGGCCGGCGGGGTCGGCATCACCCCCCTGCGCGTGCTCTTCGAGACGCTGCCGGGCCAGGTGACCCTCGTCTACCGGGCCCGCCGTGCCGCCGAGTTCGCCCTCCGGGGTGAGCTCGACGAGATCGCCGCCCGCCGCGGGGCCGCCGTGCACTACATCGCCGACGAACCGGCCGGGCACTCCCGCCCGCTCACCGCCCAGGCTCTCGGCGCCCTGGTCCCGGATCTGGCCGCGCACGACGTCTATCTCTGCGGCCCGCCCGGCATGACGCGGGCCGCGATCGGGGCCCTGCGCGATGCCGGGGTCCCAGTCCGGCGCATCCACCACGAGTCCTTCGCGTTCTGAGGAGAACCGCCATGCGCCGAGCCGTCCTCGCCACCACCGGGATCAGCACGCTGATCGTCGCCCTGCTCGCTCTCAAGCCCCACCAGCTCCCCGCCCTCGCCGGGACGGCTCCCCGTTCCGCGGCCTCGTCCCCTCCCGCAGGCACCTCGCCGGGCCCCGCCACCGGGACGGGCATGTTCACCGGAGATCCCGTCGACACCCGGTACGGCACCGTGCAGGTCGCCGCCACCCTCGCCAAGGGAAGGATCACCGCCGTCCGGGTCCTGCACGCCCCGGACGAGAACGGCCGTGACCAGGAGATCACGTCCTACGCCCTGCCCCGCCTCACCCAGGAAGCGATCGGCGCCCAGAGCGCGGACATCGACGCCGTCTCCGGAGCCAGCTACACCAGCCAGGGCTACATGCAGTCCCTCCAGAGCGCCCTGGACCAGGCCCATGCCTGAGGCCGCGACCAGGCTGCGCCACGTCGAGCACGTCATGGGCACGGTCTTCTCCTTCGACATCCGGGACCGGCCGACCTCGGCCATCCGCCGTGCCCTTGCCGAGGCCGTGGACCACCTCCACCGGGTCGATGCCGTGTTCTCCACCTACCGGCCCGACAGCCACATCAGCCGTCTCGGCCGCGGCGAGACCCGGCTGGAGGACTGCCCGCCCGAAGTCCGCGAAGTCCTGTCCCTGTGCGCTCAGGCCACGTCCACCAGCGACGGCTGGTTCAGCGTGGTCGCCGCGGGAACCCTCGACCCCTCTGGGCTGGTCAAGGGCTGGGCCACCGAAAAAGCGTCCCAGCTCCTCTACGACGCGGGGGCGCGCCACACCTGCGTGAACGGCGGAGGCGACCTGCAGCTCCGCGGCCCGGCGGGCCCGGGTACGCCGTGGCGCATCGGCATCGCCCACCCGCTGCGCCCCGGCCGGCTGGCCACCGTCATCACCGTGGGGCACGACCTGGCCGTCGCCACCTCCGGCACCGCCGAACGCGGCGCCCACATCGTCGACCCGCACCACGGCGGACCTGCCGATACGTTCGCCTCTCTCACCCTCGTCGGGCCCCGCCTGACGATGACCGACGCCTACGCCACCGCCGCGTTCGCCCGAGGCCACGAGGCACCGGAGTGGCTGAGAACACTGGACGGCTACGAAGCACTCGCGATCCTGCCCGACGGCCGGGAATGGCGGTCTCCGAGTTTCAGCCGCTACGGCTCATGACGTGCGTCACGGCGTCATCCGCGCCCGGCGCTCCGTGCCCGCCGCGTGCCTGTGAGCCGTGCCCGCCGCGTGCCTGTGAGGTGCCGGGCGGTGCCTTGCGCGGGTGGTCTCCGGCCGCGAGATACCCCCCGGGGTATTGCTGTTAGGGTGGGTGCCAGATACCCCCGGGGGTACACCATCCGAAAGGAGTCGTGAGTCGTGTTCTTCGTCGACACCCTGGAATTCGAGGGTCTGGGCAACCGCTGCTATCTGGCCGGCGGATCCAACGCCGCGGTGGTCGTGGACCCGCCGCGCGACATCGACCAGGTCATCGCCGCGGCGGCCCGCCGCGGCGTGCGCATCGCGTTCGTGGCCGAGACCCATGTGCACAACGACTACGTCACCGGCGGCCTGGAGCTGGCCCGCGTCACCGGCGCCCGGTACCTGGTGCCGGCCGCGGCACACGTGGCGTTCGCCCGCACCCCCGTCGCCGACGGGGACACGGTGACGGTGGACGAGGGCCTGGTGCTGCGCGCGATCGCCACCCCGGGGCACACCCCGCACCACACCTCCTACGCCCTGACCGAGGACGGGCGCGCCGTGGCGGCGTTCACCGGCGGCTCGCTGCTGATCGGCACCGTGGGCCGCCCGGACCTGGTCGAGCCGCGGCTCACCGGACAGCTGGCCCGCGCCCAGCACGCCTCCGCCCACCGGCTCGCCGACGAGCTGGACGACGACGTGCCGGTGCTGCCCACCCACGGGTTCGGCAGCTTCTGCTCCTCATCCGAGGCCGGGGGCGACGCGAGCACGATCGGCAGGGAGCGCGGGACCAACGACGCGCTGACCCTGGACGTGGACACCTTCGTCGCCCGGATGCTCGCGGGGCTGGACGACGTACCCGCGTACTACGCGCACATGGGCCCGGCCAACGCGGCAGGTCCCGCGCCGGTCGACCTCACCCCGCCGCACCGTACGGACGCCGAGGAGATCGCCTCCCGGCTGGCCGCGGGCGAGTGGGTGGTGGACCTGCGCAGTCGCATGGCTTTCGCCGAGGGACACGTGGCCGGATCGTTCAACTTCGAGGGCGCGGGCAAACTGGCCACCTACCTGGCCTGGCTGATCCCGTGGGGCAAGCCCGTCACCCTGCTGGCCGAGACCCCGGAACAGATCGGCGCCGCGCAACGGGAACTGGCGCGGGTGGGCATCGACCGCCCGGCCGCCGCCGCCACCGGTGACCCGGCCGCCTGGGTCCGTGAGAGCGAGCAGCTCGTCTCCTTCCCCCGTGCCCGCTTCGCCGACCTCGCCGATGCCCGTGAGCGCGGCGACGACATGGTCGTCCTGGACGTGCGCCGGGACGTGGAGCGTGCGGGCGGTTACGTCGACGGCTCGGTCCACATCCCGGTCCACGAGCTGCACGGCCGCATCGGCGAGGTGCCGGACGGGGTGGTGTGGGTGCACTGCGCCGGCGGGATGCGCGCGGCGGTCGCCGCCTCCCTGCTGGACGCCGCCGGCCGCGACGTGGTCGCCGTCGACGACGGCTTCGACGCCGCCAGCGAGGCGGGGCTGCCCCTCACCCGATCCGTCGGCACCCGCTGACACGCTCCTCCGCGCCACCCGCACGAAAGTGATCGATCGATGTTCTCGCTTCTCCGCCGCGGCCCCGGCCGCCTCACCCCCGAGCAGGTACGTCAGCAGACTGGCCAGGGCACATCCGTCCTGCCGTACGTCCGCGGAACACCGGAGCGGGCCGCCGGGCCCGCGCCCGGCGCGTTGCGCCTGCCCCTTTCCCGCCTGGCAGCAGGGGCATCGCTCCCGGCAGCCGCGCAGGGCGCGTCGGTGGTCGCGGTCTGCCGCTCCGGTCACCGCTCCCGGCGGGCAGCCGGGCTGCCGGCCGGACGCGGCGTCCAGGCCGCGGTCGTCACCGGCGGCACGGCCGCCCGGGCACGTGCGGGCCTGCCGGTCACCGCCCGGGGCGGCAACGGCGGTGTCATAGCGTGAGCGCGCTGATCCTGGCCCTGATCGCGGGGGCCGTGGTCGGACTCGCGCTCGGCGCGCTCGGCGGGGGCGGCAGCGTCCTGGCCGTCCCGGCGCTGATCTACCTGCTCGGCTTCACCGCGGCGGCCGCCACCACCGCCAGCCTGATCATCGTCACCGCCACCTCGCTCACCGCCCTGTTCGCCCACGCCCGCACCGGCGACGTCCGCTGGAGAGCCGGCGGCCTGTTCGCCGCGGCCGGACTCCTGCCCGCCGCCGCAGCCGGAGCCGCCGCGTCCCGTCTGCCCCAGCCCGTGCTGACCGCGGCGTTCGCGGCCGTCGCCGCGCTCAGCGCCGTGAGGATGCTCCGCCCCGGCCGCGCCGCCACCGGTGCGGCGGCCGGCGGGACAAGGCCCGTCAGGGCGGTCGGCACCGGCGCGGGACTGGGCGCGCTGACCGGTCTGCTCGGCGTCGGGGGAGGCTTCCTCGCCGTGCCGTCCCTGGTCACCGTGCTGGCATTCGAGATGCGGGCCGCCGTCGGCACCAGCCTGCTGGTCATCTCGGTGAACTCGCTGGCCGCCCTGGCCACACGCGGCGCCACCACCTCGGGCATCGACTGGGCGGTGGTCGGCCCCTTCACCGGGGCGGCGATCCTCGGCGCGTGGGACGGCAAACGCCTGGCCGCCAAGGCCACCGGCGCCCTGTTGCAGCGGGCCTTCGCCGTCGTGCTGCTGGCCGTGGCGGCCTTCATGCTCGTCGACGCTCTCACCTGACAGGCCGGGCGACCGGGTGGCACGGACCAGGGTCAGGCCAGCGAAAGGAACAGCTTCTCCAGCCGGGTGCGCATCTCCTCCCGGTCACCGGAAGCGGCCATGTCCGCATCGGTCAGGCAGTGCTGCAGACCGGTCGCGATGATCGCGAAACCCGCCTTGTCCAGAGCCCGGGAGGCCGCCGCGAGCTGCGTGACCACGTCCTCACAATCCCGCCCCTCCTCGATCATCTTGATCACACCGGCGATCTGGCCCTGCGCCCGGCGCAGCCGGTTGACCACCGTCTTCAGTTCCTCAGCCGCCATCGCCAGTTCCACAGCCCACACTCCTTCGAGATACCCCGGCGGGTATCGTACCGAAGGGCTGACTCCCACCATGCGAAGGAAAGTCCCCGTGGCACCCACCGCCCTCACCGTCGACCAGGTCAACGCCCGTCTCCAGGAGCTGACCGTCATCGACGTGCGCTCCCCCGGCGAATTCGCCTCCGGCCACCTGCCCGGCGCCCACAACGTCCCCCTCGACCACTTCGACACGGCCCTGCCCGCCCTGCAAGCCGCCGCGGACCGCGGCGACCTCCTCATGGTGTGCGCCTCCGGTGCCCGCTCCGCGACCGCCTGCCGGCGCCTGGCCGAGCAGGGCGTCACCGCCGCCACCCTCACCGGCGGCACCACCGCCTGGACGCAGCAGGGCCACGACATCCACCGCCCCGCCGGCACCCGCACCGGCTGGGCCATGGACCGTCAGGTCCGCCTCGCCGCCGGCTCCCTCGTCCTGACCGGCCTCCTCGTCGGACGACGCTGGAACGCGGCCCGCTGGCTCTCCGCGGGTGTCGCCGGCGGTCTGGTGTTCTCCGCCCTCACCGATACCTGCGGCATGGCCAGGATCCTCGCCGCCTTGCCCCACAACCAGGCCGAGACCGCCGACCTGGACGCCACCCTCGCCGCCCTGACCGGCTGACCCCCCGACCGCACGGCGACCGTACCGGGGTATCAGGCGAAGCCTTGGTGATGGCTGCCCGGCAGCCGCGTGCGGCCGCCGCGTCTCGTCCAGGAGGATGCGCAGGGCGTTGGTGGGCGGCTCGCCGGGAGCGTGGACCGCGTAGTACGCGTCGTCGAGCAGGACCGCCGCACGGTGTGTGACGGTCGCCCCGGCGATGCTCTTGACCGTGCCGGCCGCCCAGTCGGTGCCGGTGGGGTCGTGCTGCGGATTGAGGACGAGCAGGGAACCGCGTCCCGCGCGGTCCAGCCCGACGCCGTCTCCGCGGCGTCGGGCTGCCGGCCCCGGGCGGGACGCAGGCCGTACGGAAGCGGTCGGTAGCCGAGCGGGGCGAGTAAGCCTCCGTAGTCCCGGCCCGGTGCGGGGACGAGCGCCGTGGGTGCCGCGTCCGGTGCCCGGCCGTCGCCGAGCAGCGGGCGGCCGGAGTCCGCCATGGCGGCCCGCGCGCCGCTCTGGCCGACGGCCACGTCGTACCTGCCGTCGTCGGTCCCTGACCCGTACGGACTGCCGGCCCCGCGGGAGGTCCTGCGGGCCTACGTCACCCGGACCCTCCACCTGCCGGCGGGCAGCCGTGCGTGGGCGGGCAGGGTGGGCCAGCGTGGCCGCCAGTGCGGGGGCGATGCCGTTCCATGTCCCGCCCAGGCTCAGGTAGACGAGGTCGCGGACGTCCCTGCCGTACGCCTGCCTGGTGCCGGCGTACGAGGCGTGCGTCCTCGTGGCCGTCGGGGAGTGTGCCGCCGCGCAGCTGGAGCCGGCTGCCGGTGGGCCGTTGCGGGAGCGGCGCTTGCGGAGCATGGACCTGGGGTGGGCGTGCACGCGGCAGCGGCCGCGTCAGGGGATATGGCTGCGGGGTCCGGCGCAGGACGTGGGTCCTCGGGCCGTCATCGAGGGGTCGGCGCAGGGGGCGTCCGGGCGGGAGATCCGCTCGTCGGCGTCGGTGACCGCGAGGATGGCCGCGACCGCGGCCGGTGGCCGGTTTACCGCGATGCGGGTGCGGCACTCGGGCACCGCGAGTGACCCTCCCCGACGAGTCCTCGCCGAGGCGCATCGGGAGCCGGTCCGGCAGCGCGGCCGGGCGGAACAGAAGGTGATCGATGACGACGATCGGTGTGGAAGAGGAGTACCTGCTGCTCGACCCGGTCACGGGCCTGCCGGTACCGCTGGTGGACAAGGTGCGTGCCGCGGCCGGCCTGGGGAGTCTCGTGGCCGACCAGGAGGTGCACTGCGAGCTGCTGCAGGCGCAGGTGGAGGTGGCCACCCCGGTGTGCGGCACGCTGGAGGAGGTCGGCGGGCACCTGCTCCGGCTGCGGCACGCCCTGGGAGCGGCCGCCGAGGCCCACGGCTGCCGGATCGCGGCCTGCGCGACTCCCCCGCTGCGCCACGGCCACCCCGTGGCCGTCACCGACCAGGCCCGGTACCGGGCCATGCTCACCCAGGCGCCCCAGCTCGTGGCGGAGCAGTTGGTCAACGGCATGCACGTCCACGTCGGCGTCCCCAGCCGGGAGACCGGCGTGCAGGTCCTGAACCGGATCCGGGTGTGGCTGCCCACCCTCACCGCCCTGTCCGCGAACTCCCCGCTGTGGGACGGCCACGACACCGGCTTCGCCAGCTGGCGCACCGTGATCTTCAGCCGCTGGCCGGTCAGCGGCATCCCCCCGCACTTCGCCGACATCGCCGACTACGACCGGCGCGTGCGGCAACTGCTGGACAGCGGTCTGATCTCGGACACCGGTCAGCTGTACTGGCAGGTCCGGCTGTCGGCGCGGTACCCCACCATCGAGATCCGGTGCCTGGACGTGCAGTTGCGCCCGGACGACGCGGTGATGCTCGCCGGCCTCGTCCGGGCCCTCGTGGAGACGGCGCTGGCCGAGATCGCCGCTCGTGCTCCCGCGCTCGACTGCGACCCCGAGCTGTTGCAGGCCAGTATGTGGCACGCTGCCCGGCACGGACTGAGCGGCACCCTGGTCGATCCCGGCGGCCGGCAGCGCCGGGCCGGCGAGATGCTGTACGAGCTGCTGCGCCACGTCGCCCCCGCACTCGACGCCTCCGGTGACAGTCGGCAGGTGACGGCCCTCGTCCACCGGCTTCTGCAGAACGGCACCGGCGCCGACCGGCAGCGCGCCGCCCTGGCCCAGGGCGGCCTGTCCGCCGTCACGGACCTGATCCTCGACAGGAGCACCATGCCCTGACCCGCCCGCCCTCACGAACCCGCGGGTAGTGGCCTTGGCCCATCGCCCGGAGCGTACTCAGCCGCCGCCCCCCGGCCCGTACGCGTGCTCGCGGGCCAGGGGGCCGGAGTCGGCGTGGCGGCCGGGTCGGGCGGCGGCGTGACGCTGTCCGGGGCCGGGCCCGCCGCGGTCGGCGAGGGCATCGGCTACGGCGCCGGCGGTGAAGGCGTAGACGGCCTTGTGCAGGAGGTCCACGGCGAGTTCCCGGCGAGGCCAGGTGCCGGGCGGGGCGCCGACGCCCGTCGCGTTCTCCAGGATCTGGTCGTTGACGAGGCGGACGACGGTGAACTTGGCGGAGGCGAGCGGTCCGCGCAGTCCGGCCTGGGCCATGACCGACCGCAGCACTCCGAGGACGGCGGCCTGGCCGTAGTGCATGGCCCAGTTGACCGGCAACGGCTGCCTGCCGGGACGTTCGGGCAGGCCGGTCAGCCGCTGGAGGACCCGTGCCGGCACATGGGAGTCGGGCCGGCCGGTGACGGCCTGCTCGATCTTCTCGCCGCACGTCATCACGATGCCGCCGACGGTGCCGGCGAGCAGTCCCTGCCACAGTGCGCGCTTGAGCATGCCCCGGCGGGTACCCACCGGCACCGCCTTCACCCGCACGTCCGATGCCTCCCGGCCAGGCGTGCCTTCTCGCGTGGCCGTCCGCCCGGCACTCTCCGGAGAGGCGAGCACCCTGGCTGCCCGCGCCGCGTTCCGCCGGCGGGTCAGTCCCCGGTGGTCTTCTCGACCAGCGAGCTGTACACCAGCTGGAGCGTGTCCGCCCCGGCCAGAGCGGCGAGCGCGCCCATCGCGGTGCGTGTCGCGCGCGGCCACAGAAGCTGGCCGGCGGTCAGGGTGGAGGCCACCCAGACGCTCATGCAGAAGGGGCAGGTGGCCAGTTCTCCGACGGTGTGCTTGCCGTCCTCGGGCTGTGCCTCCTCGTGCAGCTCGGCCGGGCCCTGCGGGCCGACGTACCGGGTGAAGGGGGCGCGCAGCGGGCTGGTGACCGATGCCTTGGTCAGCAGTCGGCTGAGCCGGAACGTGGCGACCGAGGTCAGGACCACGTCCCACGGCTCCGGCCGGTCGGGCAGCGGCCGGCCGCGCAGGCGTACGGCGGTGGCCCAGGCCGTCGTGTACGCGGCGAAGCCCGTCATGGCGGCGAGGTAGCCGCCCAGCGGCCTGTCGTGCGCGGCCGCGTACTCCCGTCGGGTCCGTTGCAGCAGCCCGTGCAGACGTCGTGCGAGGCGGCTGTCAGCTGCGGTTCCCATGAGCTCCCGTTTTCCTGAGTCGCGGTGCTTGGCCGGCCTAGTCCGGCGCCTGCCCGTCACTGTCCTGTGGTCGCAGCCGGATCTCGACGTGGCCGTCGGTGATCCGGGTCTCGAAGGCCGGCTGGGGCGCGGTGGCGGGACCGCGGACGTTCCAGCCGTCCGAGAGCCGGAAGACGCTGCCGTGCCAGGGGCACTTCACGCAGCCGTCGCTGACCGTGCCCTCGGAGAGCGGTCCGGCGAGGTGGCTGCACCGCTCGGCCAGGGCGTGGACCGTCCCGCCGGCTTCCCGGACGACCAGGACCGGGACGTCGTCCACGCTGCGCCGCGCGGGCCGGTCGACGGGGAAGTCCGCCACGGCTCCGATCCGGTGCCAGCCCTCGGTGACGAGGTACGGGACCTCTTCGGCGTGGTTGGCGCCGGACGCCTGGCGGTAGGCCAGGTGGCCGCCCAGCATGCCGCCGAGCGCGACCGTCGTCAGCCCGAGGAAGCCGTAGACCCGGCCTGCCGCGTGCCGTCCCTTGACGCGGCGGGTCAGCGAGGCGGCGTACAGGCCGACGGCCGCCGAGTTGGCCAGGGCGTGCACCAGTCCGATCCGCTGCTGCCGGCGGTGCAGTTCCGCCCAGTCGACCCAGCCCGCCAGGGCCGCGGGCACCGCGGAAACCAGCCCGACGCCGATCAGCAGGCCTGCTTCCCGGGAACGCCGGGGGTACAGGTCCAGTACCGCCGCCGACAGCCAGCTGCCGATCGGCACCTGCACCATCAGCGGATGCAGCGGGTGGCCCAGCCACCTGCCGTGCAGGAGGTCCCGGGCGTCGCCGAGCGGCAGGGCCTGCACGCGTTTGCGGACCGCGTCGATCACCGCGTCGGCCCTGGGCTCGCGCTCCAGGCGGTCGAGCAGCCGCAGGACACGGTTCTGCCGCAGCTGTGGGCGGCGTGGCGTCATCCTCATGGTCGGCTGGGTCCCCACCTGCGCGGACGGCAAACGGATCAGGGGCATCCGGGACGGTCCACCGGGTGAGCGCGCGCCCCGGCGGACGGTGTCGCACGTACGACGGCTCCCTGCGGGGGCGCTCAGCCCGTCCCGGACAGTGCTTCCTCGGCCTGGCGGACGCGCCACTCCTCGATCGTCTCCTGCTGCTGCCGGGCTCGTTCGAGCAGGGTGTCGAGCCGGGAACGGTCCAGGCGCTCGTCGCTCGCGCCGAGCCGGCGCAGGGTCTGCCAGCCGGCCGCCTTCCCCTCGACTCCCAGCCGCAGGGCTTCGAGATCCAGTACGGTGCCGAGCGGTGAGGGGCGTACCAGGTGTCCGTTGGGCTTCAGCCGTCCCAGCTTCTCGCCCGCCCAGCCCGCGCACACCTTGTAGCGGCGCACGGGAACGCCGAGGTCCCGCATGATGTCCAGCAGCGCTTCCCGGTCCTGGGCGATCCCGGCCGCCACGGGCGCGAGGGCGCGGCCCAGCGCGGAGGCGCGGGCGGTGCGCACCAGGCGGGCGGCGCGTTCGGTGCCGGCGGTGGCGCCGGCGAGGTGGTCGTTGAGGTAGATGCCGAGCAGCCTCGTGCCGGCGCTTCGTCCTGTCGGGCTGCGCCGGGCGACGCCGGGATGGGGAGCGGTGTTCATCTGTGGCCTCCTTCGGTTGCCGGGACCCGCCGGCAGGCGGGCGGTGGATCAGCGCGGAGCCGGGCGCGACCGGGCTTCAGTCCGGGTCGCGGGGCAGGTAGTAGGTCTCTCTCAGATACGCGGCCAGGTCCTGGAGGGCCTGCCGGTATCCGGCTCTGTAGCGGGCGTCGACATCGGTCCGGCGCCCCTCGGCCTCCGCCCAGGAGTCGAGGTGCAGAGCGATGAGCAGGTGGTTGCGGTACAAGGTGCCGTGCCGTCCGCCGAGGGTGGCTCGCGCGCGGTCCTCGTCCCAGTCCTCCAGGTCACCGGTCTCGAAGGCGAGCAGTTCGTCGTCGGTCCGCGGCACGTTTCCCTCCTCGGGTGGGTCTCCGATGTGACGGGTACCGCGCCGGCTTCCCGCGATGTCAGCCGTGTCCGCCGTGCCGGCGCGGTGGGCGGAGTTCGGTGTTGCGGCTGGGGCCGTGCCACTCCAGACAGACGACGGTGGCGTCGTCGGCGAGCTGCCCGTCGTGGTGGTCCAGGACGGCGCGCATCAGCCGCCGCAGGGTTTCCGGAACGGACAGGCCGTCGGCGTGGTGGCGGATGATGAAGTCGGTGAACTGGTCGAGGCCGAATTCACGGCCGTGCCGGTCGCGGGCCTCGGTGATGCCGTCGGTGTAGAGGAGGACGCGGTCCGCGGGCTCCAGCTGCTCGCGGCACAGGGTGGCGCGCAGGCCCAGTTCGGTGCCGAGCGGATGGGTCGGCGGGCACCGCAGGGTCGTCGTCCAGCGGCCGCCGCGGATGAGGACCGGCGCGTGGTGTCCGCGGCTGACCCAGCTGAGGAGGCCGGTGCGCATGTCGACGTCGGCCAGGACGGCGGTGACGTAGGCGTCGTGGCCGAAGTGCTCGATGAGACTGGCCTCGACCCGCTCCCCGGTGGTGATCAGGTCGGCGCCTTGGCGGCGTTGGTTGCGGCAGGCGGTGACCGCCAGGTTCGCCGTCAGCCCGGCGCGGCTGTTGTGTCCCATCGCGTCGAAGACGGCCAGGTGCACCTGCTCACCGGCGACCGCGTAGTCGAAGGCGTCGCCGCCGACGGCGTAGGCCGGCTCGATCGCCGCGGCGACCACCACGTCCTGGTTGGCGAACGCGCGCGGCGGCATCAGGTTCCACTGCAGCTCGGCGGCGAGATTCATCGCCTGGGTGCGCACCAGACGGGCGTGCGCGTCGCTGTGCGGTCGTTTGCTGACCACCATCAGACCCACCAGGGACGCCAACGTCTGCAGCTCCTCGACATCGGCGCCCGCGGCCAGGTCGACGCGCAGGACTCCGAGGCGCTCGGTGCCGTTCAGGATCGGCACCCACCACCGGCGCGGGATCCCGTCGGGGCCCGGCAGCGACCGGGTGGTGGAGAAGGCGTGGCCGGGCAGCGTGCCGTCGACCGAGTAGACCTCGCCGCCCTCCCCGGCGTCGATCCCCTGGCCGGTGACCTCCCGCAGGATCTCCTGCCGCAGGTCGGCCAGGAAGATCCGGGCACCGGCCAGGCCGCCACGGGCCGCGTGCTCGGCCAGCAGCCCCGGCAACTGGTCGAACGCGACCAGATGCCCGCCGTTCAGCATCCCGGTGAGCACGCTCGGCATGCCTGGCCGCTCGCTCATCCCGTTCACCTCTTACCGGCCGCCCCGCGCCCTGCCTCACCTTGTCACCCCTCCCCGGCGGACCGGGCGGAACACCTCTCCCCATAATCGGACAAATTTCTCGTTTCGGATGTACAAGCGGCGGTACTCCGACCACAACGACCGCCGCCGTCATCCCGACGGCATGACCAGTTCCTTCACTCGGGCCTTTCGCACCACCGTCGCGTCAGTCCGCCGGAGTTCTGGCGGTCGCACCCCGCAGCCAGCCGCATGGCATCCTTCCGCGCATCAGCAGGTGAGGCCGGAGCGACGACGGAGAAGCACGCACCACTTCACCGAGGTATGCGATGCCAGAATCCCCCCGGACTGCTCCCGCTTTGAACAACCGAACACTCGGTGCGTCACCGAGCAGCCAGTTGGAAACGCCGGGTTACGACCGGCGGCGGATCGAACCCGCCATCGTGCATTTCGGGGTCGGCGGCTTTCACCGGGCCCATCAGGAGGTTTATTACGACGAGTTGGCGGAACTGGGTTTCACCCGCTGGGGAGTCGTCGGCGTCGGAATGGGACGGCCGGAGATGCGGCAGGTCCTCGACGCGCAGGACAATCTCTTCACCGTGGTCCAGCGGGACGGTGACGACAGCACGGCGAAGGTCATCGGGAGCATGGTCGAGTACCTGCTGCTGACCGAGGACCGGGCCGGGGTCGAGGCGCGGCTGGCCGACCCGCGCACGCGGCTGGTGACGCTGACGATCACCGCCGACGGCTACGCGCTCCCCGCCGACCCCGGGCGGGCCCGCGACTCGGTGTTCGGTCTGATCGTCGACGCCCTGGACCGGCGCCGCCGCGCCCGCCACGCCCCCTTCACGGTGCTGTCGTGCGACAACCTGCCCGACAGCGCCGCCGTCACGCGCGAAGCGGTCATGACCCTGGTCGGACGGAAGGATCCCGCACTGGCCCGGTGGATAGCGGAACGGGTCTCCTTCCCCGACAGCATGGTCGACCGCATCACCCCCGTGACGAGTCCGGGAGACCGGGACGGGGTCGAGGAGGACTTCCGGGTGGGCGACCGCTGGCCGGTGATCACCGAACCGTTCACCCAGTGGGTGATCCAGGACGACTTCTGCAACGACCGGCCCCCGCTGGACCGCGTCGGAGCGCTCTTCGTGGACGACGTGGCACCGTACAAACTGATCAAGAGCCGGATCCTCAACGGCACCCACTGCGCACTGGGCTACGTCGGATACCTGGCCGGTCACCGCAGGACCGACCAGGCCCTGGCCGACCCGGCCGTGGCCGGCTTCGTCCGGCGCCTGATGCGCGAGGAGATCGCGCCGCTGCTGCCCGCCGGCGTCCCGGGCATGGATCCGTACGCCTACTGCGACACCGTGCTGGAACGCCTGCGCAACCCCGGCATCGGGGACCAGCTGGCCCGGCTGTGCCGCCGCGGCTCGACCAAGATGCCCGACTACCTGCTGCCCTCCCTGCACGCCGCGCACGCCCAGGGCCGGCCCCGCGCCCGGCTCGCCTTCGCCGTCGCCGCGTGGATGCGCTACCTGCGCGGGACGGACCTCGACGGTGCCCCGATCGACGTACAGGACGCCCGCGCCGGCGAACTGCGGGCGGCGGCCCTCCAGGGCGGCGACGACCCGGCGCCCCTGCTGGCCGTCACGGACGTCTTCGGCGGCCTCGTCGGCGATACCGACGGCCTCGCCGTCATCCGCGCGGCCCTGGCCGGCGCGTTCACCGACGGCAGGAATCTGCGCGCTGCACTCTCCTCGCCGGCCCGGCAGGTCCGGCCGGCGGTGCGTTCCGCCACCCCCCGACCGCAGGAGTCCCATGAGCATCCCCGATCTCGCCGGCGTCACGACACTGCTGCTTGACGCCGACGGCACCCTGTTCCCCTCCGAGGAGCCCGCGTTCGTCGCCTCCGCCACGGTGACGCAGGACTTCGCGCGCCGCTTCGGCCTGACGGGGGACTTCTCCCCCGGGCACCTGCGGCGCACCACCACGGGCAGGAACTTCCGCACCACGGCCCAGGACCTCGCCGGACAGCAAGGCGTCCGCCTGACGGCCGCCGAGCTGGAGGAGTGGGTGAAGCGCGAGAAGACCGAGGTGACGGCCTACCTGAGGCGGGTCCTCAGACCCCGGCCGGATGTGGTGGCGGCCGTAGCGGCGCTGGACCGCCGTTACCGGCTCGCCGTGGTGAGTTCCAGCGCGCTGACGCGGCTCGCCGCCTGCTTCACCGCGAGCGGCCTGGACGGTCTGCTGCCGCGGGACCGCCGGTTCAGCGCGGAGGACAGCCTGCCGGTGCCCACCAGCAAGCCCGACCCGGCCGTCTACCGCTTCGCCCTGACCCGGCTCGGTGTCGCCCCCGCCCAGGCGCTCGCCCTGGAGGACTCCGCCACCGGGGTGGCGTCCGCGGTCGCGGCGGGCGTCACCACCGCCGGCCTGGTGCAGTTCGTACCGGCGGACGAACGACCCGGCCGGACCGAGGAGTTGTACGGCGCCGGGGCCGGCTGGGTGCGGTCCGGCTGGGGCGAACTGACCGCGGACCTCACCGGCGACGCGGTACCGGTGGCCTCATGACCGGCGTGGAGCGCACGGACGGCTTCACGGTGCCCGCCTCCCCCTTCCGGGCACCGCCCGGACGGGCCTTGCCCGCACACGCGCCCGGAGGCGGCCCCGGCTCCGGGCGGCCGGGCGCGTCCCGGCCCCGCTCGCTGCCCGGATACCTGGTGATGCCGCGGCCCAAGGACGCCGTCAAAGGGCTGCTCATGCCGTTCACCTTCGTCCTGGCCGTGGCCGCGGGCGCGGACGCGACGGGACGGACGGTGGTACGCGCCCTGGTCGTCTGGGGAGCCCTGGAACTGCTCGTCTATCCCGCCCGCTACCAGTGGAACGACATCCGCGGGTTCGTCGCCGACCAGCGCCACCCCGCCGAACGGGACCGCGGGCGGCTGCCGGGACCGGTCGAGCGCGTCCGGGACCGTGTCACCGCCAGCAGCGCGGTCACGGTGGCGCGTCTGGCGGCCGTCGCGGGCCTGGCCCTGGCGCTGCCGGGTCTGCGCCTGTCCGGGATGCTCGCGGCGGTGACCGCGGCGGTGTTCGGCGTGGCCGTCGTCTACGAGGCCCTGCGCGCCAGGGGCACCGGCCGGACCGCCACGGTCCCGCCCCCCGCCCGCCCGGCCGTCGTCGCCTTGTGGATCGTGGTGGGCGCGGGTTACGTGGTGCGCGGGATGACCGGGCTGGCCCTCGCGGTCGACCTGGGCCGCCGCCCGGCGCTCGCGGTGTCCGCGGCCGTGGCCCTGTGGGCGTTCGGGATCGCCTTCGTCACCAGCAGGTGGGTCCTGGAGAGCCTGGCGTTCGGCGCCGTCGACCACGGCAGGCTGACGTGGACGGCGCGGGCCGACCAGGCCCGTGAGCACCTGCTGGCGCTGGTGCGCTGGCTGCCATCGCAACCCGACGCCGCCCCGGCCGACTGGACGCCGCTGTGCCGGCGCACCTCGTGGGCCGCCCCGTGGAACCTGGCGCTGCTGGTCGCGGGCACGGCGTCCGCCGTGACGGGATCCCTGCTCGTCACGCCCGCCTCGCCGGGACACGCCCTCGTCGCCGCCGCCCTGGGCGCGGTCACGACCGCGGCGGTGGTCCTCCTGCCGGGGCGGCGTCTTCCGGTGGTGGCCGCGGGTGCCGTCCTGCAACTCCTGACGCTGGTCCTCACCGGGCAGCCGCGTCCGGCGGCGGCCCTGCTGCCCTGGCTCGCCGTCATGGCCGCCCACCTCGTCTTCGGCAGCCGCTCCCTGCACACGATCGGGGCGCCGTCCGCCCGTCTGCGGTCCCTGGCGGCGGTTCCCTTCGCCCCGCTCGCCCGGGCGGTGTGCGGGCAGGCCACCTGGGACGCCCTCCGGAAGGAACACCGGTGAACCTCGACGACCTGCTGAGTCTCGCTCGTGACGCCGCTCGGGCCGGTGCCCGTACCGCCGCCTCCTGGCGCGGCCGCGCCCACCGGCTGCTCGTCGAGGAGAAGGCGGGCCCCGACGACCTGGTCAGCCAGGCCGACCGGGACACCGAGCACGCGATACGCGCCGTGCTGGCCGAGCACCGGCCGTACGACACGGTCCTGGGCGAGGAAGGCGGGACCACCGAGGGCCGCAGCGGAGTGCGGTGGATCATCGACCCGATCGACGGAACCACCAACTATCTCTACGGACGGCCCGACTGGGCGGTCAGCGTGGCCGCGGCCGAGGCGGACAGCGGCCGGCCGCTCGTCGGCGTGGTCGTCGAGCCCGCCCTCGGCCTGCTGACCGAAGCCCGGACCGGCACCCGCACGAGCGCCGACGGTACGCCGGTCACTCCGCTGCGCCAGCACGACCTCTCCCGCGCCCTGGTGGAACTCAACTTCGGCCGCCCCGGACAACGTTCCCTGGCCGGCCCCGCGGTCAGCGCCCTGTTGCCCCGGGTACGCGACCTGCGCCGCGGGGGCAGCGCGGCGGCGGCCCTCGCCCAGGTCGCCACCGGCCGCGCGGACGGCCTGTGGGCACCCGGGCTGCAACCGTGGGACTGCGCCGCGGGAGTCCTCCTGGTCCAGCAGGCCGGCGGAACGGTCGGCGACCTGACCGGCCCCACCCCCGGCACCCTGCCCCGCACCGGCGACGTACTGGCCGCTCCGCCGACCCTGTGGAACTCCCTCCAAGCCCTTCTGGCCCCGGTCTACTCGGCGGCCGGGGCCATCCCGGAACCGTCGGCCGGACCACGATGACGCCGCGCACCGCGACCCCTCGTACAGGAGTTTGCGAATCCGCACAACGGGCTACTCGACGGCCGTTGCATCGACGGGCGGTGGCGCCAGCAGCCGCAGTACGGCCGAAGGAGTGACGCGCGCCCAGGCGTGAAGCCCGCGACTCGTGCGGCGCGTGTGCGTTACCCACGCCTGGCTGGGAACCCGGCAATCGCCCGGAGCAAGCACCATCGGATCGCCCGGGCAAGCACATCAGGAGGAGGTCGGACGCATGCCCAACCCGCAGCAACCCGAGATACGGCGCAACGACAAGGGCGCGGCCACCCCCGAGGACAGCCGCCAGTTGAAGGCGGATCAGGGGGGCGGCGGCGTCAGCGGTCACCCGCACGGTACGGACAAGGGCGACAAGGGCGGAGGAGAGGGCGGAGGCGTGCCTCCGGCACAGCAGCCCGATCACCCCTGAGCCTCCTACGACACCCGGTCGGACGGCCCCCGCGAGGGGCCGTCCGGTGTGTCCGGGGCCGGCGGCGCTCGCGTGGAAGCGGCCGACCAGGCGGTGGTTGCTCCTACGAGGTGTCCTGTCGGGCCGGTTCCGTCAGCGATCAGGCGTCGTGCCTGACAGTCTTTCGAATCCAGTCCGAGTAGGCGGGAACGCTGCTGTAGAGCCCCGGCCCGTCCGAGCAGGCGACGCCCGGCGCGCCGGGTCCCGAGGTGGCCCCGACCAGCTCCCCTCGTCCACGCCTGCCCTTGCGCGGCTGCGGCCCGCCGGAGTCACCGAAACATGCCATGGCGTGGGGCACGCGGCTGATGGTGCACAGCCGGCTCGGGTCGGCGTAGCCCGGGGCACACTCGGCGGGCTCCTTGGCTGGGCATCGCGGACGTGTCCAGCCTCAGGGTCCGGGCGACCGCCGGACCATCGGGACAGCAGGCGAAAGCGCAGGCCAGGCAGCAGGCCCCGGCACGTGGGGATACCCCCGGGTTCACGGCCGGGGGCGCCCTTGCCATTCCGGGCAGCCGGACGTCACCGGGCCGGACCGCCGCCGAGTGCCGGAGGCCGCCGCCAGGTACGGAAGTCCGCCGCCAGGTGCGTAAGGCCGTCGCCGGAGTTTCGCCGGGACGACGCTGGGACACCCGGCCGTTCCCGGGCGGCGCAACAACCGAGCGAAGGGGCCGTCATGGCGTACGACGAGAGGGCCGGCCGAGCCGTGGTGACCGGGGCGTCGTCGGGGATCGGTGCCGAGTACGCCGCCCGGCTGGCCGGTCGGCACTGGGACCTGGTTCTGGTCGCCCGGCGTGCCGAGCGACTCGGCGTCCTGGCGGAACGGCTGTGGGAGGAGACCGGGGCCGAGGTGGAGCCGATGGTGGCCGACCTGGCCGATTCCGCCGACCTGAGGCGGGTCGCGGAGCGGATCGCCGCCGAGGACGTGTCCCTGCTGGTGAACAACGCCGGGATCAACGGTTACGGGCCCTTCACCGAGGCCGATCCCGCCCTGCTCACCAAGGTGATCGACGTAAATGTCACGGCGCCGACGGTGCTGACCCGTGCCGTCCTCCCCGGCATGCTGGCACGCGGCCGTGGCGCGGTCGTCAACGTCGCCTCGCTGCTCGCGTTCGCCGGCGCCCTGCCGCCCGGCCCTCTCCCCCACCGGGCCGTGTACGGGGGCACCAAGGGGTATCTGGTGACGTTCACCAGGACACTCGCCGCGGAACTGGCCGGCACGCCGGTGCGCGTCCAGGTCGTCTGCCCCGGACTCACCGCGACCGAGTTCCACCTCGGCACGGGCGAGGCCCCCGTACCCGGGGAGGCGCGGGTGCACGACGAGGGCGGGATGCCCGCGGCCGACGTCGTCACCGCGTCCCTCGCCGCCCTGGAGTCCGGTGAGGTGGTGTGCGTCCCCGGCCTGCCCGATCCCACGGCGGTGGCCCGGCTGGCCGACGCGGAACTCGCCCTGCGTGACGGATCCGGTACCGGTCTGGCCTCCCGCTACCGCGCGGGAGACCACGGACTCGCCGGCCGGGAGCGCCCGCGGTGAGCGGGGCGCACGCGCCGGGGAGCACTGCGATGGAGGCGTGGGGCGGTGGTGTGCCCAGGTGACGGCGGATGCGGTCGGACGGCAGGGACCGGCAGGCGCGGTGATGCGCGCCGCGCGCCCGCGGGAACACACAGCGTGACGTTGGCTGGAAAGCGGCTGGCTCCCACCCGTCGACAGCTTCCACAATCCGGAAGTTACGACTTACCGGCACCATGGGAGGAAAAGCGATGAGGCTACGCATTTCCCCGCGCACCCAGGCGGGCGACGAGGGAGACGGCAACCCCGGCACCCCGTGGACGCCGCCGGAGGAGCCTCCGAGCCCCGACGGCTCCAGCCCGGAGGGTGACGGAAAGCATCGCAAGTGACAGCCGCCGCTCCGCGTGCGGACCGCCCCGGCCGCACCGAGCTGGGGCGGGCCCTCATGGCGTCGGGTGCGCTGTCGTCGGACTGGGCGCCGTCGTTCTCGGCCGTCGACCGCGCCGCGTTCCTCCCGGAGCTGATGTGGCCCTACGACCTGTCGCGTCGCGCGAGTGTCCGCGTCGACAAGCGGACCGACCCGGACGCCTGGTACGCGGCGGCCGACAGCGACGTTCCCATCGTCACCCAGTGGGACGACGGCGCGCACCCGGGTCCCGGGCCGGGGAAGCTGGCCACCAGTTCCTCGTCCATGCCCTCGACCGTCTTCTCCCTGCTGCGGGACCTGGACGTGGAAGCCGGCATGCGGGTGCTGGACGTGGGCACGGGCACGGGTGAGACGGCGGCCCTGCTGAGTCATCGGCTCGGGGCGTCGAACGTGACGACCATCGAAGTGGACGCAGCGGTGGCCGCACTGGCGCGCGACCGTCTGCTCAGGCTGGGGTGTCACCCCGGGACGGTCGTGGGCGACGGGTTCGGCGGCCACCCCGACGCGGCCCCCTACGACCGGATCCTGGCCACCGCCGGCATCCGCCGACTGCCCGGGGAATGGATCCGGCAGACCCGCTCCGGCGGCGTGATCCTCGCCCCCTGGGGCACGGCCTACGGCAACGCCGACGCCATGGCCCGCCTGCGGGTGGAGGGCGACACGGCCACGGGGCCCTTCACCAGGCTGGTGGAGTTCATGAAGCTGCGCGCGCAACGCAGCCCCGCGCTCCGCCCCGCCGACTACCTGACCGCGGGTCCTCTTGAGCACGCCGACCAGACCACGGTGACCCTCACCGAGGAGGAGTTCCTGACCGGCCAGTTCACGGACCTGCCGTTCGTCCTCGGTCTCCGGGTGCCTCGGTGCCGCCAGGCAGCGGCGGACAAGCGGGACGGCGCCCGGCCCGTCTGGTTCTACAGCCTCCACGACACCTCCTGGGCCTGCGTGATGTTCCGCGACGGCCGGCACCGCGCCTCCGTGTGGCAGTCCGGGTCCCGGCACCTGTGGGACGAAGTCCGTGCCGCCTACGACTGGTGGAAGGAGCGCGGATGCCCGGGAGTCACGCGGTTCGGCCTCACCATCGACGCGTCCGGCCAGCGCGCCTGGCTGGACGATCCCGCGAACGAGTCCTGGCCCATTCCGGAATAGGCTGAACAGGCCGGTTGACAGCTCGTTTTGCCGACCGGCCGAGCCGCCACTAGGCTGGTGATGCGCACGGGCAAGGAGGCTTATATGCTCTTCCCCGATCCCTTCCCGGACCTGCTGACGCCGGACTTAGGAATGGCTGCGGCGTTGACAGCAGCGCAGGCACAGACGGCCGTTACCTTCCCGGCGTCGGGGGTGAACCTGGATTCCCCCCTTTCGGTGGCGGCGGTGAACGACCCGACAACTGCTTCCCCTTCCTTCTCCTACGCGGGTTTCCGTGACACGGAGATGCATTTTTCAGGCAGCATGTTGAAGGTCGCGGCCATGCTTGCCGCTTTCGAACTGCGGCAGAGTGCCAACGATTTCGCACTCACCGAAGGCTCCTGCGCTTCCGCCGTGGTATTCGCCGACTTGCAGGCCGCATTCGATCAAAATATACGGAATGCCGCCCCACGGTTCCTGACCGAAGCAGGTATCACCGATTCCATGCGGGTCCCCAAGTACCCCAAGATCTTCGGGCCACCGCAAGGTCTCGCGAGCGGCGGCTGCTCGATGTCGTTCAGCACTGCCTACGCGGCCGCCGTTCGGGGCATGATCGTACCCAGCAACAACGACCAAGCCTCCACCTCGATCCAAGCACTCGGATACAGCTGGATCAACGGACTGCTGTCCAAGGCGGGACTCTTCGACCAGAATACGGATCAGGGCATCTGGCTGGCCGGGACGTTCACCGGCGCCTTTCCTCCCGTACGGGTGCCGTCCGTCAATGACGGGCCCTCCGCGCAGGCGACCACGACCATCGACATGGCACGGTTTCTCGCCCTGCTCGTCGAGGGCTCGACGCTGGACTCGCGCAGCGTCGACGGCATCGCGTCGGACATGCGTGACCTGCTCTTCGACGCCCAGTCCGTCGGCGACCGCTCTTTCATGACGACGGGAGCACGGCCAGGCATCAGCGGAATCGGCTCGGGCTTCACGATCACTCATAGCAAGATCGGGCTGGGCGGTCTCCTGGCGGGTGGCGTCGTCGCCTCCGAGGCGACCCTCCTCTCTCACGACGACACCGGTCGGCAATTCATCGTCGTGTGGCAGAACCTGCCCAATCTGAACGACCGGCACAACGCGATGTCGTTCATGGTGCGCCGGACCCTCATGAATTTCCTCGGCATCCCCTGACCGAGGAACGTCCGGGATCGACTGCGCCGCCCGCGACACCCGCCCGCCGCACACACCTCACGTGCACACGGGCGCACCCGAGAGGACGGCCACATCATGGGCACCAAGGTCTACTTCTTCAAGAACGGCCAGTACGCACGCTACGACCGCGCGGTCGACGCCACCGACGACGGCTATCCCCTTCCCGTAGCGGGGAACTGGAAGAAGCTGGCCGAGAGCGGGTTCGACCAGCCCGACGCCGCCCTCAACCTGGAGGACGGCAAGCTGTACATCTTCAAGGCGGACACGTACATCCGGTACGACATCACGGCCGACCAGGTCGACGACGGCTACCCGCTCTCCATCGCCGACCAGTGGCCCGGCCTCGGCAGCCTCGGCCCCGGCATCGACGCCGCGGTCAACTGGGGGAACGGCAAGGCCTACTTCTTCCGGGGTGACAGCTACGTCCGGTACGACATCACGGCCGGAACAGCCGATCCCGACTACCCGAAGCGGATCGCCGACACCTGGACCGGCATGGCGGCCGCGGGCTTCGGTACAGGGCTGGACGCGGCGGTGAACTGGGGGAACGGCAAAGTGTTCTTCTTCAAGGACGGCAACTACGTCCGGTACGACATCGCCGGCGACCGGGTCGACGACGGCTATCCGCTGCCGATCGCCGGCCAGTGGCCCGGCCTCGCGGAGGCGGGGTTCGGTTCGGGCATCCGGGCCGGCACCGACCTCTTCGACGGCCGCCAGGTGTGGCTGCCGGACGCCGAACGTCTCCCGGCGGCCAAGAACGGCCCCCGCTACCTCGCCCTCCCCTGGCGCGGTGTCCTGCACACCACCGAAGGGGCAGGTGTCGACGGGGCACTGCAGGAATTCCGGGCCACCAACTTCTGGCCGACGGTGACGATCGAGCCGAACACTCTCCGCGTGATCCAGCACCTGCCCCTCAACACGGGCGCACGAGCACTCTCGGACAGCGCCACCGCGGAGAACGCGGCCCGCTGTGTCCAAGTCGAGATCGTCGGCTTCGCAGCCCAGACCCCGACCTGGGCACCCGAACAGCTGGCCTTCATCCGGGACGTCGTCCAGCAGATCGACACACTCGTGCCGATCCCGCGCACGTCGGGACGTACCTTCTTGGACGCCGGCGGCGTGAACGCCACTCCCGGTAACAGGATGTCGGTCGACGAGTGGAAGCGGTTCTCGGGCTGGTGCGGCCATCAGCACGTGCCGGGAGAGTCCCACTGGGACCCCGGCGCGATCGACATCTCCACGATCCTCGGCTGAACCGACGCCGGGGCATGGCGCCGAAACGGCGACGGCGGGCCGGCGAAAGGCGGCCACCGCCGTGAAGGACGGCCACCACACACCGCGGGACACCCAAGTGCAACCCAAGGAGAAGGACCTCAAGAGCCGCGCGTGGGCCGGTCCCCGGTGTCAGTGCCGTATGCCAACTTGGAGCGAAAGCGTGCGACATGGCGGAGGGGAAAGTGTCAGCAGCGAGTGACGGCTGGGCCGGTATGGGCTGGGACTGGACGGATGCCGACGACGTGCGACGGCGCCTCGGCGAAGGTGCCGATCCAGAGAAGGGGAGCGGGGGCCGGCCTCTGCACCGCGCAGCCGCGTTCGGGTCCCGCGAGGTCGTCGCCGAGTTGGCCGGCCGAGTCGTGGAGGTGGACGCGGTGGAGAACGGCGTGACGGCGCTCTGGGAGGCCGTCGTGTCCAGGAAGCCGGAGAACGCACGGGCCCTCGTCGCTGCCGGGGCCGACCCTTGGCGGCTGTCGCTCGGCGGGTGGTCGCCCGGGCGGCTGAGTCTGGCCGGGCCGACGCCCGACCTGTTCCCGGTGCCGGAAGGGGTGCGGCTGACCGTCAGGGAGCGTGCGGCAGCGCAAGAGGCCGATCGGCTCACCACGGCATTGGGCACCTTCCACTATGACGGTACGGGGCTGGCCTGCGTGGCCGGCATCGACGCGGCCGAGGCGGTGCGCCGGCTGGAGGCGGCGCCGGTGAAGGGCGAAGTCATCGAGGAACTGCTGGAAGATCCGTACGAGTACGACATGGACGAGAGCTTGCGGATCATCGGCGTGACCTCCGTGCCGGGCGGCTGCGTCGTGACGCAGCCCTGGGGATACGCGCCGCAGATGCCGGGCGTGCTGACCCGGCTGTCCGCCGACACCTTCTGCTACGGCTTGTACGCCAATCCCAAGAGCGGCAACCAAGGCAGCATCGCCCGCGAGGGGCACATCGAGGGCTGGGATCTGCACCCGGGCGGGGGACCGTACGAGAACGACACCTCCGAGGAAGTGCTGGCTTCGTACCTCTACCAGCACAACGCCGTGGCCTACTCCTGTGCCTTCGCAGGACTGCGTCCGACCGACGGACGTGCCGTGGCCGGGCCTCCGGATGTCTGGGTGGAACTGCCCCGACGCGACTACTGGAGTGAGTGACCCGAACAGACCATGGTCGGGCGAAGGGAGTTCGTCGTGACCGGTGTCATGGGGAGTGCGGCCGTGCTGTCCGCGGGATGCTCGGAGGACACGGGCACGGCGTCCGCGGGGCACGGGACGGGCCACGAGATGGGTGCCGCGGACAGCTCGGTGCCGCGCACCCCCGCGCTGGAGAAGTACGTCGATCCGCTGCCCCGGCCGGTGACGGCCATCCCCGATCGTTCCGTCTATCCGGGGGCCGACTACTACGAGATCACGATGCGGCAGGGTTCGTGGCGCTTCCACCGGGATCTCGGGCCGGCCACCGTATGGGGGTACTGGGCCGCGAACCCGCACGACCGGCACAAGCCGATCGGCATGGGTTACCTCGGGCCGACCATCAGCGTGCCCAAGGACCACCCGACGGTCGTCAAGTACCGCAACCAACTGCCGACCACCCATATGTTCCAGTCCGTGATCGACCGGATCCGCAAGGGGGACCCGCAGCTCACCCCGACGGCTCCCCCGCCCTACAAGAGCAAAGCGCCCTTCCCCGCGCACATCAGCGTGTGGAACGTCGTCCACCAGCACGGCGGTTACACAGCGCCCCAGTCCGACGGGCCGCCGCTGCAGTCGTTCAGCCCGGACGGCTTCCACGCCGAGGCCTACACCACCCTGGACCCGGGCCGGGTCGCACGCAACGAGGCGATCGCCGCCTACACCAACCACGAACGCGCGTCCCTGCTCTGGTACCACGATCACGGCATGGGAATGACCAGCCTCAACGTCTATGCGGGCCTTGCCGGTCTCTACCTCATCACTGATCCCGCCGAGGAGCGGCTCGGACTGCCGCAGGGCGAATTCGAGGTTCCCCTCATCCTCCAGGCCGCGCTGGGGAACCTGGCCGGCGGCGACGGTGCCGCCCTGGCGTTCACACAGGAGGTCCAGGCCCGCAGGGCCGTCGCCGAGTGCCTGGCGGCCACGACGACCCTGTGGCTGCCGGTGTACGGGCTGGGGGCGGCCGTGCTGGTGGGGGCGGTCATGTGGGGACACGACCGGGCCCGGGCCCGGCGGACGCCCGCCGGATCCTGACGGCCGGTGGCGGTCCGGCGTGAGGACGAGGCGGCCGGGGGCGGGCGGGACGGCGGGCGGGTGTGCTCCGGAAAAGGAGCGGCAGGGTCCTGGCGGTGGGCGGTACGGTGCACCGATGTCAGCGATCAAAAAGTTCCAGGTCACCTTCGACTGCGCGGAACCCGAGCGCCTCGCCCGCTTCTGGTGCGAGGTGCTCGGGTACGTCGTACCGCCGCCGCCGGAGGGCTTCGCCACGTGGGATGACTACCGGCGTGCGCAGCCTCCCGAGCAGCGGGACGCATGGTTCGCCTGCGTCGACCCCTCGGGAGTGGGCCCGCGGCTGTACTTCCAGCGCGTCCCCGAAGGCAAGGTTGTCAAGAACCGGGTGCACCTCGACGTCCGGGTCGGCACCGGACTCGTGGGCGAAGAGCGCCTCGCCGCACTCGAGGCCGAATGCGCACGGCTGATCCCGCTCGGCGCGGTACACGTGCAGACGCTGTACGACGGCAACGACGCGTGCATCCCGATGCTGGACATCGAGGGCAACGAGTTCTGCCTCGACTGAGCGTGTGAACCGCTGCCCGGGCAGCGGGGTCACGCCCTCGGGATCGGCCGTCACGGGACGGCCCGCGGGCGTGACCAGCCGGAGGAACGGGCAGGCGGCGGGGCAGGGGCCGCGCACGGGGTGTGGACCCTGGCACGCCGGTGCGCCGGAGCGGGCCAGCACCGTGACCTATGGCGGCACCACGGCGGCGCGGGCGGCCGGCGGCTCGGCCGTGGTCACCGCCCTGGGGTCGGTCACCTCCGGTTTCGGCCAGGGCAGCGCCGTCACCAAATTCGTCGTGGAGCCCCAGCTGAGCCTGACCGCCTGCGCCACGACCGGTCTTCAGAGCACCAACGGAACCGCCAGCCTGGTCGTCGCCCCGGTCTAAGCGGGCCGCGCACATACAGCGGTTCGCACAGAATTCTTTCCGCGGCCGGCTCCGTGGGGTGGCGAGCCTCACGGTAATCGGCCCTCCGTCGGTACAAAGCGACCCGTCTTCCCATTTCGTGGAGGCGGGTCGTTTGCGTGTGGCCGGGACGTGAGGTCGGGAAAGTGCTGGCCAGGACGGCTCACCACTCGTTGCCGACTCAAGTGAGTAGGGGCGGCTACCCACGCACGCAGTAGTCGCGCGGCGGTATCCACACCTATCGTGATCACGTCATTACGTTTTGGGCTACCGGTGTCCGGAATTCATTTCCCGTGGATCTTCTCATTCGCTCGGGAAAGAGACTCAGGAAAGAGAAAGGAATCGTTGTGGCTGCATGCCGCGATTTTCCGCTCACGTCGTACCAGCATGATATCTGGGCGGCCGAATCCCAGACACCGAACAGTCCTCAGTTCAATGTCGTGATCGAGGAGAGGATCACCGGGCCGGCGGACGCGGCGGCGCTGCGTACGGCGCTCGCCCGGACGCTGGCCCGGCACGACGCCTTCCGGCTGCGGTTCGGCGAGCGCGACGGTGTCCCCTACCAGTGGCCGGCGGACAGCCCGAGCCCCTCCGACGCCCCCGAGGCGCTCGTGGACTGGGTGGACCTGTCCGGGGAGGCGGAGCCGGAGCGTGCCTGGGAGTCCTGGCGGGAGCGTGCCTTCGTCCGGCCGTTCCCACTGCGGGACGCCCCACTGTTCCGCGCGACGGTGGTACGGGAGAGCGCCGAGGTGCTGCACCTGCACCTCGGCGCACACCACCTGGTCGTCGACGCCTGGACGCTCAACCAGGTCAGCCGCGAGACCTGGGCCGAGTACACCCGGCTGACCTCGGACACGGCGGACGGCGCCGGTCCCGGGGACGCGCCCTCGTACCGGGACTTCGTCGCCGTCGACGCGGCCTACCGGCAGTCACCGGAGCGGGAGGCGGCACGGGCGTTCCACCGGACCGCGCTCGACGCAGTGGCCCCGGTGCTCTTCCAGCGTGTCCCCGACCGCCCGGCCGACGCCGCGCGGCGCGGGCACCACACGTTCACGCTCGGCGGTGATCTGGTCGCCCGCATCAGGGCGGGCGGCTCGTCCCCGTTCGCGTACCTCACCGCCGTGTTCGCGGCCTACCTGTCCCGGGTGCACCGCTCGGAGGAGATCGTCCTCGGGGTGCCGTTCCTCAACCGGCTCACCGACGACGAGCGCGTCACCGCCGGGCAGTTCGCCAACAACCTGCCGCTGCGCGTGCCGGTGAGCGACAAGGTCACGCTGCGGGAGCTGGCCGGCCTGGTGCGGGAGCGGGCGAACGCGGTGCGGGAGCACGAGCGGCTGGCCCTCGGCGACGTACTGCGCGACCTGCCGGCGGACGCGGCGGGTTCCCGGCAGCTGTTCGACGTGGTGGTGTCCTACCTGCGCGGACCGCGCCCCGAGACGCCGGCGGACGTGGCGCGGGACGCGGTGATCACGGCTCCGGTCCATGAGCAGGACGCGCTCTCCGTGCTGATCCAGGCGTTCGACGACGACGCCGACCTGCGGATCGAACTGGACTACGCGACGGACGTGTTCGACGCCGACTTCCCGATCGAGGCGGTCGCCGGCCACCTGACGACCCTGGCCGAAGCCGGGCTCGACGAACCCGGGCTGCCGGCGGCGGCGCTGCCGGTGCTCACCGCGGCCGAACGGGACCGGCTGGCCGGGTTGCAGCAGGGCCCCGAGGTCGCGTACCGCTCCGACGCCACGGTGCACGGGCTGTTCGAGGAGCAGGCCGCGCGCACCCCGGACCGGGTGGCCGTGACCGCGGCCGACGGCGGCGAGCTGACCTTCGCCGAGCTGGAGGCCCGCGCCAACCGCGTCGCGCACGCGCTGCGGGCCGAGGGCGTCACCGCCGGCGACCGGGTCGCCGTACTGCTGGAGCGCGGGCCGCTCACCGTGCCGGCGCTGCTCGGCGTGCTGAAGTCGGGGGCCGCCTATGTGCCCGTCGATCCCGCCTACCCGGCCGAGCGGATCGCCTTCCTGCTCCAGGACAGCCGGGCCCGGGCCGTGCTCACCGGCCCCGGAGCGCCCGAGCCGGACGTCCCGGCCGGGGTGCCCGTGCTCGATGCGCGCCGGGCGGTCGGCGAGGGGCCGACCGGCCGGCCGGAACCGGTGGCCGGGCCGCGGGACCTGGCGTACGTCATCTACACCTCCGGCTCCACCGGCCGGCCCAAGGGCGTCATGGTCGAGCACCACTCGGTGGTCAACCGGCTGGCGTGGATGCAGGCCCGGTACCCGGTCGGCGCCGGTGACATCCTGCTGCAGAAGACGCCGGTCTCCTTCGACGTGTCGGTGTGGGAGCTGTTCTGGTGGGCGGTGGAGGGCGCGGGGCTGGCGCTGCTGCCGGTGGGCGGCGAACGCGACCCCCGGGTGCTGCTGCGCACCATCGCGGACCGCGGGGTCAGCGTGCTGCACTTCGTGCCGTCCATGCTGGGCCCCTTCCTCGACCTGCTGGAGGCGGAACCCGCGCTGGTCGCGCAGGCGGCGAGCCTGCGGCAGGTGTTCTGCAGCGGCGAGGCGCTGCCCGCCGCCCGGGTCGAGCAGTTCGCCCGGGTGCTGGGCGCCCGGCCCGGCGGCCCGGCGCTGACCAACCTGTACGGGCCCACCGAGGCCACCGTGGACGTCTCGTACCACGACTGCCCCACCGTCCCCGGACAGCCGGTGCGGCGGGTGCCGATCGGCCGTCCGGTCGCCAACACCGCGCTGCGGGTGCTCGATCCGTACGGCGCGCCGCAGCCCGTCGGAGTGCCCGGTGAACTGTGCATCGGCGGTGTCCAGGTGGCCCGTGGCTACCTGGAGCGGCCGGAGCTGACCGCCGAGAAGTTCACCGAGGACCCGTTCGCGCCGGGCGGCCGGCTGTACCGCACGGGTGACCTCGCCCGGCTGCTGGCGAACGGCGAGATCGAGTACCTGGGCCGGATCGACGGCCAGGTGAAGGTCCGGGGCAACCGGGTGGAGCTGGGCGAGGTGCAGAACGCCCTGGCGTCGCTGCCCGGCATCCGCGACGCCGTGGTGGTGGACCACCACAGTCCCGCGCTCGGCACCCGGCTGGTCGGCTACTACGTCGCGGACGAGGAGCGCGACCCGGTGGCGCTGCGGCACGAACTCGCGCACAGCCTGCCGGAGTTCATGATCCCGGCGGTGTTCGTGCGGATCGCCGCCGTACCGCTGACGCCCAACGGCAAGGCGGACCGGCGGGCCCTGCCCGCCCCCTCCGCGACGCACGACCGGCCCGCCCACACCGAGCCCCGCAACGCCGCCGAGACCGCCTTGGCCGAGGTGTGGGCCGAGGTCCTCGGGGCGGAGCGGGTCGGCGTGTACGACGACTACTTCGCGCTCGGCGGCGACTCGATCCTGATGCTGCGGGTGCGGGCCCTGGCCGAGCGCCGCGGCTACCCCTTCGACCTCAGCGACCTCGTCCGCAACCCCACCGTGGCCGCGCTGGCGCCGCTGACCACGGCCGGCGGCCCGGCCGAGCAGCCGGTCCTGGAGCCGTTCGCGCTGGTCTCCGGGGTGGACCGGGCCGGGCTCGAGGAGCACGAGGACGCCTGGCCGGCCAACCGGCTCCAGCTCGGCATGCTCTTCCACAGCCGGGTCGAGCCGGACTCGGGGATGTACCGGGACGTCTTCCGCTACAGCTTCGCGTTCGCCGCCTGGGACCCGGAGGCGTTCGCCACCGCCCACCGGCTGCTGCTGGCCCGGCACCCGGCGTTGCGCTCCTCCTTCGACCTCGGCGGTCGCGCCGAGCCGCTGCAGATCGTGGACGCCACGGTGGAGGGCGCGCTGGAGATCGCGGACCTGCGGGACGTTCCGGCCGAGGAGGCGGAGAAGGTCATCGAGGCGCACATCGAGGAGCGCCGCCGCCATCCCTACGACGTCGAGCGCGCCCCGCTGCACCACCTGCGCGTCCATGTGCTGCCGGCCAGTGCGGAGCTGGTGCTCAGCTTCCACCACGCCATCCTGGACGGCGGCAGCGTCGCCACGCTGATGCGGGAACTCCTCCAGGACTACGCCCACCTGCTGGGCGAGCCGATCAAGGCCGTCCCGGACGCCCCGGAGGCGATGGCCGCCCATCATCTGCTGGCCGAGCGGCGGGCGTTGGGCTCGGCCGAGGCCCGGGAGCACTGGGCCGGTTACCTCGCCGGGGCGCCGCAGCTCCAGCTGGCCGGGTTCCGGCCGCACGAGGCGCCCGGCAGCGGGGAGCAGATCACCCGCCGGCTGGACCTGCCCGCCTCGCTCACCGAGGCCGTGCGGGAGTTCTCCCGCACCCACACCGTGCCGGTGAAGTCCGTGCTGCTGGCCGTGCACCTGCTGACGCTGCGGCTGTTCTCCGGCCAGGACGACCTGGTCACCGGTCTGGTCTCGCACGGCCGGCCGGAGCTGGCGGACGCCGAGCGGGCCACCGGGCTCTTCCTGAACACCGTGCCGGTCCGGGTGACCGGCACCCCGGACAGCTGGCTCGACGCCGTACGGGAGGCGTTCCGGCAGGAGCAGACCGGTCACCCGTACCGCCGCTATCCGCTCAGCGCGATCCAGGAGGACCTGGGACACGGCGTCCTGGACACGGCGTTCAACTACATCCACTTCCACCAGCTCGCCGAGGTGTTCGCGCTGCCCGGCATCCGCTCGCTGGACTTCCGGACCTGGGAGGAGACCAACTTCGCGCTGCTGGTCAACGCCGTCACCGAACCCGGCGGCGGCGGGATCTGGCTGCGCATGGACTACCAGGGCCGGCTGTTCACCGAGAGCCAGGCCGAGCTGCACGGGCGGGCCTTCACCGGCATCCTGGAGCGGGTCGTCGGGCACGGCGAGGAGCCGGTGGACTTCGGTTTCCTCGCCGAGCCCCTGGGACCGGTCCCGGCGGCCCGGCCCGTGCCCGACGTGGTGCGCGCCTTCGAGGAGCGGGCCGCCGGCTCCCCCGACGCGATCGCGCTGGTCCACGGCGACCGGCGCTGGACCTACGCCGAGCTGGCGGACGCGGCCGACCGGGCCGCCCGGCGGCTGACCGCGCTGGGCGCGCGGCCCGGCGCCCGGGTGGCCGTCGCCATGGAGCGCTCACCGGAGACGGTCGCCGTCCTGCTCGGTGTGCTGAAGGCGGGCGCCGCCACCGTGCCGCTGGACACCGCCTATCCGCGCGAGCGGATCGCGGCCATGCTGGAGCAGGCCGACCCGGTGGCCGTGGTCACCCACGCCACCACCGAGACCGACGCCGCCCACCTCACCCAGCGGCTCGGCAGCGGCCGGGGCAAGCCGGTCGTCCGGGCCACCGCGCTGCTGGACGCGGCGGACGGCGCGGCCGCCGAGGGCCGGCCGCCGGCCGCCCTGGACCCGGCGTCCGTGGCGTACCTGCTGTTCACCTCCGGCTCCACCGGCACGCCCAAGGGCGTGGAGATGCCGCACCGGGCGCTGGCCAACCTGGTCGCCTGGCAGAACGCCGAACCCAGCGGTGTCGCGGGCGGGGTGACGGCGCAGTACGCGCCGCTGAGCTTCGACGTCTCGTTCCAGGAGGTCTTCTCCACGCTGTGCGGCGGGGGCACCCTGCTGCTGCTGTCCGAGGAGCAGCGCCGTGATCTGCCCGCCCTGCTGCGGCTGCTCGACCAGGAGCGGGTGGAACGGCTCTACCTGCCCTACGTCGCCCTCCAGCAGCTCGCCGAGGCGGCGCACGCCCTGGGCACCGTGCCCGGCTCGCTCAAGGCGATCCTCTCCTCCGGTGAGCAGCTGAGGGTCACCGAGGAGATCCGCGCGCTGTGCGCCGCGCTGCCCGGGGTGATTCTGGAGAACCAGTACGGGCCCACCGAGTCCCATGTGGTGACGCGGCACACGATGACCGGGGACCCGGCGGCCTTCCCGCCGCTGCCGCCGATCGGCACGCCGGTCGACGGGGCCGAGGTGCTGGTGCTGGACGCGCGGATGCGTCCGGTGCCGCCCGGTGTCACCGGCGAGATCCATCTCGGCGGCGTCTGCCTGGCCCTCGGCTACGCGGGCCGCCCGGACCTGACCGACGAGCGGTTCGTGCCCCGGCCCGGCGCTCCGGGCGAGCGGCTGTACCGCACCGGCGACCTCGGCTACCTGCTGCCGGACGGCTCGGTGGTGTGCACCGGACGGTCCGACTCCCAGGTGAAGGTGCGCGGTTACCGGGTGGAGCCGGCCGAGGTGGAGCTGGCCATCACCCGGTTCGCCGGTGACCACCCGGGGCTGACGGAGGCGGCGGTGGTCGCCCGGCGCCGGGACGGCAACGACTCGTTCCTCGCCGCCTTCCTGGTCGGCGACCCGGACGGGACCGACCTGCCGGGCCTGGTCAAGCAGTTGCGCTCGGCGCTCCCGGACTATCTGGTGCCCTCGCACTTCCAGTGGCTGGACGCGCTGCCGCTCACCCCGAGCGGCAAGCGCGACGACAAGACCCTGCGCGAGATACCCCTGACCGCCACGGGCGGTTCCCGGGACGTCACCGCGCCCCGCGACGCGTACGAGACGGTCCTGGTCGAGATCCTGCGCGAACTGCTGGGCGTGGACCGGCTCGGCGTGCACGACGACATCTTCGCGCTCGGCGCCACCTCCCTGACCGCGATGCGGCTGGTGGTGCTGATCGAGCAGCGCTACGGCACGGCCGTGCCGCTGTCGGAGTTCGTCGCCGCGCCCACGGTCGCCGAGCTGGCGGCCCGGCTGCGGGCCGGCGGCACCGTGGCCGGGTTCGACCCGCTGGTGCCGATCCGGAAGGAGGGGGACGAACGCCCGCTGTTCTTCGTCCACCCGATGGGCGGCAACGTGCTGTGCTACATCCGGTTCGCCTCCCATCTGCCGGCCGGCCGGCCGTTCTACGCCCTCCAGGCGGCGGGCGTCGACGCGGGCACCGAACCGCTGCACGGCGTCCCGGAGATCGCCGCGAGCTATGTGGCGCGTATCCGCGAGGTCCAGCCCGAGGGGCCGTACCTGATCGGCGGCTGGTCCTTCGGCGGCTTCGTGGCCTTCGAGATGGCCCGGCAACTGCGCGCCCAGGGGCAGGAGGTGGGCCGTCTGGTGCTGCTGGACACCACCGCCCTGAACCCGGGCCGCCGGCTGCGCACCAGCGACGACGCGCTGCTGAGCTGGTTCTTCTGGGAACTGCTGTGGCTGCGGCGCGGCGGTGACTCGCCGGAGGAGGTGATCCCCGCGGAACTGACCACGCTGGAGGAGAAGTTCGACTTCATCGCCCAGCTCGCCGTGGACGAGGGCGTGCTGCCGCCCGGGGCCACCGGAGCGGTCGTCCACCGGCTGTTCCAGGTGTACGAGGCGAACTGGCGGGCGGCGTTCGCCTACCGGCCCGACGTGGTGGACCAGGACATGGTCCTCATCCACGCCAGCGAGCCGCTGCCCGAGGTGCTGGACACCATGCACACCGCGATCCAGTCCATGCACCGTGACCCCACCAACGGCTGGCGCGAACGGACCAGCGGCGAGCTGACGGTGATCGACGTGCCCGGCGACCACCTGACCATCATGGAAGAGCCGCACATCGCGCACGTCGCCCGAGTGGTCGACGAACTGATCGGGGAGTGAGATGACAGCGGAAACCGGAGGAAGCGCAATGAGCAGGCGCAAGGCCCTCGTCATCGGAGCGGGGATCGGCGGCCTGACCGCCGCCGCCGCACTGCGGAACGCCGGCTGGGAAGTCGAGGTCTACGAGCGGGCCGCGGAGCTGCGGGCGGCCGGGTCCGGGCTGTCGGTGATGAGCAACGCCATCGGAGCGCTGCGCTCCATCGGGCTCGACCTCAATCTGGAAAAGCGCGGCCAGGTCCTGGAGTCCTACCATGTGCGCACCCCGCGCGGCCGGCTGATCAGGGAGTTCCCGTTCCCGTCGATCATCCGCCGGCTGGGCGTGCCGAGTGTGCTGATCACCCGCTCCGCGCTCCAGCAGGCGCTGCTGGAGGCCACCGACGGCGTGTCCGTCAACCTGGGCGTCACCGCCCGGGAGTTCGTCACCGATCCCGTCTCCGGCGCGGTCACCGTCCGCTTCACCGACGGCCGAGAGGCCCACGGTGACGTGCTGATCGGCGCCGACGGCTTCCAGTCCGCGATCCGGCGGCAACTGGTCGGACCCGAGAAGTCCCGGGACAGCGGCTACATCGTCTGGCTGGCCCTGACACCGTTCAGCCATCCGCGCTTCACGCCTGGCTCGGTCACCCACTACTGGGGCAGCGGCCAGCGGTTCGGCCTGGTCGACATGGGCGGCGGGACCCTGTACTGGTGGGGCACGAAGAACATGCCCACCGCGCGTTCGCACAACTGGCGCGGCGGCAAGGAGGAGGTGGCGCGGGCGTTCGCCGGCTGGGCGGACGAGGTCGAGCAGGCCATCGCCGTCACCCCCGAGGCCGACATCCTGGCCGTGCCCTCGCGCGACCGGGTGTTCCTGGAGCGCTGGGGCCAGGGCCCGGTCACCCTGCTCGGTGACGCCGCGCACCCCATGCTCACCAGTCTGGGCCAGGGTTCGGGCATGGCGATCGAGGACGCGGCGGTCCTCTCCCACCGGCTGCGGGACGCCACGGACATACCGGCGGCGCTGCGGGCGTACGAGGACGACCGCCGCGAGCGCACCCGGGCCATGGTGGCGGCCTCCCGCTCGGTCAGCGACTTCGAGCAGTCGGAGAACCCGGTGCGCCGGCCGGTCCGGGACGCCTACTTCCGGTTCATGCCGGACCGGAAACTGACCGCCACCCTCGAACAGGCGCTCACCTTCACGCTGGAGCAGCCCGCGCTCACGGCCGCGGTGCCCGAAGGCAGCCGATGACCGCGGCGAGCACACCGGTCGCCCGGGGTCCGCGGACGGACCCCGGGCCCGGGCCCGCCCCGGTGGTGCCGCTCGGCCGCGCGGTCCTGGTCACCGGGGCGTCCAGCGGGCTCGGCCGGGCCACCGCGCTGCATCTGGAGCGGCTGGGCTACCGGGTGTTCGCGGGGGTACGCCGGGACACCGACGGCGACGAACTGGTGCGGGCGTCCGGGCACGGCCGGGTCGAGGCGGTGCGGATCGACGTCACCGACGCGGAGTCGGTCCGCTCGGCGGCGGGGCACGTCGCCGAGCGGCTGGGCGACGGCGGGAACCTGTGGGGCCTGGTCAACAACGCGGGCGTCTGCGTCTCGGCCCCGCTGGAGTGCGTACCGGCGGACCGGCTGCGCTGGCAGCTGGAGACCAACGTGGTGGGCCAGCTCGCCGTCACCCAGGAGTTCCTGCCGCAGCTGCGCCGCTCCCGGGGCCGGATCGTCAACGTCACCTCGGGTCTGGGCACGGTGGCGCTGCCGTACCTCGGGGCGTACGCCGCCGCCCAGTACGCCAAGGAGGCGCTGAGCGACGTGCTGCGCCGCGAGCTGAGCGGCTTCGGCGTGTCGGTGAGCGTCGTACAGCCCGGCGCGATCAGCACGCCGATCTGGGGCAAGGTGGGCGAGGTGGCCCAGGAGGCGCTGCGCCACACCAGCCCTGAGGTGGCCGCGCTGTACCAGGACCGGTTCACGCGGTTCCTCCTCGGCAACGAGCGGGGCGCCGAGGAGAGCCGGACCACTCCGGAGGACATGGCGCGCGCGGTCGCCCGCGCGCTCGCCGCGCCCCGGCCCCGGACCCGCTACCGGGTCGGCCCGGACGTCCGCAGGCTGGCGGTGCTGGCCCGGCTGCTGCCGGACCGGCTCCTGGACCGCTACCTGCGTCCGCTGACCGGCTGAGGGTTCTCCTCCGCCCCTGTGCGGAGCTTCCCCTCGCCCCCTGTGCCGAGAGCGCCGGTGATCCCGGCGCTCTCGGTGTTTTCCGGACCCGCGGGCAGGCGGCCGGTCGCGGACCGGCCGGTGCGCGAAACCGGGGTCCGGCCGGCCGGGTGGCGGAGGACGAGTCAGGGGCGACCGGGCCCGGGGGTCCCGGTGACCGGCGCCGTGTGGGAGTCCGGGGCGGTGGTGCGGGACAGGAAGCCGGTGATCAGCGCGGCCCACTCGGCCGGCTGCTCCGCGGCGATGGCGTGGCCGCACTCCAGCGTGGCCAGCTCGGCGCCGGGGATGCCGTCGGCCAGCTCTCGGGAGTGCGCCGGGGTGGTGAGGACGTCCTCCACCGGCGAGACGACCAGCGTGGGCACCCGGACCGCGGGCAGGTCCGCCGACACGTCGATGGTCTCGAACAGTTCGAGCTGCCGGTCCGTGCCGGGCGGGAGGCCGGCCGCGAACGCGGCGAGCTGCTCCTCCAGTTCCTCCGGGGTCCGCTCGTCCAGCCAGCTCGCGCCGCCGACCACCAGGGACAGATAGGCCGCGAGGGTACGGCTGTCCGACGTCCGGCCGAGCGCCCGCCAGACGTCGACGACCAGGCGCAGCCGGGCGTTGGGCCGGGCGAACCCGGAGGACAGGACGAGCGCGGTCACCCGCCCGGGATGCCGTACCGCCGCCCGCACGGCGACGGTCGTGCCCATCGAGAAGCCCGCCACGGCGAACGTCTCCGCGCCCGCCCGGACCCCGGCCGCCACCACGTGGTCGGCGAGGGCGTCGAGGGACAGGGGGCCGTCCGGGAGCGGGGTGTCGCCCGAGCCGGGATAGTCCGGGCCGATGACCGTGTGCCGCCGGGCGAGCGCGTCGAGGACGGGGCCGTAGCTGTCCCGTACGTCGCTGCCGGCGCCGTGTGCCAGGACCACGGCCGG
The DNA here is from genome assembly GCF_044332325.1 of Streptomyces sp. NPDC017095. Classification (NCBI taxonomy): domain Bacteria; kingdom Bacillati; phylum Actinomycetota; class Actinomycetes; order Kitasatosporales; family Streptomycetaceae; genus Streptomyces; species Streptomyces sp. NPDC017095. Next base: position 185,329 of record NZ_JBIROU010000014.1, read on the forward strand.
TCCCGAGCCCAGGACCAGGGGGGCGGGCGCGGAGTACTGAGAGGTCGTCATCCGCGCACGGTAGCGGGGGCACCGGCGGGCCGGGCGGGCGGTTTGCCCGCTTCGGCGGGTTCTTTCCGGCCGTACCACTCGAACTGGTAGTCCCGGCCCGCCCGGACGGGCCGGGGACCTCCTCAGCGCCGGAAGGCGGACGGGTCGACCGACAGCAGCCGCTTGACCGGACCCGGGACGGACGCGCCCCGGTCCTCGCGTCCCTCCAGCGCCCGCTGGGCGGCGAGGGCCAGCCGGGAACCGGCGTACCGGACGGGCTCGCCGGGTATCGCACCGCGCGGGGTGCGGGCCAGGGCCGACCCGGACCACTCGTCGTCGGTGTCCAGCACCAGCGAGGCCAGGACCTTGGACATCAGGCGGGAGGGGCCCACCCCGTCGCCCGAGTAGCCGGTGGCGTAGTACACGCCCGGCAGGGAGCGCAGCCGGCCGGCGAACGGGACGGACGTGACCGAGTACTCGACCGGCGCCGTCCACATCATGTCCACCGGTACGTCCCGCAGGTCCGGGAAGAGCCTGAGGAACTGGCGCCGTACCTCGCCGGGACGCAAGGGGCCGCCCCACATGGTGTCCGCGCCCGAGTTGCCGGGGGCCAGGCCCACTCCGCCCTTGCCGATGAGCAGCCGGCCGTCGGCGGTGGTGCGGTAGTAGTTCAGACGCTTGCGGGCGTCGCACACCGAGGTGGCGTCCCGCCAGCCGATCGCGTCGAGCCGGTCCGGCACGGGCACGGTCAGGACCGTGTCACTGGCCACGGTGACCATCAGACCGGCCAGTTCCTTCAGCTGCCCGGCCCAGGCGTTGATCGCCAGCACCACCTTGTCCGCGCGGATCTCGGCGTGCCGGGTCACCGCGACCGTGCTGCCGTGTTCCTGCCGGAGCCCGGTCAGCGGGGTGTGCTCGTGGATCCGTACGCCCTGGTCGAGCGCCACGCGCCGCATGCCGCGCACCAGTTTGGCCGGCTGGAGCGTGGCGCAGTGCGGGTCGATCACGGCGCCGTAGTGGGACGGGGTGCCGACCGCCCGGCGGGCCTGGTCGGGGCTCAGCTCGCGCAGCGGTTCCACCCCGGCCCTGGCCAGGTTCTCCAGGGTCGAGTTCCAGGCGCCGCGCTGCGCCTCGGACGAGGCCGCCCACATCCACGGGCCGCGCCGGTACTCGGCGTCGATGCCGTGCTCGTCGACGAAGTCCAGGATCTCGTCCACGGCCCGCTCGGACGCCTCGCCCAGCCGGCGGGCCTCGGCGTGGTCGCTGATGGCGACCAGGCTGTCGAACCGGGCCCACATGGGCATCAGGTAACCGGCGTTCGCGCCGCTGGCACCGCCGCCGCAGACGTCGGCGTCGATGAGCACGATGTCGGTGCCGGGAGCGCGGCGCAGGATCTCCAGGGCGGTCCACAGGCCGGTGTAGCCGCCGCCGACCACGCACACGTCGCAGCGGACGTCACCGGCCAGCGCCGGGGACTTGCCGTCGTCGGGTCCGGCGGCGAAGGCGTCGCGCAGCCAGGCGGTCCGCCGGGCCGGGGCCGGCGCGTGGGCGGGCCAGGAGGCCGGGAGGGTCAGGGAGTTCATCAGCTGTCTCCAGAGGTGGACGAACGGATCACGGGCGGGACCACCGGGCGGGAGCCTCGGGACCGGACGAGCCGGCCTCCTCGACCGGACCGGCACCGACGGCCGGACCAGTGCCGGTGAACGGGCCGGTGGCGGTGGCCGGACCGGCGGCGGTGAACGGGTCGGTAACGGTGGCCCGATCGGTGCCGGTGGCCGTACCGGTGGGGTGGAACTGACGGGGAGCGGCGGCCGGATCGGTGGCGATCCGCTCGGTACGGGCGGACGAACCGGCGGAGGCGAACGGACCGGCCGCAGCAGACGAACCGGCAGACGCGTACGGACCGGCGGACGCGGACGAACCGGCGGACCCGAACGGACGGGCCGACGCGTACGGTCCGGCCGACCCGGTGCGGTCGTCCGCGAGGGGCGGCCGGGCGGTGCGCGGGACGGGCAGGTACGGCGCCGGCTCCGTCACGGGCCGGGTCGGGAGCGGCGCCAGCAGCATGGGCGCGAGCGGGGCGTCGGCCGGACCGGCGCCGGGCGCGGTGGCGGGGCCGGCGGGTGGGCGGTGGTGTTCCGCGACCGCCCGCAGCAGGTCGATGCGGGAGTTCACGCCGTAGCTCTTGAACAGCCGCCGCAGGTGGTAGTTGACGGTGTGGGGCGAGAGCCCGAGCCGGGTCGCGGCCTGCCGGTTGGTCAGGCCCTCCGACACCAGCTGCACCAGCTCCCGCTGCCGCCTGCTGAGCCACGGCCCCAGGTTCTGCACGGCGGCCTGAGCGGCGTACGGCTGCTGAGCCGCGTACCCCGCACCCGCCGGGCCCCCGGAACCGGCCGGACTCACCGAACCCGCAGCGCCCACCGGGCCCGTGGAAGCAGCCGAAGCCACGGGCCCCGCCCAGCCCGCCGGACCAGGACCCGGGGAGCCCGGCGGCCCCGCCGGGCCTTCCCGGCCGGTCCACTCCCCCGGACTCGGCTGCCGCGCCGCCCGGTCGGTGCCGGAAGGGAGCCGGCCGCCGGCGCGGTGGGGGCCGGACCCGCGTCCGTGTGCCGCGCCGACCCGGGCGGCGGCCCCGCCGTCGGGCTCACGGACGCCCGCCGCGGCGGCCGGGCCGGGCCGGGCGCCGCCGGCCGCCCGCAGCAGCGCCGCCTCCTGGTACAGCACCCGCTTGAGCGCGTCCGGCATCGCGTCCTGGACGGCCTGCCGCATCAGCCCGCTCTGGAAGGCGAGCCGGACGGCCGCGTGCCGCACCATGCCGGTGGCGCACGCCTCCTCCATGACCGGCAGCAGCGCCGACAGCTGCCGGCCGAGCATGGCCGACAGTTCGGTGTACTCCACCTCCGTGCCGAGGACGGCCGCCACGCTCAGGAACTGCCGGCACTCCCGGGAGTACTGGGCGAGGGTGGTGCGCAGCCGGACCCGGACCCGGTCCGGCAGCCGTACTCCGGCCAGCTCGGCCTCGCCGGCGTCGACGCGGATGGTGCCCTCCTCCCGCATGCCGGTCAGCAGTTCGGTGAGCAGCCGGGGGTGGCCGCCGGCCTGCTCCACCAGCCGGGCCACCGCCGGGCCGGGCGGCACGCCCAGCAGGTCCGCCGCCAGGCGCAGCGCGGCGGCGTCGTCGAGCGCGCCGAGGACCAGGCGCTCGTAGTGGCGGCGCGGGTCCGAGAGCAGGGCACCGCGCCGGTCGTGGCCGGTGCCGGTACGGAGCGCGGCCAGCCAGACGACCCGGTCCTGCGGGACGCCGGGCCCGGTGAGGACCGCCCCCGCGGGGCCGGCCGCCGCGTCCAGGTCCTGGAGTTCGTCCACGACGACCAGCACCGGCGCGCCGGGCACGGGCGGGGCCGGGTCGTGGCGGCCGGGGAGGGTGTCCGCCGTCCGGGTGCCGGCGGCGCCCGGGACCGGCTGGAGGGCACCGCCCGGCCCCGTCACCCTGTAGCCCAGCCGTTCGGCCAGGTCCATGGCGGCGCGCAGTAACCGGGTCTTGCCGTAGCCGGGCGGCGCCTCGACGAGGATCAGGGCCGTGCCGCCCCGGCGGGTGGCTTCCAGCACGGCGGCGATCCGGGCGAGTTCGCGGTCGCGGCCGCGCAGCGGGGGGTCGAGGAGAGGTGCGGGTGCCGAGAGCATGCGGGGTACTCCCTGGAAGGTCGGTGCGATGACGGGGGAAGCGGGACACGGTCGGGCCCGCGCCCGGCCCGGGGGCCGGTGCCGCCGGTCCGGTACGGCTCCGGCCCGGTCCGGGCGCGGGCGGGTGCGGGACCGGCCTGGTACCGGGCGGTCCCGTACGGGTGACGCCTGCTCCGTGTCCTGCGTGGTGCGGGTCCGGTCCGGGAAGCGCGTCGGCCGGGTGCCCGGTGCGGTGCGGGTGCGGGCGCCGGTGTCCGGGGGCCGTCTGCCGGCGCGGCGGTGACGAGGGCTCAGCCCGTGGGGCCGTGGCGGCGGACCCCCACCGCGTGGAAGCGGCCGGCGACGAAGGCGGCGTCACAGTACACCGCGTCGGCCGCCGGGTTCAGGCCCGTGCCGTGCAGGTCGGAGTAGACGGCGGACTGGGTGATGTACCAGTTGCCCTTCAGGTTGAGCGACAGCATGACGCCGGCCTCGGCACAGGCGTCTTCGAGCGCCGCCTCGACCTCCGGGGAGACGGTCCAGGCGCCGGCGGAGAGCGAGCCGTGCTCCCGGGCGGTACGGGCCAGCAGCGCGATGCCGGCGGCGGCCGAGTCGACGGCGACCGCGAAGTACACGGGGCCCAGCCATTCGGCGGACGCGGTGGCCAGGTCGCCGGGGCGGGCCGCGTCCAGCGCGATGACGGCCGGGGTCCGGACGACCGCGTCGGGGTGGTCGGGGTGGACGACCGGGCGGGGGGCGACGGCCACCGCGCCGAGCGCGCCCGACGCGGCCTTGTCCACCCGGGCCAGCACCTCGGGCGAGATCAGGGCACCGAGGACGGAGACGGCGGCGGCCGGATCCGCGAGCAGGTCGGCCAGCGCTCCGCCGAGGTCCGCCACCACCCGGTCGAAGGACTTGTGACCCTCGTCGGTGGTGATGCCCTCGCGGGGGATCAGCAGGTTCTGCGGGCTGGTGCAGAGCTGGCCGCTGTAGAGGGCGAGTCCGAAGGCCAGGTTGGCCAGCATGCCCCGGTAGTCGTCGGTGGATTCGAGGAGCAGGCTGTTGACGGCCGAGGTGCTGGTGAAGACGCGTGCCTGGGTGGCGTTGCGGCGCAGCCAGTCGCCGAAGCCGGTGCTGCCCGCGTAGTCCACGATCCGTACGTCGGGGTGGACGGCGAGGCGGCGGGCGAGCCCCTCGCCGGGCCGCTCGGGGGCCAGGCACACCAGGTTGGGATCGAAACCGGTCTCGCTCAGCACCTCGCGGGCGGTCCGCACGGTCAGCGCGAGCGGCAGCACGGCCCGCGGGTGGGGTTTGACCAGCACGGGGTTGCCGGTGGCGAGCGAGGCGAAGAGGCCGGGGTAGCCGTTCCACGCCGGGAAGACGCTGTTGGCGATCAGCAGGGAGACACCGCGGGGCCGGAGGGTGAACGTCTTGTCGAGGACGAACTCCGTGCCGTCCGGCATCGGTTTGCGCCAGGCGAAGGAGCCCGGCAGCCGGGTCTGCTGCTCCACGGCCTCGGCGACGGCCTCCAGTCCCCGGTCCTGGGCGTGTACGGCGCCGGCGTGGAAGGCCATCACAGGGTTGTGGCCGCTGGTGTGCTCGGCGGCCAGGGCCAGTTCGTGCGAGGCGGCGTTGAGCCGGGCCAGGATCTCGGCGCAGACGGCGGCACGTGCCGTCACGCCCGCCTCCCGCCAGCGCGGCAGGGCGCGCCGCATCGCGTCGAGGAGGACGTCGGGGTCGTGGTGCGGGTAGGCGATGGCCAGTTCGGGCCCGTACGGCGAGCGTTCGCCGCCGTCGGCGGGCGCCGGTCCGACCAGGCCGTCCCGCCCCGGCTGGCCGAGGTCGAAGACCTGCCCGCGCAGGGCCGCGAGGGCGGTCCGGGCGGCGGCCGCGGCGTCCGGGCCGTAGTGGCCGGTGTCCTCCGGGTAGGGCGACCAGTGGGCCCGGGTGCGCAGGGTCTGCCGGGCCCGGTCGAGCGTCGGCCCGTGGCGGTGTGCCAGCGTCCGCAGCAGGGCCACCGGGTGCTGCCGGTCCCCGGCCGGGGCCGGTAAGCCTCTTCCCACTCTTGCTCCTCCCGCTGTACGAGACACGGGCGGAGCTGCGCCGGGCGCGCGTCCGCCGGCCGGGCCGGTGCGGTCGTACGCGCGGGGTGCCCCTCGTCGCCGTGGTCGTGTCTCGTCCCGATGAAACGAACGGGGCTCATCCCATCACAACAAGCGGAGCATTGGGCAAGACTTCACCAAAAGTAGTAATGCAATGGCAATGTTCAAGCCATAATATGACATATGTATCTAACGAACCGGAGCCGGGAACGGACCGGTTCCGGCAGGTGGGGAGCGCACTCCCCGAGGAGGAGGTACGGCCCGGTGGCCGACGGGGGATGAACAACCACCGGACCGTGCCGGACGCGCCCCGGGTGGGCCGTCCGGCAGCTCTTCTCAGTCCCCGGCCGCCGCCGGCGCGGCCGGCGCCGGGACCCGCCCGAGGGCGGTCACCGCGAGGGCGCCGAGGGCCAGCGCGCCGCCCAGCCACAGCACCGACCGGGTGCCGAGGCCGTCGACCACCTGGCCGCCCACGAACGCGCCCAGCGCGATGGCGCCGTTGAACACGCCCACGAACAGGGAGGTCACGCCCTCGCGGGCCTCGGGAGCGGCGAGCGCCAGCCAGGTCTGGGTGCTCACCGACACACCGCCGTAGGCCAGACCCCACGTCACCAGCAGGATCGCGGCGCCGGCCACGGACAGTCCGAGCAGCGGGACGAGCAGCACCGAGGCCGCCAGGACCGCGCTGATCACCAGCAGGACGCCCCGCACGGACCGCCCGACCCGGGCGCCGACCAGGAAGTTGCCCGCGATGCCGGCGATCCCGTACACCAGCAGCAGCGCGCCGATCAGCGAGTCCTGGACGCCGGAGACGTTCTCCAGGACCGGCCGGACGTAGGTGTAGGCGGCGAAGTGGCCGGTCACCAGCAGGGCGACCACGGCCAGCCCGGTGGCCACCCGGGGATTGCCGGCCAGCCGCATCACGCCGCCCAGCGCGACCGCCTGCTCGGCCGGCAGCCGGGGCAGCAGCACCGCCATGGCGACCGTCACCAGCAGCGCCAGTCCGGCGACGGCGAGGAACGCCTCGCGCCAGCCGGCCAGTTCGCCGATGTACGCGCCGGCCGGCACGCCCACCACCGAGGCGATGGCGATACCGCTGAAGATCATGGAGGTCGCCGGTCCCACGGACTTGGCCGGAACCAGCCGGACCCCGAGGCCGCCGGCGAGTGACCAGACGCCGCCCATGCCTATGCCGATCAGCACCCGGGCCGCCATCATCACCGCGAAGTTCGGTGACCAGGCGGCCAGTACGTTGGCCGCCGCCAGCAGCAGCATCAGGGAGCAGAGCACCACGCGCCGGTCGATCCGGCCGACCGCCGAGGTGACCAGGGGCGCGGACAGCGCGCCGACCACGCCGGTGACGGTGAGCGTCAGTCCGGCCGTGCCCTCGCTCACGCCGAGCGCGCCGCTCATCGGGGTCAGCAGGCCGACCGGCAGCATCTCCGACGTGACCACGGTGAACGTTCCGGCCGCCACGGCCGCCACCGCGGGCCACCCGCCTTGTGCGGATCTCCCTGGTGCGGGCGCCTGAACGGAGGGATCGTCAACTTTTGCCATGGCCCCAGCCAACTCTGGCGCGGAAGCCGGAACAAGCGCGAAGTTCTCATGCTTCTATGAGGCAGGTTAATCGAACGACGCGCGGACAGTGCCTACGACCAGCGCGGACCGTACCACTGGAGGGCATGACCATGACTGCCATCGAGCCGGAAGCCGGCGGTGCGAAGCAGGCGGCGGGCACCGTGGAGATCCGCGAGCTGGAGTGTTTCCTGATCCTGGCGGAAGAACTGCACTTCGGGCGGACGGGCGAGCGGCTGTACGTCTCGCAGGGCCGGGTCAGCCAGCTGATCCGGGCCCTGGAGCAGCGCATCGGCGGGCGCCTGGTGGACCGGACGAGCCGGCGGGTGCGGCTGACCCCGCTCGGCGAGGAGTTCCTCGGCGCCCTGCGCCCCGCCTACGCGGCCCTGCGCGCCACCGTCGACAACGCCCGGGCGGCGGCGCTCGGCGGCAGCGGTCCGCTGCGCATCGGCTTCCAGGGCGTGGCCGGGTACGGGTTCATGGACGTGGTGCGGGAGTTCGAGGACCGCTATCCCGGCTCCGAGATCCGGATCACCGAGGTACCGCTCTCCGACCCCTTCGGACCGTTGCACCGGGACGAGGTGGACACCGCCGTCGTGCTGCTGCCGGTCCGGGAGCCGGGGCTCGTGCTCGGGCCGGTCTTCTCCCGCCAGCAGCAGTACCTGGCCGTCTCCCGGCGGCACCCCTTCGCCGAACGGGCCGCGCTGGACGCCGAGGAACTGGCCCACTCACCGCTCGTCGGGGTGGCCGCCCCGGCGCCGGACTACTGGCGCGAGGTCCAGGCGCCCACCCGCACCCCGGCCGGTGCGACGGTGCCGCGGGGACCGGCGGTCGGCACGCTCCAGGAGGGGCTGTCCCTGGTGGCGGCGAACCGGGGCGTGATGCTGCTGTGCCACCCGACCACCGAGTACCACCACCGCCGGGACGTGGCGTACGTCCCGGTGACCGGCCTGCCCGAGTCCGCGCTCGGGCTGGTCTGGCACGGTGAGCGCGAGAACATCCGGGTCCGCGCCTTCGCCGACGCGATGGCCTGCGACCTGTCCCGGCTCGGCCTCTGAGCCGGGCGCCCTGGATTTCACCGGTCCTCACGGGTGGTGCTGCGGGGTTCGGGCCACCGGTGTAGCGGGAAGCGCCGGGAGGCCGCCGTGGCGTGCGGGCCGCCCCGCGGGTGATGCTGGGAGCGGGCAGCATCCCCGAGGAAGGCCAGGAGGGCCGGCCGGTGACAGCCGTCAACCCGATGGACAGCGCCTCGGTGCTGGCCGCCTTCGGCGCGCTGGGCGTCCTGGCGGTGGTCTTCGCCGAGTCGGGCCTGCTGGTCGTCGGCTTCTTCCTGCCCGGTGACACCCTGCTGTTCCCGGCCGGGGTGCTGTGCGCGGGCAGCGCCCAGCAGCCGCCGCGGCTGGCGCTGTGGCAGGTGCTGGTGTGCGCGGCGGTCGGGGCGGTGGCGGGCGGCCAGACCGGGTATCTCATCGGCCGCCACGGCGGACGGGCGCTGCTGGCGCGTACGTCGGGCAGCCGGGTGCGGGACGCCGTGGCGCGGGCCGAACGGCTGCTGGCCCGCTACGGCCACGGCAAGGCACTGGTGATCGGCCGCTTCGTACCGCTGCTGCGGACGGTCCTGCACCCGGTGGCGGGGGCCCTGGGCGTGCCGGCGCGGACCTTCACGCTGTGGCAGGCGGTGGGCGGGGTGCTGTGGACGCAGACCCTGGTGCTGGCCGGATACACGCTGGGCGCCTCCGTCCCGCGGATCGACGAGTACCTGCTGCCGCTGGTGACCCTGGTCGTCGTCCTCTCGCTGCTGCCGCTCGTCCCGGAGGCCCGCCGCGCCCGCCGGGAGCGGCAAAAACGGCAGGAACGGCAGGAACAGCGGGAACGCCCGGAGGACCGCGACTCCGCGCGCTGAACCGGCCCGACCCGCGCCCGTGGACCCGGCCCGCACCCCACCCGCGGGTACGGTCCGGACCCGCCCGCCCCCGTTACAGCGCCGCCGCCCGGTGGGTGACCCGGCCCGCCACCGCCGTCAGCACCACCGGCACCCCGGCCAGCTCCGTGTCGGGCACCCGCAGCGGGTCGTCGGCCAGCGCCGTGAGGTCGGCGCGGTGGCCCACGGCGAGCCGGCCGGCGTGGTCCTCCTCCCCCGCGGCCCAGGCGGCGGACACGGTGATGCCCTGGAGCGCCTGGAGCGGGGTGAGGGCCTGCTCGGGGCCGTGCGGCGGCAGCGAGAGATCGGCGGGCCGCCGGTGCCGGGCGCCGGCCATGACCTGGAGCGGCGGGTACGGCGCGACGGGCCAGTCGGAGCCGAGGACGACCCGGGCCCCGGCCTCCCACAGGTCACGGCAGCGGAACGCGCGGCCGGCCCGCTCCTCGCCGAGCCGGCGCGACCAGTTGTCGGTGTGGTCGGCCCGCGTGAACTCACAGCAGTGAGTGGGCTGCATCGACGCGACGACGCCGAGCGGCGCGAACCGGCGGACGGTGTCGTCCGGGACGGTCTCGATGTGCTCGACCCGGTGGCGCACGGCACCCGTACCGCCGACGCCGTCACCGCCGCCCGCCCGGGCCTGCTCCACCGAGTCGAGGACATGGCGGACCGCCGCGTCGCCGATGGCGTGGGTGGCCGTGGGCACGCCGGCGCGGTGGAGGGCGGCGACCACCCGGCTGTAGCGCTGCGGATCGGGCCAGTAGGCGTGCCGGGACGCGCCGTGGCAGTCGGGGGTCTCCAGCCAGGCGGTGCCGTTGTCGATGGTGCCGTCCATGAACAGCTTCACGCCGTCCACCCGCCACAGGGCGCCGCCGGTGCCCTGGAGCGCGATCAGCCCGGCGACCGCGGCGTCGTCCGTCTCCGGCCGGCACCAGGGGGCGATCCTGAGCCGCAGGGGCAGGGCGCCGTCGGCCTCCAGGGCGGCGTAGACGGCGAGGCTGTCGCCGTTGGCGTCCATGGCGTGCCCGCCGGTGAGCCCGGAAGCGGCCATGGCGGCCAGCACCTCGGCGGCGCGGGCACGGATCTCGGCCTCGGCGGGCCGCGGGGCGACCGCCTCGACGAGTTCGCAGGCGGCGTCCTCCAGCAGCAGTCCGGTGGGCCGGCCGCCGGCGTCGCAGACGATCTCCGAGCCCTGTGCGAAGGCGCGCGGTCCGTCGACGCCGGCCAGTTCCAGCGCCCGCTCGCTGGCCAGCGCCGAGTGCGCGTCGAACAGGTCGATGAGGGCGGGCACCGCGTCGAGCACGGGACCGAGGGCGGCGTAGGACACGGGGGCCGTGCCGAAGGCGTTCGGGTCCAGTCCCCAGCCGCGCAGCCAGGCGCCGGGCCGCAGCTCGCGCACCGCCGTGGCCAGCGCGGCCCGTACGGCGTCCAGGTCGTGGCAGGCGGACAGGTCGACGCCGAGGGTGCGTTCGGCGCCGGAGACCGGGTGCAGATGCCCGTCGGTGAACCCCGCGGTGACCACGGCCCCGCGCAGGTCGATCACGGTGGTGCCGGGCCCGGCGAGGGCGCGGGCGTCCCGGTCGTCACCGAGGAAGCTGATCCGCCCCCGTTCCGCGGCGAGCGCGGTGTGCGGGAGGAAACCGCCCGTGCCGGGGTCGAGCAGCCGGGCGGAGAGCAGGACGAGATCGGCGGGCACGGTGGCTCCTTCGCTCACGGGGCACAGAGGGCATAGCGGGGCATAGACGGGCACGGCAGGTACAACGGGGACCCGGGCCGGGCAGGCGCCGAGGCCGTCGGGGGCGCGGCGGCCGGCGGCCGGGGCCGCGCAGGGCGGGCGCGCCCTGGCGCCGCAGGGGACACACAGCGGACCGCGGGGGCAGGCAGCGGGCCGCGCGGAGGCGGGCAGCGGGCCGTGGGTCAGCCGGCGGTGTCGTCCAGCGTGCCGGGCGGCAGGCCGAGTTCCCGTTCGGCGGTGGTGACGGGCATGCGGAGCACCGCGGGCGGGCGCCGGGGCACCGCGGTGTTGGCGTGGACGCCCAGGCCGTCGAGGACGACGAGGAGCTGGACGGTGACGGCCGCCGGGTCGTCCGTGGCGAACTCGCCGGCGGCCACGCCGTCCCGGACCAGGCCCTCCAGCCGGCCGCGCCAGTCGGCCTCCTGCCGTGCGACCCGGTCGCGCAGCACGGGCCGGTAGCGGCTGAGGTGGCGGGCGTTGATCCACAGGCGGCTGATCGCGTCGTACGCCTCTCCGGAGGTGCGGGCGAGGAAGCGGGCCAGGTGCCGGGTGGGCGTTCCGATGGGACGCGCGGCCGGCAGGAGACGGTCGAGCTCCCCGGCCGCCGCGCTGCCGAACGCCTCGGCGACGAGTTCCTCGGCGGACGGGAAGTAGTGGCTGATCAGGCCGGGGCGGACGGCGAGTTCCTCGGCGATCCGGCGGAGGGTGACGCACTCGAGGCCCTCGGCCAGGGCGACGGCCGCGGCGGCGTCGACGATCTCCGCACGGCGGGCGGCCGGGTCCTTGCGGATCCGCTTGCGCTGAACGCTTGACGACATGACCACGATGCTATTGAGTGTGCGACCAATAAGCAACTGGTCACGCGCCCGACAAGCGGCCGGGCCGATCCCACCGCTCCCGGAGGGCCCCATGGCGTCCACGCTCCCCGACCCGCACCCCGCCCCACGGCCCACGGCCGCGGAGGGCGGCACCACCGCGACCGGGGCCCCGGGGCACACCGCCGGTGTCGAGACACACGGCATCGACCCCGTCCCGGACTCCGAGCGCCGGGGCCGGCCGCGCGAGCTGTTCTCCGTGTGGGCCGCAGCCAACGTCAACTACCTGAGCCTGGTGGTGGGCGGCGCGCTGGTGCTGACGGGCCTGAACCTGTGGCAGGCGCTGGCGGTGATCGTCGTCGGCAATCTGTTCTGGCTGCTCACCGGTCTGCTGGCGGTCCCGGGCCCGGTGGCGGGCGCACCGAGTGAGGTGGTGACCCGGGCGCTGTACGGGGTGCGCGGGAACCGGGTGAACAACGCGGTGACCGGCTGGCTGATCTCCGTGTGCTACTTCGCGCTGAACCTGGCCGCGGCGGCGACCGCGGCCTTCTCCCTGGCGGCCCGGACCGGGCTGCCGCTGAACACCGGGGTGAAGGCAACCGTCGTGGTGGGCATCGCCGCCGTCACGCTCGCCATCAGCGTCTACGGCCATGCCGCGATCGTCCGGCTGTATCCGCCGATCACGCTCGTGCTGACGGCGGTGTTCGCGGTGCTGGGCGTGGCGGTGCTGCGGCACACCGACTTCGGCCACGTCCCCGGACAGCACCCGGCCGGCGCCGCCCCGTGGGCGACCGCGCTGTCCGGTGTCGCCCTCATCGCCTCCGGTCCGCTCTCCTACACCACCAGCGCGGACTTCTCCCGCTACCTGCCGCGCGGCACGTCCCCGCGGGCGGTGGCCGGCTGGACGGCCCTCGGCGGTTTCGTGCCGGGCGTGCTGGTGTGCGGGCTCGGCGCGTGTGCCGCGACCGCCGTCGGCATGGGCGACCCGCAGTCCTCCCTCCAGCGGCTGCTGCCCGGCTGGTTCCGTCCCGTCTTCCTGCTCGCGCTGGTCCTCGGCACCATCGCGCTGAACGCGCTGACCGCCTACAGCGCCGGCCTCGCCCTCCAGGCGGTCGGGCTGCGGATCCGGCGCTCGCTCAGCGTCCTGGTGGACGGCGCCGTGTCCGTGTCGCTCACCCTGTACGCGCTGCTCGTCTCCGACTTCCTCGACACCGTCGGTGACGTGCTCCAGCTGACCGTGCTGCTGCTCGGTCCCGGTACGGCCGTCTACGCCACGGACATCGTGCTGCGCCGCAACCGCTACGACGGGCCCGCCCTCGCCGACGAGACCCCGGGCGGGCCGTTCTGGTACACCGGCGGGGTCAACCGGTCCGGTGCGCTGGCCCTCGCGGCGGGCGTGACGGCCTCCGCGCTGTGCGTCGACAGCGTCTACACCGGTCCCGTGGCCGCCGCCCTGGGCGGTATCGACCTGGCCCTGCCGGCCGGCCTGGTGGTGGCCTCGGGGACCTACGCCCTGCTGGCGCGGCGCACCGTGCGCGCCGGCTGAGGCGGGCCGCACCCGTCCGCCGGCCGCAGGACCGCGCCGTACCGCCTGTCCGCCTCCTTTCCCCAACGCCGCCCACTGGACGCCTTTCTGACTGTCGGTCAGACTGGGCGAATCGTCGGCAACCCGCTGTCCGGGACGGTGACATGGCAACGGATGAGGAGACCCCGCGCGTCGCACTCACGCCGGGCGCCGCGGAACTGGTGCGCCGGCTGCGCGCCGAGCACGGGCCGCTGATGTTCCACCAGTCCGGCGGCTGCTGCGACGGCAGCGCCCCGATGTGCTACCCCGACGGCGAGTTCCGCACCGGCGGCTCGGACGTACTGCTGGCGGAACTGGCGGTGGAGGGCGTGCCGGAGCCCGTCACGTTCTGGATGGCGCGCGACCAGTACCAGGCGTGGCGCCACACCCGGCTGATCGTGGACGTCGTCCCGGGACGGGGCAGCGGCTTCTCGCTGGAGGCACCCGAGGGAGTGCGTTTCCTCACCCGTTCTCGCGTAGTCGACGCCGGGTAGTCCCGCCGGCCGCCCGAGTCTGCTGCACTGCCCTTGCACTCGGGGACAGTTGACGAGACATCAGGAGGCACGGTGTCCAGACGCGGGCGTTCGGCGGCGGGCAGGACGGTTCTCACGGTGGTCACGGCGGTCGGTGTGCTGGCCGGTGCGGCCCTGGCGGGCGCGGCGCCCGCCGGGGCCGCACCGGCGGGCCGGCGGATCGCGCCGGGCGTCACCTACCGGCAGTTCGACGTCGACGCGGCGGCGGGCACGGCCCGCGTCCACCTGCTCACGGTGGACCTGGCCGACCCGCACGTCCGCGTCGGCCTGCTGTATCCGGGCACGGTGGCGGCCCGGGCGACCGTCTCCCGGCTGGCGGACTCGGCCGGCGCGGTCGCCGGGGTGAACGGCGACTTCTTCCACATCACCGAGACCCAGCACCCGGGCGTGCCGGCCACCGGCGCGGCCGTCGGACCGGCCGTGGCGGACGGGCAGCTGCTCAAGGCGGCGGTGCCGAAGGGCCAGCGGTTCGGGCCCGCGCTGCCGCCGGGCACCGACACCCGGGACGTGTTCGGTGTGGGCACCGACGGGCGGGCCCGCCTGGACCGCCTCTCCCTCGTCGGCTCGGTCGGCACACCGGACGGGAAGCTGCCGCTGAAGGGCCTCAACCAGTACGCGCTCCCGGTGAACTCCGTCGGCGCGTTCACCGCGCGCTGGGGCAGCGCCTCCCGGATGCGCGCCGTGTGCGGCACCGACAGCCAGCGGTCGGCGCCGTGCAGCGACGACACGTACGAGGTGACGGTGCGCGGCGGCCGGGTCGTCTCCGCCGCCGGCGCCCCGGGCAGCGGGGCGATCCCCGCGGACACCACCGTCCTGGTGGGCCGCGAGGAGGGCGCGCGGCGACTGCGCGAACTGTCCCTGGGCGATCCGGTGGACGTCACGCACACCGGGGAGGCGGCCTCGTCCGGGGTGCCGTACGCGTTCGCGATCGGCGGGTTCCCGGTCCTGCGGGGCGGCGCCCCGCTGTCCGGCCTGGACGGCGAGACCTCGGCGGTGCGCACGGCCGTGGGCATCAAGGGCGGCGGCCGGCACCTGCTGCTCCTGGCGCTGGACGGGGCCGCGGCCTACCGCGGCGGACTGACCGTCGCGGAGGAGGCGGACGTCATGCGGTCGCTGGGCGCCTCCGACGCCTTCAACCTCGACGGCGGCGGCTCCACGGAGCTGGTGACCCGCGAGGACGACGCCGCCGCCGTGACCGTGCGCAGCCATCCCAGCGGCGGGGCCGAACGCCCAGTGCCCAACGGCATCGGCGTGTTCTCCGCCGGCTGAGGCAGGCCGGGTCAGGGCCGCAGGCTGCTCACCAGGTCGGCGGTGGCGGTGAGTCCGCCGTGGATGGTGGGCGCCATGCTGGTGCCGGCCAGGCAGAAGCCGAGCAGCATGCAGACCAGGGCGTGGGAGACCTTCAGCGCCCCGCAGCGCATGAAGATCACGGCCAGGATCAGCAGCAGCAGCACCACAGAGATGGAAATGGCCATCGGAACCTCCTCCGCCACGCCCGGTGTGCGGCGTTCGGCCGCAAGTGTGGCGTAGCGGAGGGTTCGTCCGGGTCGCTGACGTGTCCGCCGAACGTGTGGTCTTGGGCGTCTTGGGCGGACCGCCCGGCCCGTGCCGCCGTGACGGAGCCCGCCCCCGGTCGGGAGCGGGCCTCAGCCGGGGCGGGTCAGGGTGCCTGGAGGTCGACCAGTCCCGCCAGCGCCTCGCGGTGGGCGCCCGCGGTTCCGTAGGCGATCGAGTCGGCCTTGGCCCGCTTCAGATACAGGTGCGCCGGGTGTTCCCAGGTCATGCCGGTCCCGCCGTGCAGCTGCACCGCCTCCTCGGTGGCGTGTACGGCGACGGGGCCGGCGTAGGCCTGGGCGACGGCCACCGTGATGTCGGTGTCCGCACCGGAGGCGAGCGCGTCGGCGGCGGCGCGGGCGGCGGCCCGGAGGTGGACGACCTCCAGCCACAGCCCGGCGAGCCGGTGCTTGAGCGCCTGGAAGCCGCCGACCGGCCGGTTGAACTGCTTGCGCTCCTTCAGGTACCGGACGGTCTCGGTCAGCGCCCAGTCGGCGACCCCGAGCTGCTCGGAGGCGAGCAGTCCGGCGGCGGCGCGCAGGGCCCGGCGTACGGCGGGCTCCGCGTCGCCGACGCGACGGCCGGGCGCACCGGCCAGCCGTACGGTCGCGGGCGGCCGGGTCAGGTCGAGGGGGGTCTGCGGGACGACCGTGACGGCGTCGGCGGCCACGGCGTACAGGCCGCCGTCGTCGGCCGGGACGAGCAGCACGTCGGCGACGGCCGCGTCCGCGACGCCCGTCAGCTCGCCGTGCAGCGTGCCGTCCGCCACCCGTACGGCCGGGAACGCGGCGGCCGGGCCGGTGTGCAGGCCGACCGCCAGGACGCCGACGGTCCGCCCGGAGGCCAGCCGCGCCAGCAGGTCGTCGTCGGCGCAGGCGAGCAGCGCCTCGGTGGCCACGACCGCGCTGGTGAGGTACGGCACCGGGGCGACGGCCCGGCCCAGTTCCTCCAGTACGACGGCCGCCTCGCGGTGGGTGGCGCCCTGGCCGCCCCGCTCCTCGGGCACCAGCAGCCCGGCCAGGCCCATGTCCTCGGCGAGCGACTTCCACAGGGCGCGGTCGTGCGGGGTGTCCGTCTCGGCGCGGGCGAGGACGTCGGCCGCCGTGCAGTGGTCCGTGAGCAGGTCGCGGACGGCGGCGCGCAGCGCCTCCTCCTCCTCGGAGTACAGCAGGTCCGTCATCGGGCGAGGTCCTTCCAGGCGACGTCCTTGTCGGTGCGCGGCTCGGCGGGCAGGCCGAGGACGCGCTCGGCGACGATGTTCAGCAGCACCTCGCTGGTGCCGCCCTCGATGCTGTTGCCCTTGGAGCGCAGATAGCGGTACCCGGCGTCGCGGCCGGTGAAGTCGACGTGCTCCGGGCGGCGCATGGTCCAGTCGTCGTACAACAGGCCCTCGGCGCCGCGCAGTTCGACCTCCAGGCCGCTGATCTCCTGGTTGAGGCGGGCGAACGCCAGCTTCATGCCGGCGCCCTCGGGTCCGGGCTGGCCGGCCACGAGCTGCTGGCGCAGCCGCTCGCCGGTGAACCGGGCGACCTCGGCCTCCACCCACAGCTTCAGCAGCCGCTGGTGCAGTTCGTGGGTGCGCAGTTCGGGGCGTTCGCGCCAGGTCCGCGCGACCGGGCCGATCATGCCTCCCTCGCGGGGCAGCGCCATGCCGCCGATGGCGACGCGTTCGTTGTTGAGCGTGGTCTGCGCGACCCGCCAGCCCTCGCCGACCGCGCCGAGGCGGCGGTCGTCGGGGATGCGGACGCCGGTGAGGAAGACCTCGTTGAACTCGGCCTCGCCGGTGATCTGGCGCAGCGGCCGGACCTCGACGCCCGGGTCGGTCATGTCGCAGACGAAGTAGGTGATGCCCTGGTGCTTGGGCACGTCCGGGTCGGTGCGGGCGATGAGGATGGCCCAGCGGGCGAGGTGGGCGCTGGACGTCCACACCTTCTGCCCGTCGACCACCCAGGTGTCGCCCTCGCGGACGGCCCGGGTGCCGAGCGCGGCGAGGTCGGACCCGGCGCCGGGCTCGCTGAACAGCTGGCACCAGACCTCCTCCCCGGTCCACAGGGGCCGCAGATAGCGCCGCTTCTGCTCCGGTGTGCCGTACGCGAGGATCGTCGGCGCGGCCATGCCGAGGCCGATGCCGATGCGCCGGGGATCGTTGCCGGGGGCGCCCGCCGCGTCCAGCTCGGCGTCCACGACGCCCTGGAGAGAGCGCGGGGCGCCCAGTCCGCCGAGGCCCTCGGGGTAGTGCACCCAGGCCAGGCCGGCGTCGAACCGGGCCCGCAGGAAGTCGAGGCGGCCGGTGCTGGCGGGAGGATGAAGCTCGAGCAACTCCCGGGTGCGGCGGCGCAGTTCTGCGGCGTCGGTCATGCGGCGGCTCCGTTCTCCAGGACGACGGCGATCCGGCCGGTGGTCACCCCGTCGGCGACCCGCTGCACCGCACCGGGCGCCTCGGCGAACGGCACCCGCTCGCTCACCAGCGGCCGTACGACGCCCCGGGCGGCCAGCTCGGTGAGCTGCTCGTGGCAGTGCCGGACCAGCTTCGGGTTCTTGGTGTTGTACAGGCCCCAGTGCAGCCCGAGGATCGAGTAGTTCTTCACCAGGGCGTGGCTGAGGGCGGGGCTGGGAATGGTGCCGCCGGCGAAGCCGACGACGACGATCCGGCCCTCGAAGGCGACCAGTTTGGCGGACTGGGCGTAGGCCGTGCCGCCGACCGGGTCGTAGATCACGTCGGCGCCCCGGCCGCCGGTGGCCTCCTTCACGGCGGCGACGACGTCCTCGGCGTGCCGGTCTACCACCACGTCACAGCCGAGATCCCGGGCGACGGCGGCCTTGTCCGGGCCGCCGACGACACCGATCACGGTGGCACCGGCCGCCTTGCCGAGCTGGACGGCGGCACTGCCCACGCCGCCGGCGGCGGCGTGCACGAGCAGGGTCTCGCCCGCCTGGAGGTGAGCGCGGCGGTGCAGCCCGAACCAGCCGGTCTGGTAGCCGATGTGCAGGGCGGCGGCCTCCGCGTCGTCCAGCGAGGCGGGCGCGGGCAGCAGGGCGCGGGCGTCGGCGAGGACGTACTCGGCGAACCCGCCGTGCGGCAGCACCGGGTTGGCGATCACCCGGCGGCCGTCCTCGGTCTCGCCGCAGACCTCCACGCCGGGCGTGAAGGGCAGCGGCGGGCGCACCTGGTACTGGCCCCGGCACAGCAGCGCGTCCGGGAAGTTGACGTTGGCGGCGCGCACCCGCAGCAGCACCTGGCCGTCACCGGGTGCGGGGCGCTCCACCTCGACCAGGCGCATCACCTCGCTCGGCTCGCCGTTCTCCTGCACTTGCCATGCCTGCATGCGGGCCTCCACGGGACTGCTTCGTCTGACCGGGTCCGACGGCATACTAAGCGGTCGCTTGCCGGTGAGGGAACAGCGACCGCCCGCCGATCGGGAACAGCGGTGGGTCACAGGCCGGGCACACCGGCTGGGAACAGCGGTCGCCCACCGGCCGGGAACACCGGCGGCACACCGGTCGGGAACAGCCGCCGCGCCGGCCGGCTCAGGTGCCGTCGGCCGTGTCCTCGCGGGCCGGCCGGGCCCGCACGTGCATCCGCTCCCCCTGCGGCCCGAACAGGCTCAGGAACTCCACCGGCCCCTCCCCCGCCGGCCCGAACCAGTGCGGCACGCGCGTGTCGAACTCGGCGGCCTCCCCCGGTGACAGCACCACGTCGTGCCGGCCGAGCACGAGCCGGAGCCGCCCGGACAGCACGTACAGCCATTCGTAGCCCTCGTGGGTGCGCGGGTCGGGCTCGGCGGTGCGCGGCGGCTCGACCACCTTGTACGCCTGGAGGCCGCCGGGCTGCCGGGTCAGCGGGAACAGCGTCCGCCCGTGCCGCTTGATCGGTTTGGCCCGCACCCTGGGGTCGCCGACCGGCGGGGCGCCGACCAGCTCGTCCAGCGGCACCTGGTGGGCCTGGGCGATGGGCAGCAGCAGCTCCAGGCTGGGCTTGCGCAGGCCGGACTCCAGCCGGGACAGGGTGCTCACGGAGATGCCGGTGGCCTCGGACAGCGCCGCCAGGGTCACCTGCCGGTCCTTGCGCAGGCGCCGCAGCCGCGGCCCCACCTCGGCGAGGACGTCGTCGGTACTCATATCCGCATTGCAGGTTCGGCAAACACGTTTGTCAATACGGCAGGGCGGGTGACGGCCGGGGCGGAGGCGGTCCAAGCAGGGAGGAACGCGGCCGGCCGCGGCTGCCGGGCCGGTGCCGCGCTCCCACGCGGAACGGCCGACGGCCGGTCTGGACGCGTCCGCGGGGGTGTGGACCGGGCCGTCGCGGTGCACCATGACTGCATGCTGCTGACCCGGCTGGCCCAGGTGTCCCAGGAGGTCGCCGCGACGGCGGCCCGGTCCCGCAAGACCGCGCTGCTCGCGGAGCTGTTCCGGGACGCGGAGGCGGACGACGTGCCGATCGTCATTCCCTATCTGGCCGGACGGCTGCCGCAGGGCCGGATCGGCGTCGGCTGGAAGGTGCTGGGACGCCCCGTGCCGCCGGCCGCCGAGCCCTCCCTGACCGTGCGGGACGTCGACGCCCGTCTCACGGAGCTGGGCAAGGTGTCCGGGCCCGGTTCCCAGGCGGAGCGGGCCCGGCTCGTCGGCGAGCTGATGGGCGCCGCCACCGAGGAGGAGCAGCGCTTCCTGCGCGGCCTGCTCACCGGCGAGGTCCGCCAGGGCGCCCTGGACGCGGTCGCGGCGGAGGGACTGGCCCAGGCGACCGGCGCGGCCCCGGCCGACGTGCGGCGGGCCGTGATGCTCGCCGGGTCGCTCCAGACGGTGGCCCGGGCGCTGCTCGGCGAGGGACCGGCGGCGCTGGAGCGGTTCCGGCTCACGGTCGGCCGTCCGGTGCTGCCGATGCTGGCGCACAGCGCGTCCTCGGTCGCCGAGGCGGTGCAGAAGCTGGGCGCCTGCGCGGTGGAGGAGAAACTCGACGGCATCCGGGTGCAGGTGCACCGGGACGGCGACACGGTACGGGTGTACACGCGCACGCTGGACGACATCACCGGCCGGCTGCCCGAAGTGACCGCCGCCGCGCTGGAGTTGCGGGGCGAGCGGTTCATCCTGGACGGCGAGGTGATCTCCTTCGACGCCGCGGGCCGGCCCCGCTCGTTCCAGGAGACGGCGGGCCGGGTCGGCTCCCGCACGGATGTGGCGCGGGCCGCCGAGGAGACCCCGGTCTCCCCCGTCTTCTTCGACGCGCTCTCGGTCGACGGCCGTGATCTGCTCGACCTGCCGTTCGCCGAGCGGCACGCGGAGCTGGCCCGGCTGGTGCCCGGGCCGATGCGGGTGCGGCGATCGGTGGCCGCGAGGCCCGAGGACGTCCCGGAGGCGGAGCGGTTCCTCGCCGCCACCCTGGCCCGCGGCCACGAGGGCGTGGTGGTCAAGGCGCTCGACGCGCCCTACAGCGCGGGCCGGCGCGGCGCGTCCTGGCTCAAGGTCAAGCCGGTGCACACCCTCGACCTGGTGGTGCTGGCCGCCGAGTGGGGCCACGGCCGCCGCACCGGCAAGCTGTCCAACCTCCATCTCGCCGCCCGCGATCCGGACGGCGGTTTCAAGATGCTCGGCAAGACCTTCAAGGGCATGACGGACGCGATGCTCGCCTGGCAGACCGAACGGCTGCTGGAGCTGGCCGTCGAGGACGACGGGTGGGTGGTGCGGGTGCGCCCCGAACTCGTCGTGGAGATCGCCTACGACGGCCTCCAGCGCTCCTCCCGCTACCCTGCCGGCGTCACCCTCCGCTTCGCCCGCGTGGTCCGTTACCGCGAGGACAAGCGCCCCGAGGAGGCCGATACCGTGGAAACCCTGCTGGCAGCCCACCCGGAGGTCAGGCCGTGACGGTGCGGACGACGAAGCGCAGCGCGGGACTGCTGTTGTTCCGGCACACCGGTGGGGGCCCGGAGGTATTGCTCGGCCATATGGGCGGCCCGTTCTTCGCGAAGAAGGACGCGGGAGCCTGGACCGTGCCGAAGGGCGAGTACGACGCAGGGGAGCCGGCCTGGGAGGCGGCCCGGCGCGAGTTCCAGGAGGAGCTGGGGCTGCCGCCGCCGGACGGCGAGGCCGTGCCACTGGGCGAGGTCGTGCAGTCCAACGGCAAGATCGTCACGGCGTGGGCGGTGGAGGCCGACCTCGACCCGGAGGCGATCAGCCCCGGCACCTTCACCCTGGAGTGGCCGCCGCGCTCCGGCCGGATCCAGGAGTTCCCGGAGCTGGACCGGGTGGCCTGGCTCGCCCCGGACCGGGCGCGTGCGCTGATCATCCCGGCGCAGGCCGCGTTTCTCGACCGGCTGGCGGAGCACTCGGGCTGACCAGGGCCTGTCGCGTTGCGCCGTACCGGAGCGCGCGCGAAGGTCGAGACAAGCCCGCTCCCAGGGAGGTCGGCCATGCCCATCGCGACGGTGAACCCGGCGACCGGTGAGACGCTCAAGACGTACGAGCCCATGGGCGAGGAGGAGCTGGAGCGCCGGCTCCAGCTCGCCGAAGCCACGTTCCGCACCTACCGGACGACCTCGTTCGCGGACCGCGCCCGGCTGCTGAACCGGGCCGCCGACCTGCTGGACGAGGACCGGCAGGAGATCGGCCGGATCATGACCACGGAGATGGGCAAGCCGGTCGCGCAGGCCCGCGCGGAGGCCGCCAAGTGCGCCAACGCCATGCGCTGGTACGCAGGGCACGCCGCGGACCTGCTCGCCGACGAGGAACCCGCCGAGGCGGACGTGCGCGACTCCGGTGCCTCCCGGGTGCGGGTGCGGTACCGGCCGCTCGGTCCCGTGCTCGCGGTGATGCCCTGGAACTTCCCGCTGTGGCAGGTCATCCGGTTCGCCGCGCCCGCGCTGATGGCCGGGAACGTGGGCCTGCTCAAGCACGCCTCCAACGTGCCCCAGACCGCCCTGTACCTGGAGGACCTGTTCCACCGCGCGGGCTTCCCGGAAGGCTGCTTCCAGACGCTGCTGGTCGGCTCCGCCGCGGTGGACGACATCCTGCGCGACGAGCGGGTGAAGGCGGCCACCCTGACCGGCAGCGAGCCCGCGGGCCGGGCGGTCGCCGCCACCGCCGGCGAGATGATCAAGAAGACGGTGCTGGAGCTGGGCGGCAGCGATCCCTACGTCGTCATGCCCTCCGCCGACCTGGACCGGGCGGCCGAGGTCGCGGTGACCGCGCGCGTGCAGAACAACGGGCAGTCCTGCATCGCCGCGAAGCGGTTCATCGTGCACACCGACGTGTACGACGCCTTCGCCGAGCGGTTCGTCGCGGGCATGCGGGCCCTGAAGGTCGGCGACCCGCTCGCGGAGGACACCGAGGTCGGGCCGCTCGCCAGCGAACGGGGGCGCACCGACCTGGAGGAGCTGGTCGAGGACGCCCGGCGTGGCGGGGCCGAGGTGCTGTGCGGCGGGCAGCGGCCGGACGGGCCCGGCTGGTTCTACCCGCCGACCGTGCTCGCCGGCCTCACCCGCGAGATGCGCGTCCACCGCGAGGAGACGTTCGGACCGGTCGCCACGCTGTACCGGGCGGCCGACCTGGACGAGGCCGTGCTCATCGCCAACGACACGCCGTTCGGGCTGAGTTCCAACGTGTGGACGCGCGACGAGGCGGAGGTGGAGCGGTTCGCGCGGGACCTCCAGGCCGGTGCCGTGTACGTCAACGGGATGACCGCCTCCCATCCGGCGTTCCCGTTCGGCGGCGTGAAGCGCTCGGGGTACGGGCGTGAGCTGTCCGGGCACGGAATCCGGGAGTTCTGCAACATCACCACGGTTTGGCAGGGTGCGTGAGGGCCGCGCGGCTACCATCCCGTTCTGTGAACCGCGAAGTGACCCTGCCTCTGATCGTCGACGACCGCGGTGCCTTGCAGGTGGCCGCGGCCGACGTGAGTAAGTTGTTGCGGACCGTGGGCGCGCGGTGGCTGCACCTGGTCGAGGCGGGCGAGCAGGGGCTCGACGAGGACACCGTGGCCGCGCTGACCATCGAGCTGGCCAAGCTGGCGGACCGCATCGACGTGGCGTGTATCGCCCACAGCAGCGGGGCGCCGTAGCGTTCCGGCCCGCAAACCACCACCGGCCTGCCACCGGGTCCCCGCCGCCACCGGGCCCCGGGACCGCCGAAGCCGGGCCCGGGGCCGCACCACCGCCATAGCCAGGCCCGGGGCGCACCGCCACCGCACCCGCACCCGCACCCGCACCCAGCCATCGGAGCTGGCTCGCCGGACGCCCGTCGTCCCCTCCGGCAGCTCGGGACTAACGGGCGGACCGGTGTTTTCGCTCGTCCGGGGGCAGGAATCGCCCTCCGGGCCGGACCGCCGCGTCCCCGGTTCGGAGTAATCCAACGCGAGATCATCGCCCTCCCGGGTGACGGTGGGTGCAGCACCCACAGGAGCGGACTCACCTTCTGACCGGTGGGCGACGGCCTTCCGGAACGCGGAACGCGGAAAGCAGGGACGGTTCATGGCGACTTTGTGCAAGCCCTCGGTGTCGGTCCCGGAGTATGTGATCACCATGGAGGAGACGCTGGAGCTGGCGCGCTCCCACCACGCGGACCACCCACAGCTGCCACTGGCCCTCCGGCTGATCGAGAACACCGGCGTCAAGACCAGACACATCGTCCAGCCCATCGAGGAGACCCTGAAGCACCCGGGCTTCGAGGAGCGCAACAAGCTCTACGAGGCCGAGGCCAAGGCCCGGGTCCCCGCGGTGATCCAGCGCGCGCTGGACGACGCGGAACTGCTCACCCGGGACATCGACGTGATCATCTACGTGTCGTGCACGGGCTTCATGATGCCCTCGCTCACGGCGTGGCTGATCAACGAGATGGACTTCGACAGCACCACCCGTCAGCTCCCGATCGCCCAGCTGGGCTGCGCGGCCGGCGGCGCGGCGATCAACCGGGCGCACGACTTCTGCTCGGCCTACCCGCACGCCAACGCCCTGATCGTGGCCTGCGAGTTCTGCTCGCTGTGCTACCAGCCCACCGACCTCGGCATCGGCTCGCTGCTGTCCAACGGGCTGTTCGGCGACGGCATAGCCGCCGCCGTGGTGCGCGGCCGCGGCGGCACCGGCGTGAGCCTGGAGCGCAACGGCTCCTACCTGATCCCGAAGACCGAGGACTGGATCGCCTACGACGTCCGGGCCACCGGCTTTCACTTCCTGCTGGACAAGCGGGTGCCCGCGACCATGGAGCCGCTCGCCCCGGCGCTGAAGGACCTGGCCTGTACGCACGGCTGGGACGCCTCCGACCTGGACTTCTACATCATCCACGCGGGCGGCCCGCGCATCCTCGACGACCTCAGCACCTTCCTGGAGGTCGAGCCGCACGCGTTCCGGTTCAGCCGGGCCACGCTCACCGAGTACGGCAACATCGCCAGCGCCGTCGTCCTGGACGCGCTGCGCCGGCTGTTCGAGGAGGGCGGCACCGAGGACCGGGCCCGCGGACTGCTCGCCGGGTTCGGTCCCGGCATCACCGCGGAGATGTCGGTCGGCCGCTGGGTGAACGGGGACGGGGCCGGGCGATGACGACGGCGCAGCCGGCGCTCGCCCGGACCCTGCCCCCGGTGCGGCACTGGCCGGCGCTCGACCTGCCCGGGACGCAGTTCGACCCGGTGCTGGCCGATCTGATGGCGGAGGGCCCGGTGACCCGGGTCCAGCTCCCGCACGGCGAGGGCTGGGCGTGGCTGGTCACCCGGTACGACGACGTGCGCAAGGTGGCCAACGATCCCCGCTTCAGCCGTGAGGCCGTCGTGGACCAGCAGGTCACCCGGCTGGCTCCGCACTTCATCCCGGAGCCGGGCGCGGTCGGCTTCCTCGATCCGCCGGAGCACACCCGGCTGCGCCGCTCGGTGGCCGCCGCGTTCACCGCCAAGGGCGTGGAGCGGGTGCGGGACCGGGCGCGGGCCGTGCTGGACGAGCTGGTCGGCGAACTGCTGCTCGGCGGCCCGCCCGCGGACCTCACCAGCGCGGTGCTCGGACCGTTCCCGATCGCGGTGATCTGCGAGCTGATGGGGGTCCCGGCCGCCGACCGGCACGCCCTGCACACCTGGACGGACCTGATCCTGTCGGCCGCGCACGGCAAGGACGTCAGCGAGCGGGCCAAGCGGGGGATGGCGGCGTACTTCGGCGAACTGATCAGGCTGCGGGAGGGCAGTGCGGGCGAGGACGTCGCCTCGCTGCTGGGAGCCGCGGTGGGCCGCGGCGAGATCACGCCGGCGCAGGCCGTGGGCCTCGCCGTCCTGCTGCAGATCGGCGGCGAGGCGGTCACCGGCAACAGCGGGCAGATGTTCTACCTGCTGCTGACCCGGCCCGGTCTGCTGGCGCGGCTGCGCGCGGAGCCGGGGCTGCGGTCCCGGGCCATCGACGAACTGCTGCGCTACATCCCGCACCGCAACGCGGTCGGTCTGTCCCGTGTCGCCCTGGCGGACGTGGAGATCGGCGGGGTCCGCATCCGCGCGGGCGACGCGGTGTACGTCTCCTATCTGGCCGCCAACCGGGACCCGGAGGTCTTCCCGGACCCGGAGGGCATCGACTTCGCGCGCAGCCCGAACCCGCACGTGGCGTTCGGCTTCGGCCCGCACTACTGTCCCGGCGGCATACTCGCCCGGCTGGAGGAGGAACTGCTGACGGACGTCCTGCTGGACCGGGTACCGGGCCTGAGGCTCGCCGTGCCGCCGGATCAGGTGCCGTTCCGGAAGGGCGCGCTGATCCGTGGTCCCGAGGCCCTTCCGGTGACGTGGTGAGCCGCCCCATGACCGAGACCGAGGGACTGTACGTGCCGCCGGGGCACGGCCGGGTCGTCGCGACCCCGGCCCAGCGGGTGACCTTCAAGGTCACCGGCACCCACTCGCGCATGGCCTCCACCTTCGAGGTGGAGGTGCCGCCCGGGTTCGACGTGGGCGCCCATGTGCACACCCGCAGCGAGGAGTTGTTCTACGTCCTGGAAGGCGAACTGGACGTCCTCGCCTTCGAGCCGCGCGTCCGCACGCCCGACAACTGGCGGAAGTGGGAGTCACGTTCGGGCAGCCGGGTGGTGCGCGCGACACCGGGCACGGTCATCGTCGTCCCCCCGGGCTGTCCCCACGCGTTCGCCAATCCGACGCAGACGACCGCGAGGATGTTCTTCCAGGCCTCTCCTCCGCCGGACCACGAGCGGTACTTCGAGGAACTGCTGGAGATCCTGGCCGACGGCGGCCCGCCGGACCAGGAGGCGATCGAGGCGCTGCGCGCGAAGTACGACATCGAGCAGCTCACGCCGCTGCGGCACAAGTGATCCGCGCGCCGGGGCGCGGGGCGCCGTGGCCGGCCGGGGCGGGCCGGCAGCCCGCGGCCCGCCCGCGCCCCCACGGCGCTAGCGGATGGGCATGCCGGACAGCGTCCGCGCGATGACGAGCCGCTGGATCTCGCTCGTCCCCTCGAAGATGGTGTAGATGGCCGCGTCCCGGTGCATCCGCTCCACCGGGTACTCCCGGGTGTAGCCGTTGCCGCCCAGGATCTGGATGGCCTGCGCGGTCACCTTCTTCGCGGTCTCGCTGGCGAACAGCTTGGACATCGACCCCTCGGCCGCGGTGAACGGCTTGCCGTTGACCGCCATCCACGAGGCCCGCCAGACCAGCAGCCGGGCGGCGTCGATCTGGGTGCGCATGTCCGCGAGCTGGAAGGCGATCCCCTGGTTGTCGATGATCGGCCGCCCGAACTGCTCCCGGGTCCGGGCGTAGTCGAGGGCGACTTCGTAGGCGGCCCGGGCCGTGCCCACCGCCATGGCGCCGACGGCCGGCCGGGAGGCCTCGAAGGTGGCCATCGCCGCGTTCTTCACCCGCTCGCCGCCCGCGGCCCGCGCCTTCTCCCGGGCCCGCGCGAGCCGCTCGTCCAGCTTCTCCTTGCCGCCGAGCAGGCAGGAGCCGGGCACCCGGACGCCGTCCAGGACGACCTCGGCGGTGTGCGAGGCGCGGATGCCGTGCTTCTTGAACTTCTGCCCCTGGGACAGGCCGGCCGTGCCCGGCGGGACGATGAAGGAGGCGTGGCCCTTGGAGCCCAGCTCCGGGTCGACGACGGCGACGACCACGTGGACGTTGGCGATGCCGCCGTTGGTCGCCCAGGTCTTGGTGCCGTTGAGCACCCACTCGTCCTTGGCCTCGTCGTAGACGGCGCGGGTGCGCAGGGAGGCCACGTCGGAGCCGGCGTCGGGCTCGGAGGAGCAGAAGGCGGCGACCTTGACGTCGTTCGGGTCGCCGTACATCTGCGGGATCCAGGTGCCGATCTGCTCGTCGGTCCCGTTGGCGAGGACGCCCACGGCGGCGAGGCCGGTGCCCACGATGGACAGGGCGATGCCCGCGTCGCCCCAGAACAGCTCCTCCATGGTCATGGGGATGCCGAGGCCGGTGGGGTCGAAGTACTGCTGGGCGTAGAAGTCGAGGGAGTAGATGCCGACCTTGGCGGCCTCCTGGATGACCGGCCAGGGCGTCTCCTCGCGCTCGTCCCACTCGGCCGCCGCCGGGCGGATCACGTCCGCGGCGAAGCCATGGAGCCAGTCCCGGACTTCCCTCTGTTCGTCGTTCAGCTCCATGGTGAACTCGGCCATGTCCCCTCCAGCGGCGGTGGTGCGATGTTACTAGCGGTAACGAGAGTCTGTTACCGACCGGTAGGAAAAGTCAACCGTTGATGACGGCTCGGCATCCCGTTCGATGCCGGGGGCGCCGTCAGTGTTAGTTTGCGCAGGCGTCACCGAATCAGCACGGGTGGGGAGACCACATGGACACCACACAGCGGACCGATCAGCAGCGGTCCGCCGACCGCCGACGGCGTGAGCTGCTGGAGGCCGCCGACCGGGTGGTGCTGCGCGACGGCCCACAGGCGTCGATGAACGCGATCGCGGCGGAAGCGGGCATCACGAAACCGATCCTGTACCGGCACTTCGGCGACAAGGGCGGTCTTTACGCGGCCTTGGCCAAACGGCACACCGACGCCCTGCTGGCCTCGCTGCGGGCGGCTCTGGACGCTCCCGCCGGCCGGCGCGAGCGGGTCGAGTCCACGCTGGACACCTACCTCGCCGCGATCGAGGCCCGGCCCCAGGTGTACCGCTTCCTCATGCACCCGGCGGAGGGCAGCGCCGGCGGGGACCACGGCTTCGACGTCGGCAAGCACTCCGTGCCGCTGCTGCGCAGGATGGGCGAGGAGCTGGCCCAGGTCATCGAGGAGCGGGTGGACCTCGGCCCGGAGAGCCAGCGGCTGGCCCGGGTCTGGGGGCACGGGATCGTCGGGATGATGCACGCGGCGGGCGACTGGTGGCTGGGCGAGCGGCCCTGCTCGCGCGGCGAGCTGGTGCGGTCCCTCGCGGACCTGCTGTGGGGCCGGCTCGCGGCCGCGGGGGACCGAGCGGGAGGTCCCGGGTTCTGACGGCCGGGCTCCGGCGTGCGGCCCTTCCGCACCCCGCCCCGGACAGGTCACCTCACCGGCGCCAGGGAGCCCGGTCGAGCTGCCGGGCCAGCCTGCGCCCGCGCCAGCCCGTGAGGCGGTCGGCGTACACCCGGCCCGCCAGGTGGTCGCACTCGTGCTGGAGGCACCGGGCGAAGAAGCCCGTGCCGTGGACCGTCACCGGCTCCCCGGTCACCGTGCGGCCCTCGACCACCGCGTGGTCGTAGCGCTCGATCCCGGCCTCCAGACCCGGCAGGGACAGGCAGCCCTCCGGACCCCGGACCACCACGCCGTCGGCCTCGGCCAGCCGGGGGTTCACCACATGGCCCAGGTGCCGCACGTCCTCGTCGTCGGGACAGTCGTAGACGAACACCCGCAAAGGCACCCCGATCTGATTGGCCGCCAGCCCGACCCCGCCCGCCGCGTACATCGTGGCGAACAAGTCCTCCACGAGCGCGGCCAGATCGGGACCGAAGCCGGTGACGTCCCGGCAGGGCTCGCGCAGCGCCGCGTCGCCGAACAGGGTGAGGGGCCGGACGCGCCCGCGGGCGCCCGGAATGGAACCGTGTCGCATGGCGGCAAGGGTACGGTTCGTTCAGCTCATGCCCGCCGCGCACGGTCCCGGGCCGGGATTCGGGTGTGTGCACGGATCTCGATAGGCTGAGGTCCACACCACGCTGCCGGATGGCCCCCAGGCGCGGCGCGTACGCAAGGAGGATCGAGAACTGATGGCAGGCAACTCGGACCCGCTCACGCCGCGGGCCAAGCTGGCCGTGACCGCGGGCAAGGCGGTCGCTGCGGCATCGCGCGCCGCGGGACGCGGCAGCGGGTCGGTGATCGGCGGCCGGGTCGCGCTGAAACTCGACCCCGACCTGCTCGCCCGGCTCGCCCAGAACCTGGACGTCGTCCTGGTCTCCGCGACCAACGGCAAGACCACGACCACCCGGCTCATCGCCGAGGCGCTGCGCGCCGCGGGTCCGGTCGTGTCGAACGCGCTCGGCGCGAACATGCCGGCCGGCATCACCTCCGCGCTCGCGGGCGGCTCGGACGCGAAGTTCGGCGTCATCGAGGTCGACGAGAAGTACCTGGCCGGGGTGGCCCGGGACACCGATCCCAAGTGCATCGCCCTGCTGAACCTCTCCCGCGACCAGCTCGACCGCGCCGCCGAGACCCGGATGCTCGCCGAGAACTGGCGCGAGGGCCTGGCCGGTTCCAAGGCGGTCGTCGTCGCCAACTGCGACGACCCGCTGGTGGTGTGGGCCGCGTCCTCCTCCCCGAACGTGATCTGGGTCGCGGCCGGGCAGATGTGGAAGGACGACGCCTGGTCCTGCCCGTCCTGCGGCGGTGTGATGCAGCGCCCCGGCGACGACTGGTTCTGCGGCGAGTGCGGCTTCCGCCGGCCCACGCCGACCTGGGCGCTCTCCGGCGACCACGTGCTCGACCCGCACGGGTCCGCGTGGCCGATCCACCTCCAGCTCCCGGGCCGCGCCAACAAGGCGAACGCGGCCTCCTCCGCGGCCGTCGCCGCCGTCTTCGGGGTGCCGCCGCAGGTCGCCCTGGAGCGCATGTACCAGGTGCAGGCGGTGGCCGGCCGGTACGACGTGGTCCAGTTCCAGAACCGCGACCTCAGGCTGCTGCTGGCCAAGAACCCGGCCGGCTGGCTGGAGACGTTCTCCCTGATCGACCCGCCGCCCGCGCCGGTGATCCTGTCCGTGAACGCGCGCGGGGCCGACGGCACCGACACCTCCTGGCTGTGGGACGTCGACTACACCCGGCTGACCGGCCACCCGATCTTCGTCGTCGGCGACCGGAAGCTGGACCTCGCCGTCCGCCTGGAGGTCGCCAACCAGCACTTCCAGGTCTGCGAGAACCTCGACCAGGCCGTGCAGATGTGCCCGCCGGGCCGGATCGAGGTCATCGCGAACTACACCGCGTTCCAGGACCTGCGCCGCCGCGTCGGCAACTGATCTTCGAAGGGCGATCACCTCATGAGCGACAACCAACTGCGGCTGGTGTGGATCTACCCGGACCTGCTGAGCACCTACGGCGACCAGGGCAACGCCCTCGTCGTGGAGCGGCGGGCCCGGCAGCGCGGCCTGGACGTGGCCCGGCTCGACGTGCGCAGCGACCAGCCGATCCCGACCTCCGGCGACATCTACCTGATCGGCGGCGGCGAGGACCGTCCGCAGCGGCTCGCGGCCGAGCGGCTGCGCCGCGACGGGCATCTGCACCGCGCCGTGGAGAACGGCGCGATCGTCTTCTCGGTGTGCGCCGGCTACCAGATCCTCGGCCACGAGTTCATCAACGACCTCGGCCAGCGCGAGCCCGGCCTCGGCCTGCTCGACGTGGTGTCGGTACGCGGCGAGGGCGAGCGGTGCGTCGGCGACGTCCTCGGGGACATCGACCCGCAGCTCGGCCTCCCCCAGCTGACCGGCTTCGAGAACCACCAGGGCGTCACCCACCTCGGCCCGACCGCCCGCCCGCTGGCCCGGGTCCAGATCGGCCGGGGCAACGGCACCGGGGACGGCACGGAGGGCGCGTACAACGGGACCGTCTTCGGTACGTACATGCACGGGCCGGTCCTCGCCCGCAACCCGCTGATCGCCGACCTGCTGCTGAAGCTGGCGCTCGACGTCAACGCGCTGCCGCCGATCGACGACCGGTGGTACGAGGCGCTGCGCGAGGAGCGCATCACGGCGGCGCAGCAGCCCGCCTGACCGACCGGCAGACCCGTTGCGGGGACGCATCCCACGGCAGTGCGCGGGAGCGTCCCCGCGGCCGGTTCTGCGCGTGGTCCGGCCGGCTCCCGGCGGGCCCGCCTGACGGCCTGCCCGCTCACATGTGCGGGCGCGTCCAGCAGGCGGACGCCCGCTACGGCGCGACCCCCTGCCGCCGGTAGGGTGACCCGGAATCCGCCGGACAACGTGGTCCGGTCACCCGGCCCACGTCGAGAAGGTATTCGGGCTATGCGCATTGGTGTCCTCACGTCCGGCGGCGACTGCCCCGGCCTGAACGCCGTCATCCGGTCCGTCGTGCACCGTGCCGTCGTCGACCACGGCGACGAGGTCATCGGTTTCCGGGACGGCTGGAAAGGCCTTCTGGAGTGCGACTATCTGAAGCTGGACCTCGACGCCGTGTCCGGCATCCTGGCCCGGGGCGGCACCATCCTCGGCTCCTCCCGGGTCCGTCCGGAGCATCTGCGGGACGGGGTGGAGCGGGCCCGGGGCCATGTCGCGGAGCTGGGGCTCGACGCGATCATCCCGATCGGCGGTGAGGGCACGCTGAAGGCGGCCCGGCTGCTGTCGGACAGCGGGCTGCCCATCGTGGGCGTGCCCAAGACCATCGACAACGACATCGCCGTCACCGACGTCACCTTCGGTTTCGACACGGCGGTGACCGTGGCGACCGAGGCGCTGGACCGGCTGAAGACCACCGCCGAGTCCCATCAGCGGGTGCTCATCGTGGAGGTCATGGGCCGGCACACCGGCTGGATCGCGCTGCACTCCGGCATGGCGGCCGGCGCCCACGCCGTGGTCGTGCCCGAGCGGCCCTTCGACATCGAGGAGCTGGCGAAGAAGGTCGGCGCGCGGTTCGAGGCGGGCAAGCGGTTCGCCATCGTGGTCGCCGCCGAGGGCGCCAAGCCGCGCCCGGGCAGCATGGACTTCGACGAGGGCGGCAAGGACGTCTACGGCCACGAGCGCTTCGCGGGCATCGCCCGGCAGCTGTCGATCGAGCTGGAGCAGCGGCTCGGCAAGGAGGCCCGGCCGGTGATCCTCGGGCATGTGCAGCGGGGCGGGACGCCCACGGCGTACGACCGGGTGCTGGCCACGCGGTTCGGCTGGCACGCGGTGGAGGCCGTGCACCGGGGCGAGTTCGGCATGATGACGGCGCTGCGCGGGACCGACATCGAGATGGTGTCGCTCGCGGAGGCGGTGTCGACGCTGAAGACGGTGCCCGGGGAGCGGTACGACGAGGCGGAGTGCGTGCTGTAGGAGCCGCGCCGCCCGGTGGGGCGCCGTTTCATGGTGTGCCGACCCCGGTCACGGGGGCGTCCGGTGCCGGCCGTACCCTGAGTGCGGACAGAAACCGCACAACCCCCACGAAACAGGAGCCGGCGGATGGATCACAGCGGGCACGGCATGATGACGGATCTGCCGCCGTTCACGCTGGGGCGGGGGCTCCAGTGGTCGGCGGATCCGTTCTTCCTCGTGGCCTGCCTGGCGGGCCTGGCCCTGTACGGCTGGGGCGTGCTGCGGCTGCGGCGGCGCGGGGACGCCTGGCCGGTGAGCCGTACGGTGTCGTACGTCGTCGGCGTGCTCACCGTGGCGCTGGTGATGTGCACCAGACTGAACGACTACGGCATGGTCATGTTCAGCGTGCACATGGTGCAGCACATGGTGATCAGCATGCTGTCGCCGATCCTCGTCCTGCTCGGCGCCCCGGTCACGCTGGCGCTGCGGGCGCTGCCCACCGCGGGCAGGGGCCGCACGGGCCCGCGCGAGCTGCTGCTGTCGCTGCTGCACAGCCGGTACATGCGGGTCATCACGCACCCGGTGTTCACGATCCCGCTGTTCATCGCGAGCCTGTACGCGCTGTACTTCACCCCGCTCTTCGACTTCCTGATGGGCTCCCGGGCCGGACACATCGCGATGATGGTGCACTTCCTCGCGGTCGGGGTGGTGTTCTTCTGGCCGATCATCGGTGTCGACCCGGGCCCGCACCGGCCGGGGTACCTGATGCGGATGCTGGAGCTGTTCGCGGGCATGCCGTTCCACGCGTTCTTCGGCATCGCGCTGATGATGGGGTCCACGCCGATGGTGGACACGTTCCGCAATCCGCCGGCCTCGCTCGGCATCGACGCGCTGACCGACCAGAACGCGGCCGGCGGCATCGCCTGGGCGTTCAGCGAGGTCCCGTCCGTGCTGGTGCTGATCGCGCTGCTGTTCCAGTGGTACCGCTCCGAGCAGCGGCAGGCCCGGCGCACGGACCGGGCGGCCGACCGGGACGGTGACAAGGAGCTGGCCGCGTACAACGCCTACCTGGCCTCGCTCGACGCCCGCCAGGGCTGAGCGGCCGGTAGCGCGCGGGCCGGAGCCGTCGGGTTCCGGCCCGCCGCCGTATCCCGTCCGGGCGGGAATCGGGGCACCATGGTCCGAGGCGGACCATGAGGAGGGTGGCGCGATGCCCGGTTCCACGAACGGTTCCACGAACGGATCCACCAGGACGATGGGGGCGCTGACGGTCGGCGGGCTGGTCCTCGTCACCGCCTACACGGTCGCGCTCGGCGGCAACGGCTGGCTGTGGTTCGGCTGGGTCGTGCTGGGACTGCTCACCCTGGCCCTGGTCGTCCTCGGCTCCTGAGCGGCGGCGCTGGCTACAGTGCCCGCATGAACAGCAGGACACCCCCGTTCGACGAGCTGGACCGCCGGATCGTCACCGCGCTCATGGCGAACGCCCGGACCAGCTTCGCGGAGATCGGCGCGGTGATCGGGCTGTCCGCCACGGCGGTGAAGCGGCGCGTGGACCGGCTGCGGGAGACCGGCGTGATCACCGGGTTCACGGCGACGGTCAGGCCCTCGGCGCTGGGCTGGCGCACCGAGGCGTACGTCGAGGTGTACTGCGAGGGTGCGGCCCCGCCCCGGCGGCTGGCGGAGGTCGTCCGCAACCATCCGGAGATCGCCGCGGCCATGACGGTGACCGGGGGCGCCGACGCGCTGCTGCATGTGCGGGCCCGGGACGTGGAGCACTTCGAAGAGGTGCTGGAGCGGATCCGCGCCGAGCCGTTCATCCGCAAGACGATC
The DNA here is from genome assembly GCF_044332325.1 of Streptomyces sp. NPDC017095. NCBI lineage: Bacteria > Bacillati > Actinomycetota > Actinomycetes > Kitasatosporales > Streptomycetaceae > Streptomyces > Streptomyces sp. NPDC017095. The sequence goes on from NZ_JBIROU010000014.1 coordinate 220,031, forward strand.
AGTGTGATGGTGCTGTCCCATCTGCTCCCGGAGAGCCCGGAGGCGGGCGCCGCCCACGCGGCACCCGAGTGAACGCCCGCGCACACGCAGCACCCGTGCGCCGACCAGGGAGACAACGCAGCGAAACTGCGCTGATGCGCAGCCTTTCGCGCTTGTCGTCCGTACGCCTCCTTTCCTACCGTGGTCTCACCCAGTGACACACAGGAGAGCGGAGGTAACCCTCTGTGCCCGAGCGTCGTGTGCCGCGTCCCCGGCGATTCCTCGTCTGCGAACCCAGACACTTCGCCGTCCAGTACGCGATCAACCCCTGGATGCACCCCGGCCGGCCCGTCGACGTGGACCTCGCCCGGGAACAGTGGCGCACGCTGGTCCGCGCCTACCGCGCCCACGGTCACACCGTCGACAGCGTCGAACCGGTCCCCGGTCTGCCGGACATGGTCTTCGCCGCCAACGCGGCCTTCGTGCTCGGCGGCCGGGTCTTCGGCTCCCGCTTCCACGCCCCGCAGCGCCGTCCGGAGGCGGAGCGCTACGAGACCTGGTTCAAGACGGCCGGCTACGACGTGTACCGCCCCCGGTCGGTGACCGAGGGCGAGGGCGACCTGGTGTGGACGGGCCGGTACGTGCTCGCCGGCACCGGGTTCCGCACCACCCGCGAGGCGCACCGGGAGGCACAGGAGTTCCTCGGCCACCCGGTGATCGGCCTGACCCTGGTGGACCCGCGCTTCTACCACCTGGACACGGCGCTGTTCGTCCTCGGCGACGACACCGTCTGCTACTACCCCGAGGCGTTCTCGCCGGGCAGCCGGGAGGTGCTGCGGCGGCTGTTCCCGGACGCGGTGCTCGCCACCCGCGAGGACGCGCTGGCGTTCGGCCTGAACTCCGTCTGCGACGGCCGGCACGTCTTCATCGCGCCCAGGGCCGAGGCGCTGGCCGCCCGCCTCGCCGGCCACGGCTATGTCCCCGTCCCCGTCGACCTGTCCGAGCTGCACAAGGCCGGCGGCGGCATCAAGTGCTGCACCCAGGAGATCCGCTGATGACCGCACCCGCGCGCACCCGTACGTCCGCCGAGCTGATCCGCGCCGAGGAGCCGGTCCTCGCGCACAACTACCACCCGCTGCCCGTGGTCGTGGCCCGGGCCGAGGGCACCTGGGTGGAGGACGTCGAGGGCAACCGTTACCTGGACCTGCTCGCCGGCTACTCGGCCCTCAACTTCGGCCACCGGCACCCGGCGCTGGTCGAGGCCGCGCACCGCCAGCTCGACCGGCTCACCCTCACCTCCCGCGCCTTCCACAACGACCGGCTGGCCCTCTTCGCCGAACGGCTCGCGGAGCTGACCGGCATGGACATGGTGCTGCCGATGAACACCGGCGCGGAGGCGGTGGAGAGCGGCATCAAGGTGGCCCGCAAGTGGGCGTACGACGTGAAGGGCGTCCCGGACGGCCGGGCGACGATCGTGGTCGCGGCGGAGAACTTCCACGGCCGTACGACGACCATCGTCGGCTTCTCCACGGACGAGACGGCCCGCGCCGGCTTCGGCCCCTTCGCCCCCGGCTTCCGTGTCGTGCCGTACAACGATCTGGCCGCGCTGGAGGCCGCGGTGGACGACACCACGGCGGCGGTGCTGATCGAGCCCGTCCAGGGCGAGGCCGGCGTGATCGTCCCGGACGACGGCTATCTCACCGGGGTGCGCGACCTGACCCGCCGCGCGGGCTGCCTGTTCATCGCGGACGAGATCCAGTCGGGCCTCGGCCGCACGGGCCGCACCCTCGCCGTCGAGCACGAGGGCGTCGTCCCGGACCTGGTGCTGCTGGGCAAGGCGCTGGGCGGCGGCATCGTGCCGGTGTCGGCGGTGGTGGGCCGGCGCGAGGTACTGGGCGTGCTGCGGCCGGGCGAGCACGGTTCGACGTTCGGCGGCAATCCGCTGGCGGCGGCGGTCGGCACGGCCGTGGTCGAACTGCTGGAGACCGGTGAGTTCCAGCGCCGGGCGGCCGAGCTGGGCGCGGTCCTGCGGGACGGGCTGACCGAGCTGGTCGGCAAGGGCGTGACCGGTTTCCGCGCGCGCGGGCTGTGGGCCGGCGTGGACGTCGACCCGGCGCTCGGCACGGGCCGCGCGATCAGCGAGCGGCTGATGGGCGAGGGCGTCCTGGTGAAGGACACCCACGGCTCCACGATCCGGCTGGCTCCGCCGCTGACCATCACGGCCGGGGAGCTGCGGTCGGCGCTGGCGGCGCTGGAGAAGGTGGTGGGCTGAAGCGGCGGGGGGGGGCCCGGGGGGGGCCCCCCCCCCCCCCCCCCGGGGGGCGCCCCCCCCCCCCACCCCCCCCACAACAAAAAAAAACCGAGGGGGGCCCGGGCGCAAGGGGGCCCCCAACAAAACAAAAAACAAGAG